>NZ_CP121648.1:318055-636111 GCF_029714205.1 Methylobacterium sp. CB376 | reverse complement strand
GGGAGACCCTCGCGGCCCGGCAGGGAGGGGTGAGCTTCGGTCCTCGACCGATGCGCGCACGCCACAACTTTGCCCGCGATCGCAGCATACCTCAAACAGACGATGATCACGTCCGCTGCTGTCTTTACCTTTCACGTCCGCGCAACTCTCAGCAGAGCGGTTCGAGTGCGATGTGGACTGGTTGCGGCACTCTGGGTGAGCTCTACCGGGCGAGGATCGTCTCGGACGAGCAGTTGAACCAAGCCATCTCCGGCTATCTGGCGGACACGAAACCTGGGCCGCGCGTGATCGCCGACGGCGTGATGCTCGACATCGACGCTGCGGTTCTGTCGCACGGCTGGGCGCATCTCGTCGCCCATGACCGCCGCGCGACCGAGCCGGCGCGCCGCAGCGCGATCCGCACGGCCCTGCTGCTGGCGGCCCTCGGCTGAGGCCCGCGCGGCGCCGTCTCGGACCGGCCGGGCCGGAGATCGGCCCGCGAATTCCGGCCGATCGGGCCCACGGGGAGGGCGCCCCGCGCGCGAACGGCGCTGCCCGTCCCCGTGCGCGTCGGCGGGACCGCTCCCGCGTCGCTCGCCACCCGCGCCGCGTCGCGAGCGCCGCCGCGTGGTCCGGGATCATGCTCATTGGGCGCCAAACTCTGCCGGCACCAAGGCGCGCTTGCATCAAGTCCCGCCAAATCGCTCCGGGAGTGCGACCTCTCGGTCCTCAACAGATCGAACCCTGCTGGCTATAGGAGGGCGCAGGGGGGAACCATATGGACAAGGCGCTCAATCGTCGACTTGCCGCTATCCTGGTCGCGGACATCGTGGGCTACAGCCGCCTGATGGGGGCGGACGAGGCCGGCACGTTGCGTCGGCTGAAGGCCCTGCGCCGCGAACTGGTCGATCCGCGCATCGCAGCCGCGGGCGGGCGCATCGTCAAGACGACCGGCGACGGTCTGGTCGTCGAGTTCCCCAGCCCGCTCAGGGCCGTCTCCTGCGCGGTCGCCATCCAGAAGGGGATGCTGACGCGCGACGCCGGCACGCCCGAGGACCGCGTCTTCCGGCTGCGGATCGGCATCAATGTCGGGGACGTGGTCGCGGAGCCGGACGGCGACCTCTACGGCGACGGCGTCAACGTCGCGGCGCGGCTGGAGCCGCTCGCGGAGCCCGGCGGGATCTGCATCTCGCGCAGCGTCCACGACCAGGTGCGCGACAAGCTGCGCTACCCGTTCGAGGATCGCGGCGAGCAGGAACTCAGGAACATCGCCCGGCCCCTGGGCGTGTTCGCGCTGCCGGCGGCCGTCATCCCGTCGCTTCCCGAGACCGATGAGGAGCCGGGACCCGGGCGGGCCGAGCGGCCGCTGAGGCGGGTCGCGCTCGCCTCCGGCCTCGTCGCCCTGCTCGCGGCCGGCGGGCTCGGATGGTGGCTCTCGGCGCCGGCGCGGCCACCCGTGCCGAACCCGGGCGCCCTCCCTGCCGCCGCGGCCGTCAATCCGGCGCCGCGCCTGTCCCTCGTCGTGCTGCCCTTCACGAATCTCAGCAACGATCCGGAGCAGGATTTCTTCGCGGACGCCATCACGGAGGACCTCACGACCGACGTCTCGCACCTCGCGGACAGCTTCGTCATCGCCCGCAACACCGCCTTCACCTACAAGGGCAAGCCCGTCGACGTGAAGCAGATCGGGCGGGACCTGGGGGTCCGCTACGTGCTCGAAGGCAGCGTGCGCCGGACCGGCGAGAATGTCGTGCTCAACGCGCAGCTGATCTCGGCCGAGACGGGTGCCCATCTCTGGGCCGACCGCTTCGACGGTGAGCGGGGCCGCCTCGGCGACCTCCAGGTGGAGTTCGTCGCCCGCCTCGCGCGCTCCCTCGACGTCCAGCTGACGCAGGCCGAGAGCCTGCGCTCGTTGCGGGAACGTCCGACCGACCCGGGCGCGTCCGACCTGGCGATGCGGGGCTGGGCGGCGCTGAACAAGCCGCGCTCCCTGGCGAGCAACAACGAGGCGCAGGATTACTTCGAGCGGGCCCTGGCGCTCGATCCCACCCTTCCCCGCGCCATCCTGGGCCTGTCGCGCGCCCTCATCACCAAGCCGTCGATGTCGTGGAGCCGCGACAAGGACAAGGACATCAAGGACGCCGAGGACCTGATCGACAAGTACCTGGCGAGCTACCCCGGCGACGCCGTCGCCCTGGTGGTCAAGGGCGACGTCTTCCGGGCGCGGCGTCAGTTCGACTCCGCCCGCTCGATGTACGAGGCCGCGATCGCCGGCAATCGGAACTACGCGATGGCGCAGGCGCTGAAGGGGCACGTCTCGACGCTGACGGGCAAGGCGAGCGAGGCGATCTCCAGCGAGCTGCAGGCCATCCGCCTCAGTCCGCGCGACCCTCTGTTGAACGTCTGGTACTACTTCGTCTGCCACGCGCATACGCATCAGCGGCACTGGGACGAGGCGATCACCTGGTGCAACAAGTCGGTCGCCCTCTCACCCTACTGGCTGTCCTCCATCGATCTCGCGGCCGCCTACGCGTGGCAGGGGCGGCAGGCCGAGGCGAGGGCCGCGGTCGCGGAGATCCTGAAGCTCATGCCCGGCTACACGGTTCAGAAATGGGCGAATGCGGGCTGGTCCGACAACCCGGTCTTCCTCGAGGAGTACCAGTACGTCGTCGAGGGCTTGCGGAAGGCCGGCCTCCCGGAGAACTGATCCGGGATCGGCTTGATCGAAGCGGCTCCCGGATCACGAGCCCGCGCGGCGCCCGAGCGACGCCGACATCCGCATGGCCGAAATGGGAGGTGGCGAAGCCATCACCCGGATGGCGTATGCCAAGCCCGCGCGGCGCCTGAGCGAAGCCGACATCCGCATGGCCGACATCGGAGATGGCGAAGCCATCAACCGGATGGCGGATGAGTCCCGCCCGCAGGTGGGCCGCCGCGGCGGGCCGCGGCCTCTCGGGAGCGGCGTCCCGTCCCCCCTCGCGGCGGAGGCGGATCGCGCCGCTCGGCGCGCGGGGGCGATCCCGAGCGGGGCGCCTCAGTTCGAATGCACGAGCTGGAACGTCGCGACGGCCCCGATGCCCTTCAGGGCGATGCATCCGCTCGGGCGGACCCGGAAGCGGCGGTCGAGCAGCTCGGCGGTGCGCGCGTCGAGCGTGATGGCCCCGGGCGGCGAGGCGGTTTCCAGCCGGCTGGCGAGATTGACGGTCGACCCCCAGACGTCGAAGACGGGCCGTGTCACGCCGATGACTCCGCTGATGACCTGGCCGGTGGCGATGCCGAACCGCATCTGGATCGCCGCGCCGTGCCGCTCTCCCGTCTCCAGGACGGCGCGGCGCGCGTCGAGTGCGAAGCCGGCAACGGCGTGCGCGTCCTTGTGGATCGCGTCCCCGACGCCGGCCGCCGCCATGTAGGCGTCGCCGATCGTCTTGATCTTCTCGATGCCGTGCTTGGCCGCGATGTCGTCGAGTTGCGAAAAGAGATCGTTCAACAGCCTGATCACGTCGTGCGGCGACGTCCGGGAAGCCAGATGAGTGAAACCCACGATGTCGCAAAAGCTGATGGTCACATGATCATTCAGGTCGGCGATATGGTTCTCTCCGCCCTTGATGCGGTCGTAGATCTGCATGGGGAGAATATCCCGCAGGATCCTGTCGATCCTGTCGCGCTCGCTCCTCAATTCTCTTTCAAGTTTGAATTTCTGCCTCTCCGTCTTTTCAACGAAGAAGCAGGTCGCCAACGTAATGAAAATCGTGTAGAGCAGGAAGGAATTAACATAGACGAACGCTTTCGTGTCAAAAGACTTGAGGAAGAGTCCGGCGTTGCTGCACGTAAAAACCAAAATACAGCAGATCGATGCGCGATCGAAAGTTGTCCTGATGAAGCCGCCGGCGTAAAATGTGGTGAATATGATCGCGCCGATATAATAATAGATCCCATTTTCTGTATATATGAGCGCCAACACCGCGGCGGATGCGCAGGCGAACCAGACCAGAATGCCTAGATTGAGGATGTGTTTCCGATACGTCTTCCAGCGCAGCATCATGACACCTGCCACGCAGCTCAATGCGATGAAAAAATGGTACGTGATGATGACCTGGGGATGAGGAAACACGTACGTCGCACCGACCGGCATCAGCAGGTGGAGCACGACCGTGACGGGCAGGACGAGCTTGACGGAATCGATGCACTGCTTGCGAACCTCCTCCTTGAAGTCAGCTTCGATGCAATCGTCGAATTTCTCCAGGCGGAGCTTCGCAGGAAACTGCGATAACAACGATGATCTGGACGGCGCATCTCTGCTCATCACGACCGTCTCCTTTGAATGCGATCGGCATCGGACCACCGGATGGGTGTGTGATCGTGGATGGAGGACGGCGACTTGAGGAGCGGCAAGACACTGAAAGACGCGCGGATTCGTCCGCAGGCCCGGTGACGGGTCCCCCGACGTCCGAGCAGGGGCCGACGCGGGCCCGGGGCGGAGTGGCCGCTTCGGCGGTCGGACGGGAGCGCGCCCGTGCGCGTGAGAGCCCGCTCCGGCTGGCCAAGCCCGCCGGGGCGGGCCTGCCCGTGACCCGCGTCGCCGACACCAACCCGGCCCTGGCCGAGCCGAGCCGGCGGCGCGCCCGCTCCAAGGCCGGCTGGCACTCCCGCGAACCGGCCGTGCCGCGCGGCGTCGCGGTGCCGATGCCCGGGACGGCGGTCGAGGGGCTGGCGGGCGTGGGCTGACGCGCCCTCAGGCGGCCCGGGACCCCGCCGGGCTCTCCTCCAGGAACGGCGTCACGGCCGCCAGGAACAGCGCCGGGTCCTGCAGCGGCGGAACATGCGCGCAGCCCGGCAGGATCGCCAGTCGCGCGTCCGGCAGCCCGCGGGCGAGGTCGCGCGCCATGGCGGGCGGGGTCGCCTCGTCCTCCTCGCCGACCAGCACCAGGGCCGGCACCGTCACGCCCGCGAGGTCCGGGCGCAGGTCGAGGCCGGCCAGCGCCTCGCAGGCGGCCCGGAACACCGCCGGGTCGGTGCGCAGGAAGGCGGCGCGCCGCTCCGCCATCAGCGCCTCGTTCGCGGCCTGGAAGGCGGGCGCGAACAGCCGGCGCATCGCCGTGTCGGTGAGGGCCGCGAGCCCCTTCTCGGCCGCCACGGCCGCCATGGTCCGGAAGGCCTGGCGGCCCGGCTCCGGGAAGCAGGCGCCGCAATCGGCGAGCACCAGCCTTCCCGCGAGGCCCGGATGACGGATCGCCAGCTGCAGGGCCACGAAGCCGCCGTAACCGTTCCCGAGCAGGATCGGCGCCGCCCCGCCGAGGTCCCGGACGGCCTCGGCCACCCGGTCCGCCACGGCGGCGAGGCCGCCGGCCGCGGGCCGCGATCCGCCGAAGCCCGGCAGGTCGGGAACCACCACCCGGAACCGCGCGGCGAGGGGCTCCCGGACGCGGTCGAAGCTCGCCCGGTCCGACAGGAGCGAGTGCAGCAGGACGAGCGGCGTCCCGTCCCCCAGAACCTCCGCCGAAATCCCGCCCGCCAGCGTCACCCGCATCGTCCGCCTCCCGCACCGCGCGCCGAACCCCTCGGCCGCCCTCGTCCGGCCCGCCGCCCCCGGGAGGGAACCGCGCGAAAGCCGTTGACGTGATATTTCACGACTGCGATGTTGAGGCAACCTGAACGGGTCACGATCGTGCTGCTCCGCGACACCATCTACGAGGCCATCCGGGCCGAGATCCTCACCTGCCGCGTGCCGCCCGGGGCGGAGGTGCGGGAGCAGGAGCTGGCCGAGCGCTTCGAGGTCAGCCGTCAGCCGGTGCGCGAGGCGCTGCTGCGCCTCGAGCGGGAGCGGCTCGTCACGGTTCACCCGCGCCAGGGATATCAGGTGAACCCGATCTCGGTCGCGGACGCCCGCGACCTGCTGCAGTTCCGCCTGGTGGTCGAGCCGGCCTGCGCGGGGGAGGCGGCCGAGTCCGCGCCGCCCGCCGTGCTGGCCGGCCTCGACGCCTTCCGGGAGCTGCCGGAGGGCGGCGACTTCATCGCCTACAACCGCGCCTTCCACACGGCGCTCGCCGAGGCGTCCGGCAACCGCCGCATGGCGGCGGTGACCCGCGACCTGATCGAGCAGGCCGACCGGCTCGTGCGGGTGAGCCTCGCCACCATCCGGGGGCGCGATCCGGCCCAGCTCATCGCCGAGCACGCGGGGATCATCGACGCCGTGCAGCGGCGCGACGCGCGGGCCGCGCGGCGCCGGGTGCGGGACCACGTCGCCCGGGCGGAGCGGCGCATCATCCCGGCGCTCGAGCGAAGCGCCGTCATCCTCTGAGGGAGAGACCTTCTTGAACATGGTGTCGAGACCAGACCTCGCCGTCGAGACGCGCGGCAACTTCGTCGATGGCCGCGAGATCGAGGCCGGCGACGGCACGCTGATCGACGTGCGCAACCCGGCGACGGGGGCCGTCATCGCCCGGATCCCGAACTCGACCGAGGCCGACGTCGACCGGGCGATGCGCAGCGCGCGCGCGGCCTTCGAGTCCCGGGAATGGGGCGGCCTGGATACCCGCGCCCGCGCCAAGCTGGTGAACCGCCTCGCCGACGCCTTCGAGGCCAATCTCGACACGCTCTACCGGCTGGAGACGCTCAACAACGGCCGCCCGGTGAACGAGACCCGGGCGCAGCTCTCGCGCCTGCCGGACTTCTTCCGCTACTTCGCGGGCCTTGCCCTCTCGCGCCGCGACGCGGTGATCCCGGTCGAGGGCAGCTACCTCAACTACACGCGGCGCACGCCGATCGGCGTCGTGGCGAACTGCACGCCCTTCAATCATCCGCTGATGATCCTGTGCAAGTCGCTCGCCGCCGTGCTGGCCACGGGCTGCACCACGGTGGTCAAGCCGTCCGAGTACACCCCGCTCACCACCCTGAAGCTCGCCCAGATCTTCACCGAGGCCGGGCTGCCGAACGGCGTGTTCAACATCGTGCTGGGCCTCGGCCCCACGACCGGCCGCTCCCTCGCCGAGCACCGCGACATCAACAAGCTCGTCCTCACCGGCGGCACCGAGGCGGGGCGCATCGCCGGCAGCGCCGCCGCGCGCGTCTTCGCCCACCAGACCATGGAGCTCGGCGGCAAGACCCCGGTCATGGTCTTCGACGATTTCGACCTCGACCAGGCGGTCAACTACGCCGCCTTCGGGGCCTTCATCGGGGCCGGGCAGACCTGCGTCTGCGCCAGCCGCCACCTCGTCCAGGACACGATCTACGACGCGTTCGTGGAGAAGCTCGCCGCCAAGGCGAAGAGCATCCGCATCGGCGATCCCTTCGACCCGGCGACGCAGCTCGGGCCGGTGATCTCGCAGAAGCAGCGCGACCGCGTGCTCACCTACGCGGCCCACGGCCGCGACGAGGGCGCGCGGGCGGTGGCGGGCGGCCGCGCGGCGCGCATCCCGGGCTTCGAGGAGGGCTACTTCGTCGAGCCGACCGTCTTCGCGGATGTCCGCGCCGAGATGCGGATCTTCCAGGAGGAGGTGTTCGGCCCCTTCACCAGCGTCACGCCGTTCCGGGACGAGGCCGAGGCCCTGCGGCTCGCCAACGACTCGCCCTTCGGCCTCGCGGCGGCCGTGCGCACCCGCGACGTCGCCCGCGCCCACCGGGTCGCCGCCGCCGTGAAGGCCGGGATCGTCTGGATCAACGACCACCACCGCCTCGACCCGGCCTCGCCCTGGGGCGGCGTCGACGACAGCGGGCTCGGCCGCGAGTGCGGCGCCGAGAGCTTCGACGACCACTTCAACGTCAAGAGCATCATGGTGGCGACGCACGATGCCCCGTTCGACTGGTACCGCGACACGGCGGGCCAGCGCCGCCTCAACTGATCCCACGCGCCCTCGGAGGGCCGGCACACCGCGTCAGACGGGGCCCTCCGCATCGCCCGCATCACCCCGAGGAAACGCCATGAGACCAGACGCCACGACTGCCCCCGTCAACGCGGGAGGCCGGCTCGACCGGCTGCCGATCGGCCCGTTCCACTACCGGATCATGTGGCTGATCGGGATCGGGATGTTCTTCGACGGCTTCGACATCTACATCGCCGGGACCGTGCTCGGCGCGACGCTGAAGAGCGGGTTCTCGACCCTGCCGGAGAACGCCCTGTTCGTCTCGTCGACCTTCGTCGGGATGATGGCCGGCTCGTTCCTGACCGGCTTCCTGGGCGACCGCTACGGCCGGCGCTTCACCTACCAGGCGAACCTGCTGATCTTCGGCCTCGCCGCCATCGCGGCGGCCTTCGCGCCCTCCATGACCGTGCTGATCGTCCTGCGCTTCATCATGGGGGTGGGGCTCGGGG
Source organism: Methylobacterium sp. CB376 (assembly GCF_029714205.1). NCBI lineage: Bacteria > Pseudomonadati > Pseudomonadota > Alphaproteobacteria > Hyphomicrobiales > Methylobacteriaceae > Methylobacterium > Methylobacterium sp. CB376. Next base: position 627,824 of record NZ_CP121648.1, on the reverse strand, counting down.
CCGAGAACGTGGTCGGCTACTCGACCATGACGGAGTTCGTGCCGGCCCGCTCGCGGGGGCGCTGGCTCGGGCTGATGGCGGTCTTCGTGGTGACCGGCCTGCCGGTCGCCTCGCTCGCCGGCTACGTGGTGATCCCGCTGCTTGGCTGGCGGGCGATGTTCGTCCTCGGCGGCCTCGGCGCCCTGGGCGTCTGGTACCTCCGCAAGCGCCTGCCGGAATCGCCGCGCTGGCTCGAGGCCGTGGGCCGGACCGAGGAGGCCGACGCGCTCCTGCGCGAGATCGAGCGGGAGGCCGCGCGCGGCGGCGCGCTGCCGCCGCCGGCGCCGCTCGGCCCGCCCGCGCCCAAGGCCGCCTTCGCGACCCTGTTCCGGCCGCCGCTCCTCGGGCGGGTGATCGTCGGCTGCCTGTGCCTGATCGTGATCAACACCCTGCTGTACGGCTTCGTGACCTGGCTGCCGACCTTCTTCATCAAGCAGGGCCTGAGCGTGGCGACCTCGTTCGGCTACTCGCTGCTGATGGGGCTCGGCGCCCCGATCGGCAGCGCGATCGGCGCCCTCACGGCCGACCGCTGGGGCCGCAAGCCCACCATCGCGGGCGCCTCGGCGGCGGCGATCCTGTTCGGCCTCCTCTACCCGCTCACCACCGACCCCGTGCTGCTGCCGCTCGTCGGCTTCGGCCTCACGGTGCCGATCTACGTCCTCGTCGCGCTCCTGTTCGGGATCTACATCCCCGAACTCTTCCCCACGGAGGTGCGCCTGCGCGCCTCGGGCCTGTGCAACACCTTCGGCCGCGGCGCGACCATCGTGACGCCCTTCATCGTGGTCTCGCTGTTCCAGACCTACGGGATCGGCGGCGTGATGGCGCTGATGATCGGGCTCCTCGCCGTTCAGATCGTCACGGTGCTGGCCCTCGGCGTCGAGCCGCGCCAGCAGAGCCTGGAGGAGATGAAGCCGCGCGACCTCGGCGGGGTGCAGGAGGAGCCGGTCCGCACGGTGCAGCGCGGCCTGGCCTGAGCCTCATTCGCCGAAGGGGCCACCGCTGGGCGGCGCCGATGACGCGGGGCCGGGACCCTCGGCAGAGGTGCATCGGGCCATTCCGCCGAGGCGCGGCGCGGCCCCGAGGACCCCGCGACCGCCCCCGGATCCGGGACCCGATGCCCCGCCCGGACGGGGAGCGCGTCGCGCCGAGGCGGCGGGGCCCGCCCCGTCCCCGCGCGATCCTCAACACGGCCGCTCCCCTTCGCTATAGTGAGTGCCAGGGAGGGCCCAATGGACAAGCTCGTCGAGCGCCGGCTCGCGGCCATTCTGGTTGTCGACGTCGTCGGTTACAGTCGTCTCATCGGCCTCGACGAGGCCGGGACGCTGCGTCGGCTGAAGGCCCTGCGCCGCGAACTGGTCGATCCCGCGATCTTGTCTGCACGCGGCCGCATCGTGAAGTCGACCGGCGACGGCCTGATCGCCGAATTTCCGAGCCCGGTGCGGGCCGTCGCCTGCGCCGTCGCCATCCAGAAGGCCATGGCGCTGCGCGGCGCCGGCGAGGCGCAGGAGCGGGCCCTGCGCCTGCGGGTCGGCATCAACCTCGGGGACGTGGTCGCGGAACCGGACGGCGACCTCTACGGCGACGGCGTCAACGTCGCGGCGCGGCTGGAGCCGCTCGCTGAGCCCGGCGGGATCTGCATCTCGCGCAGCGTCCACGACCAGGTGCGCGACAAGCTGCGCTACCCGTTCGAGGATCGCGGCGAGCAGGAACTCAGGAACATCGCCCGGCCGGTCGGCGTCTACGCCCTGCCGGCGGCCGCGATCCCGGGCCTGGCCGAGGGCGAGGAGCGGCCCGACGAGGCCGACCCCGCCCCGCGGCGGAGGCCGCTCAGGGCGGTCCTGCTCGCCGGGGGCGTGCTGTCGCTGCTCGCCGCGGGCGCCCTCGGCTGGTCGTACCGGACGGGCCCGGCGCGGGCGCCCGCGCCGGGCCCGCCGGCGACCGCGACGCGGGAGAGCGAGCCGGCCCCGCGACCGCGCCTGTCGATCGTGGTGCTGCCCTTCGCCAATCTGAGCAACGACCCCGAGCAGGACTTCTTCGCCGACGGGATCACCGAGGATCTCACGACGGACCTCTCCCACCTCGCCGGCAGCTTCGTCATCGCCCGCAACACCGCCTTCACCTACAAGGGCAAACCCACCGACGTGAAGCAGGTCGGGCGCGACCTCGGCGTGCGCTACGCGCTGGAGGGCAGCGTGCGCCGGACGGGCGAGCGGGTGGTGGTGAACGCGCAGCTGATCTCCGCCGAGACCGGGGCGCATCTCTGGGCGGACCGCTTCGAGGGCGAGCGCGCGCGCCTCGGAGAGCTGCAGGCCGAGTTCGTGGGACGCCTCGCCCGCTCCCTCGACATCCAGCTCATCCAGGCCGAGAGCCAGCGGTCCCTGCGCGAGCGGCCCGACAATCCCGACGCGGCGGATCTCGCGATGCGGGGCTGGGCCGCGGTCAACAAGCCGCGCAGCCGGGAGAGCCTCGGCGAGGCGGTGGCCTTCTTCGAGCAGGCGCTGCGCCGCGACCCGACCAACGGCTTCGCCAAGCTCGGGCTCGCCCGGGCGATGAGCTCGCGCGTCATCTCGCGCTGGAGCCCGGATCCCGCCGCCGAGATCGCCGAGGCCGACCGCATCGTCACGGCCTACCTCGCCGAGCACGCGAACGACCCCATGGCGTTCTACGTCAAGGCGGAAATCTACAAGTATCGCAAGAATTTCGATGCCGCCCTTCCGCTCTACTTGAAGTCGGTCGAGCTGGACAAGAACTTCGCGCAGGGTTACGCGACGATCGGAAATGTCAAGATCCTGTCCGGGAAGTCCGCCGAGTCGTTCGCCTACACCGAGAAGGCGCTGCGGCTGAGTCCCCGCGACCCGGCCGCCAAGATCTGGAAGTACTTCATCTGTCACGCCAACGCGCATCTCGCCCGCTGGGACGAGGCCATCACCACCTGCAACCAGGCCATCGCGGACGGGCCGTTCTGGCAGACCTACATCGACCTGGCGGCGGCCTACGCGTGGAAGGGGCGCGCGAGCGAGGCCGGGCACGCGGTGGCCGAGCTCCTGAAGCTCATGCCCGGCTACACGGTCGAGAAATGGGCGAAGGCGGATTGGTCGGACGACCCGACCTTCCTCGACGAGTACCGCCGCATCACCGAAGGGCTCAGGAAGGCGGGCCTCCCGGACGCCTGATCCGGGATCCGGTTGATCGGAGCGGATCCCGGATCCCGGAGCCCGCGCGGCGCTTGACGTCCGCATCGTGCAGGACGGCCTGGAGAGGCCGCTGCTCCCGGAGACCATCACGGCGGACTTCGCGATTCCCGGCGCCACTATGAGCGAGCCGGAATTCCTGCACCGGCTGACCGGGGCGACGGGCTGCGGCCTGCGCCTCGACGTCACCAACGTCGAGGTCAACGCGGCCAACCACGGCTTCGACGCGCGGGCCTTCCTCGCCGCGCTGCCCCTCGACCGGGTCGTGCAGGTCCACCTCGCCGGCGGCGCGCGGGAGGGCGGCCGGCTGATCGACACGCACGGCGCGCCGGTCTCGGAGGTGAGCTGGGAACTCCTCGCCGCCCTCGCGGCGCGGGCTCCGGTCCGGGCGGTGCTCCTGGAGCGGGACCTCGACTTCTCGGACCCGGAGGGCCTGATCGCCGAGGTCGCCCGGGCCCGGGTGACCGTGGCGCGCGCCGCGGCCTGACGGACGGGCCGCGGTCCGGCCGGAGCGCCGTCGGCCGCGCTCCCGGTCGGCGAGGGCCGGAGCGCCCCGCTCGCATCCCCCGGGACCCGCGATCCCGGGAGCCGGGTGGCCGCCGGCTCAGGCGGCCTTCACGGCGGACAGGAAGGCGCCGACCTCCTGGGTGAGGCGCTCCGAGTGCTGGGCCAGCTCCTGGGCCGCGCCGAGCACCTGGGTGGCGGCGGCGCCGGTCGAGCCCGCCGCGTCGCGGACCCCCGCGATGCCGTCGGTGACCTGCCCGGTGCCGCGCGCCGCCTCCTGCACGGTGCGGGCGATGTCCTGCGTCACCGCGCCCTGCTCCTCCATGGCCGCCGCGATGGCGCCGGCGACCCCGGCCATCTCGGTGATCGTGCGGCCGATGCTCCGGATCGCGTCCACGGATTCGTGCGTGGCGTCCTGGATCGCCCGGATCTGGCCCGCGATCTCCTCGGTCGCGCGCGTCGTCTGGCTCGCCAGGGCCTTGACCTCGCTCGCGACCACGGCGAAGCCGCGGCCGGCCTCGCCGGCGCGGGCGGCCTCGATCGTCGCGTTGAGCGCCAGAAGGTTGGTCTGCCCGGCGATCTGGCCGATCATGCCGACGATCGCGTCGATCCGCTCGGCCGCGGCGGCGAGCTGCCCGACCAGGACGTCGGTGCGGTTCGCCTCCTCGGCGGCCCGGTGGGCGATGCGGGCCGACTGCCCGACCTGCTGGCCGATCTCGCGGATCGAGGCGGACATCTCCTCGCTCGCGGCCGCGACGGTCTGGACGTTGCCCGCCGTCCGCGCGGCCGCGCCCATCGCGGCCGCCGATTGCTGCGCGGTCTGGTCGGCCGTGGCGCTCATCGCGCGCGCCGTCGCCTCCATCTCGGTCGCGGCGCCGGCGAGGCCCTGGGTCAGCAGCGACACGTTCTGCTCGAAGTGCCGGGTGACGCGGTCGAGGAGGTCGGCGCGCCGCATCGTCGCGTCGGCCTCCCGGGCGGCCCGCGCGTCGGCCTCCTGCTTGGCGACCAGCGCCTCCCGGAACACCTGCACGGCGCGCGCCATCGCGCCGATCTCGTCCCGCCGGGCGAGGGCCGGCACGACGACCGCGTAGTCGCCCGAAGCGAGGCGCTGCATCGCCCCGGTCATCGCCGCGAGGGGCCGCGCGACGCCCCGCCCGACCCGCCACGCCAGGACGCCGCCGAGGATCACGGCCGCCGCGCCGATCGCCAGCACCATGAGGCGCAGCTCGGCCGCGTCCGCCGCGACCTGGCCCATCAGGTGCTGCTGCTCGCGCACCGCCTGCGCCCGCGTCGCGCTGCCGAGCCCGATGAGCGCGTCGCCCGTCCGCTTCAGCACCTGGTAGGCCTGCTCGACGCTGCCCGCCCCGTCGAGGCTGCTGCCGAGGGCGGCCTTGAAGGGGGGCAGCTTCGCGGCCACCACCTTGAGAGAGGCCTGCAGCGTGCCGCCCTCGTCGCCCCGCGCGAGCGCGTCGATCTCGCGGCCGTAGCGCGCCAGCTCGACGCCGGCCGTGTCGGCATCGGCCGGGTTGCCGCTGCTGCGGAACAGGATGGCGGCCGCGATGGCGCTCTGCAGCGCCCGGTCGGCCCGGAAGGACGCGGCGGCGAGGTCGGGCTCGCGGGCGGCGCGCGCGGCGATCGCGTAGCCGGCGTTGGACAGCGCCGCGCCGAGCTTCACCACCTCGCCGAGGGCGGCCTTGCGCGCCTGCATCGCCGCCACGAGCGTCTCGGCCTGGGCGGCGTAATCCTTCGCGTGCGCGGCGAGCGGGCCCGCCTCGGCCCCGCCGGACCGCGCCATGCGCTCGCTCTCGGCGGCGAGCTTGGCGAGCCCGGCCTTGAGCTCGACGAGCATCTCGCCCTGCTCGGTGCGCATGTAGTTGAGGACGAGCCGGCGCACGCCGTTCAGGAAGCGCTCGAACTCGCTGGCGCTCTCGGCCGCCTCGACGCGCTCGCCCGCCCGGGCGACCTCCGCGGTGAGGACGCTCGCGTTGCGGAAGGTGAGCAGGGCCGAGGCGCCGAGGAGGAGCAGCACGACGCCGAAGCCGGCCAGGATGCGCTGCGCGACCGACAGCCGGTCGAGACCAAGGGTGGGCATGGGGGGCTCGCGGTCAGGGGACGGACTTGATCTGCTGGATGAGGTCGGCGCCGAAGCGGCGGCCGAATTCCGCGTTCGTGGCCTCGAGGCGCCGCGCGAAGGCCGCGCGGTCGACCGAGGCCACGACCGCCATGCCGGCGCGGCGCAGGGCCTCGACGCCCTCCTTCTCGGCCCGCCCGGCCACCTCGCGGGAGACCTCGCCGCCCGCGCGGGCCGCCTCCGCGAAGGCCCGCTGCTCGCTCGGGCTCAGGCCCTCCCAGGCGGGCTTGGCGATCAGGATGGCGGCCCAGGAATAGATGTGCCCGCTCAGCGTCAGGTGCGTCTGCACCCGCTCGAAATGCGAGGCCGTGATCACGGCGATCGGGTTCTCCTGCCCGTCGAACCGGCCCGATTGCAGCGCCCCGTAGAGGGCCGGGAAGGCGAGGGGCTCCGCCTTGACGCCGAGGGCGCGGAAGCCCGCCAGCATCACGTCGGATTGCGGGACCCGCATCGAGAGACCCTGGAGATCCTCCGGGCCGGTGACGGGCCGCTTGCCGTTCGTGATGTGGCGCATCCCGTTCTCGCCCCAGGCGAGCGCCAGGATGCCCTTCTGCTGGAACTTGCGCAGGTAGCCCTGGCCGATCGGCCCGTCGAGCACCGCCTGGGCGTGGCGCGCGTCCCGGAACAGGAACGGGATGTCGAAGACGCCGAATTCCGGGATGAGGCTGGCGAAGGGCGCGCTGGTCAGGAAGGCCATGTCGAGATGGCCGAGCCGCAGCTCCTCGACCATCTCGACCTCGCCGCCGACGCTGCCGTTCGGGTAGAGCTCGACGCGGGTGCCGTTGCCGGTCCGCTTGGCGACCTCCTCGGCGAAGCGCTGCGCGCCGGCGCCGAGCTGGGACGCCTGGGAGAACAGGTAGCCCAGGCGCAGAACGCGCTCCTGAGCCTCGGCGCGACCGCCCACCACCGCGGAGCAGAGCCCGAGGACGGCCAGCGCCGCTCGCAATTGCCTTCGCATTATCGGATCTCACGTGCCGTATGGGTCCGAATTACGCGAGAAGGTTTTAATGAATTGATGAAATGCGCGCGGACATCGTCCATCAACTAGTAACGTAGGGGCAGATCTGGTTCCGGCGCGCCGCGGAGAACCCGGCCGGATCGGAGCCCTCGGGCAGGCGCCGAGGGCCGCGCGCTCGTGCCGAGGGCGCGGGATGCCGCGGCATCGGGCCGTTGAGCCTCTCGCAGGGCCGACACGCGCCGATGGCCTGACGACCCTGCGGGAACGGAACCGACGGCCACGGGACATGACCGCCGGTGCGCGTGTCCCGGTCCGCGTCCTGGACCGCGCGCGGGGCGGTCTCGCCCGGGATCGGGCGGCGGCCCCGGGAGGCCGGCCGCCGCGGCGGGGCCTCAGCGCCCCGTCCCGATCTCCGCCTCGACCGCCCGCAGCCGCTCGGGGGCGCGCTCCTTGCGCTCGCTGTAGCGGTCGACGAGGTACTCGGCCCGATCGCGGGTCAGGAGGGTGAACTTGACCAGTTCCTCGCAGACGTCGACGACCCGGTCGTAGAGCGGGCCGGGCCGCATCCGCCCCGCCTCGTCGAATTCCCGGTAGGCCATCGGCACCGAGGACTGGTTGGGGATGGTGATCATCCGCATCCAGCGCCCGAGCACGCGCAGGGCGTTGACGGCGTTGAAGGATTGCGACCCGCCCGAGACCTGCATGACGGCGAGGGTGCGCCCCTGGGTCGGGCGCAGCGCCCCCTCGGCCAGGGGCAGCCAGTCGATCTGGCTCTTCATCACGCCGGTCAGGGCGCCGTGCCGCTCCGGGCTCACCCAGACCTGCCCCTCCGACCAGAGCGAGAGCGCCCGCAGTTCCTGCACCTTGGGGTGATCGGCCGGCGCGTCGTCCGGCAGGGGCAGGCCGTGCGCGTGGTAGATCCGCACCTCCCCGCCCATCCGCTCCAGGAGCCGGGCCGCCTCGTAGGCGAGGAGGCGGCTGAACGAGCGCTCGCGCAGGGAGCCGTACAGGATCAGGAAGCGCGGCGCGTGCGTCAGGTGCCGGCCGGGCTCCAGCGCCGCCGGGCTCGGCACCGCGAAATGGGCCTCGGCGAGGTTCGGGAGGCCGTCGGCGAAGGGCTGAAGGGGCTTGTCCACGGGCGCAGAGTCTCGTACGTTTCAACAAGAGTAGAATTATTGGATCGTCGATGGACGAACGGCAAGCCCTCGCCGCCTTCGCGGCCCTCGCGCAGGCGCACCGGCTGCGGAGCGTGCGCCGCCTCGTGGCGGCCGGTCCCGACGGCATGGCGGCGGGCAGCCTGGCGGCCGAGGTCGGCGTGGCCGTCTCCAACCTGTCCTTCCACCTCAAGGAACTGGCGCATGCGGGCCTGGTCCAGTCCCGGCGCGAGGGCCGCTCGATCATCTACAGCGCCGATTACGGGGCGCTCTCGGGCCTGATCGAGTTCCTGATGAGGGATTGCTGCGGCGGACGCCCGGAGGTCTGCGCCCCGGCCGTCACCGCGCTCGCGGCCTGCTGCGGGCCGCAGGAGACGGTGTCCCGTGCGTGAGCGCGCGGGCGGCCTGCCTCTTCCGCGGCCGGGCATGCCGGGCAGGTCCGGCCGCCCGCCCGCCGCACGGCGCGGAGGCTCCGCGCCCCATCCCACCCCGGCCGGAGGTCGCCTGATGGACGTCGTCATCTACCACAATCCCGCCTGCGGGACGTCGCGCAACGCCCTGGCGATGATCCGCAACGCCGGCATCGAGCCGCACGTCGTCGAGTCCCTGAAGACGCCGCCGAGCCGCGCCATGGTGCGCGCCCTCGCCCGGCGCGCCGGCGTCACCGTGCGCGACCTGCTGCGGGAGAAGGGCACGCCCTACGCGGAGCTCGGGCTCGGCGACCCGTCGCTGAGCGAGGACCAGCTCCTCGACGCGATCGCCGCGCACCCGATCCTGCTCAACCGGCCGATCGTCGTGTCTCCCCTGGGCGTGCGCCTGTGCCGCCCCTCCGAGGCGGTGCTGGACCTGCTGCCGGCGCAGCAGGGCGAGTTCGTGAAGGAGGACGGCGAGCGCGTCGTCGACGAGAGCGGCCGCCGCGTCGCCACCGCCTGAGGACACCGTGGGCACCTTCGAACGCTACCTGACCCTCTGGGTCGCCCTCTGCATCGTCGTCGGCGTCGCGCTCGGCCACGCCGTGCCGGGCGTCTTCCGCGCCGTCGGCGCGGCCGAGATCGCCAAGGTCAACCTGCCGGTGGCGGGGCTGATCTGGCTCATGGTCGTGCCCATGCTGCTCAAGATCGACTTCGCCGCGCTGCGCCACGTCGGGCGGCACTGGCGCGGCATCGGCGTGACGCTCCTGGTCAACTGGGCCGTGAAGCCGTTCTCGATGGCGGCGCTGGGCTGGCTGTTCATCGGCCACCTGTTCCGGCCGCTGCTGCCGGCCGACCAGATCGACGGCTACGTCGCCGGGCTGATCATCCTGGCCGCGGCGCCCTGCACCGCGATGGTGTTCGTGTGGTCGAACCTCACGCGGGGCGAGCCGCACTTCACGCTGAGCCAGGTGGCGCTCAACGACGGCATCATGGTGGTGGCCTTCGCGCCCATCGTCGGGCTGCTGCTCGGGCTCTCGGCCATCACGGTCCCGTGGGGCACGCTGGTCCTCTCGGTCGTGCTCTACATCGTCATCCCGGTCGTGGTCGCGCAGGCGGCCCGGCGCAGCCTGCTCGCCGCGGGCGGCCAGCCCGCCCTCGACCGCCTCCTGGCGCGGCTGGGGCCGGCCTCGCTGGCGGCGCTGCTGGCGACCCTCGTCCTGCTGTTCGGCTTCCAGGGCGAGCAGATCCTGGCCCAGCCGGCCGTGATCGCGCTCCTGGCGGTCCCCATCCTGATCCAGGTCTACCTGAACAGCGGGCTCGCCTACCTCCTGAACCGGCTCGCCGGGGAGCAGCACTGCGTCGCCGGCCCCTCCGCGCTGATCGGGGCCTCCAACTTCTTCGAACTCGCGGTGGCGGCGGCCATCTCGCTGTTCGGGTTCGAGTCGGGCGCGGCGCTCGCCACGGTGGTGGGCGTGCTGATCGAGGTCCCGGTCATGCTCAGCGTGGTCCGGATCGTGAACCGCTCCAAGGACTGGTACGAGCGCGGGGCGGCGCGGGCGCGGCTCGCGCCCCAGGAGGGGTGAGCCGCGGCGGATCCGCGGCTTGACGGTTCCACGGCCTCGGGGCAGGATATTTCGATGAATGTCGAACAAGCCGCCAAGCAGCTCGAGGCCCTCGGCAACCCGACGCGCCTGCGGGTCTATCGCGCGCTGGTGCGGGCCGGGCCCGCCGGCCTGCCGGTGCGGCAGCTGCAGGAGCGGGTCGGCCTCGCGGCGGCCTCGACCCTGTCCCACCACCTGCACCGCCTGATCCTGACCGGCCTCGTCTCCCAGGAGCGGCAGGCCACCACGCTGATCTGCCGCGCGGTCTATCCGTCCATGGACGCCCTGCTGGACTTCCTGACGGCGGAGTGCTGCGCCGATGCGGGCTGCGCGCGCGGGGACGCCGCCGCCTGACCTCGTGCCCGTTATTTCGATCATTCTGGAAAGAGCGGAGAAAGCTGATGTCCGAGACCCCCACCTTCCTGCCGGTCGCGGTGATCGGCGCCGGGCCGGTCGGCCTGGCGGCGGCGGCGCACCTCGTCGCCCGCGGCCTGCCGGTGAAGGTCTACGAGGCCGGGACGGAGGTCGCCGCCCATGTCCGGGACTGGGGCCACGTCCGGCTCTTCTCGCCCTGGGCGTTCAACGTCGACCCGGCCGCGCGGGCGCTCCTGGCGCGCCGGGGCTGGGAGATGCCGCCCGAATCGGCGCACCCGACCGGGGCCGAGCTGGTCGGCCGCTACCTCGCCCCGCTCGCCGCGACCCCCGACCTGGCGCCCGCGATCGAGACCGGGGCCCGGGTCACGGCCCTGAGCCGGAAGGGCCTCGACAAGGCCGCCGGCCGCGACCGGGCGGCGCGGCCCTTCGTGCTCGCGGTGCGGGAGCGGGGCGGCCGCCTCCGGCGCGACCTCGCCCGCGCGGTGATCGACGCCTCCGGCACCTGGGCGACGCCCAATCCGCTCGGCGCCGACGGCCTGCCGGCCGCGGGCGAGGCGGCGCTGGCGGACCGGATCGCCACCGGGATCCCCGACGTGCTCGGCCGCGACCGGGCCGCCTATGCGGGGCGGACCACCCTGGTGGTCGGGGCCGGCCACTCGGCCGCGAACGTGCTGCTCGACCTCGGCCGGCTCGCCGAGGAGGAGGAGGGCACCCGGCTGCTCTGGGCCACCCGCGGCACGGACCTGTCGCGCGTCTACGGCGGCGGGGCGCAGGACCGGCTGGCGGCGCGCGGCGACCTCGGCCTGCGGCTCCGGGCCCTGGTCGAGGCCGGCCGCGCGCGCCTGGTGCGGGGCTTCGCGCTCACGGCCCTGCGCCCGGCCGGCGCGGGCCTCCTGGTCGAGGGCGAGACCGGGAGCGGCCCGTGCACGCTCGGCCCGGTCGACCGGATCGTGACGGCCACCGGCCAGCGCCCGGACCTCGCCCTGACGCGCGAGCTGCGCCTGGACCTCGATCCCGGGCTGGAGAGCGCCCGGGCGCTCGGCCCGCTGATCGACCCGAACCTGCATTCCTGCGGCTCGGTCCCGCCGCACGGCCACCGGGAGCTCGCCCACCCGGAGCCGGGCTTCTACACGGCCGGGATCAAGAGCTACGGCCGGGCCCCGACCTTCCTGATGATGACCGGCTACGAGCAGGTGCGCTCGATCGCGGCCGCCCTGGCCGGCGATCGCGCGGCCGCCGACGAGGTCGCGCTGGTTCTCCCGGAGACCGGGATCTGCACGACCGCGCGCGGCGCGGACCCGGGCGGGGACAGCGGCGGCGCGGTCTCGTCCGGGGCCGGGTCCTGCTGCGGCCGGGCCGCGTGAGCGCCCGCCCCCGGCTGGCGGTGGTCAGCGCCCTCGGGGTGGTCCAGATCCTGACCTGGGGCACGTCGTACTACCTGCTCACGGTGCTGGCGCCGCCGATCGCCGCCGAGACGGGCTGGCCGCTGCCCTGGATCGTGGGCAGCCTGTCCGCCGGCCTGCTCGTCTCCGGCCTGGTCTCGCCGCGGGTCGGCCGGGCGATCGGCCGCTCGGGCGGCCGCCCGGTCCTGGCGCTCGCCATCCTGGTGCTGGCGCTCGGCCTCACGGTGATCGGCCTCGCGCCGAGCCTGCCGGTCTTCTTCGCCGGCTGGCTGATCCTGGGCGCCGGCATGGGCGGCGGCCTCTACGACGCCGCCTTCGCCACCCTGGGGCGCCTCTACGGCGCGGGCGCCCGGCCGGCGATCTCGGCCCTGACCCTGTGGGGCGGCTTCGCCAGCACGGTCTGCTGGCCGCTCTCGGCCGTCCTGGTGGCGCAGCTCGGCTGGCGGGGCACCTGCCTGGCCTATGCGGGCCTCCTCCTCGCCCTTGCCCTGCCCCTGGTCCTCCTCGTCATCCCGGCCCCGCCGCCGCTCCCGGAGACGGCCGCGGCCCCGGCGGGGAGCGCCGCCCTGGCGCCCGGCGAGCGGCGGGCCTTCCTGTGCCTCGCCGGCATCCTGACGCTCGGCGGGGCGACGACCGCGATCGTCTCGGTGCACCTCCTCACCCTGCTCCAGGCGCGCGGCGCGTCCCTCGCGGCGGCGGTCGCCCTCGGGGCCGTGGTCGGCCCCGCCCAGGTCGGCGCGCGGGTGATCGAGATGGCGAACCGGGGCCGGCACCACCCGATCTGGACCCTCACCGCCGCCATGGGCCTGATCGCGGCCGGGCTCGTCCTGCTGGCGTTCGGCGTCGCGTGGCCGGCCCTCGCGCTCGTCCTCTACGGCGCCGGCAACGGCGTCTACTCGATCGCGCGGGGCACGCTGCCGCTCGCCCTGTTCGGTCCGCTGCGCTACGCGCCGCTCGTGGGCCGGCTCGCCCGGCCGAACCTCGTCGCCCAGGCTCTGGCCCCCTCCGCCGGCGCCTTCGTGCTCGCGGCGGCGGGCGCGCAGGCGGCCCTCGCGCTCCTGACCGGGCTCGCCCTCGCCAACCTCGTTCTGGTGGCGGCGCTCTGGCGGGAGCGCCGCGCCGCAGGGGAGGGCGCGCCCGCCGGCGAACCGGGATCCCGGCCGGATCGTTGACCCGGCTGACGCCGCCCCGGGCGGCGGACAGGAGGGCGGAGCAATGAGCGTGGGCGAGACGGAGCGAGGCCTCGGCGGCGGCCCGGCCGGGGGCGAGGGCGCCGACGAGCGCCGCCAGCCGGTCGATCGGGGCACGGGCCAGCTCGGCGGCGGCGCGCCCGGCGGGCTCGGGGCGAACGCGCCCGGATCGGGCGGCGGCGGCCTCGGCGGGCTCGCCGGGGCGCCGGGGGCCGGCACGGACGGGCTTCCCGGCGGCGGGTCGGTCGGCACGGCGGGCGAGGGCTCGCCCGCCGCAGGACCCTGGCCGGCGGCGGCACCGGCGATCTCGGCAGCGACCTCGGCGCCAACCAGGGCGGGGTCGCCGGCGGCAGCACCGGCGACATCGGCGGGGGCGTCGGCAGCACGGGCGACCTCGGCGGCGACATGGGGGACGACCCGCTCGCCGGCGGCGGCGATGTCGGCCGCGGGGCCGGCACCTCCGGCGGCCGCAGCGGGACCTGAGCGCGGGGTTCGGGCGCGGGGCCCCGGCGGGGGCTGTGGCGTCCCGGCCCACTCGCCGGACCGGGCGGGCCGCGTCTATGCTCGCCCGATCGCCGCCGGCCGAGACCCACCCGTGACCCTGACCCAGATCACCCACCACGATCTCGACGGCTACGGCGCCTCGACGGTCGTCGCCTGCCTCTGCGACCCGGAGCGGGTCGTGCACGTGCCCCGCTACGGCGATGTCGGCCCAGTCGTGGAGGCCGAGCTGAAGCGGCTCGGCCGCGCCAGGGCGCGCGAGACCCTGCTCCTCACCGATCTCGGGCTCGAGGAGCCGACCATCGCCTTCCTGCGCCGCTTCGCGGCCATGAACCGGCGCCGCGAGCCGGGCGACGGGCACGGCCTCGTCGTGCTCGACCACCACGCCTCGTCGGTCGAGCAGCTCGGGCGCCAGGGCTTCGCGCCGCAGCCCGACCCGGATCGCCCGGGCCTGCTGCGCTTCGGCGTCGAGGATCCGGCGGTCACCGTGCTGATCGACGAGGGATCGAGCGCGACCCGGATGGCCCTCACCCACCGCGCCCTGTTCGCGACCCGCCCGGAGCCCGACCGCGCCGAGGACCTCGCCGTGCTCGTCGAGGCCGTGGACGCGGTCGACCTCTGGCGCAAGCACGATCCGCGCTTCCCGAGCGGGCAGGCGCTCGACGAGGCGTTCTGGGACAACGTCGCCACCCTGGTGCCGGCCGGGCATCCGGCCCATGACGGCGTCGTGTCGCGCCTGCTGCTCGACGCGGCCGCGGCCCTGCGCGCGGGCGCGACGCCGGCCGACCTCGAACGCCGCGTCCCCGAGATCCGCGGCGCCATCGTGGACGACCTGATGCGGCAGGCGCCTGGGGACGATCCGGCCCTGACCACCCGCCTGAGGGTGGCCCGCCTGCTCGCCCGTTCCGACGCGCTGTTCCATCCGCTCCCGGACGGGACGCTGCTGTCCTTCGGCCTCGATCCCGGCACCTTCCAGCGGGTCTCGGACCTGATCATGGCGGAGGGCCGCGCCGCGCGGGTGGTCAACGTGCAGCGCACCGGCACCCTGTCCTTCCGCTCGAATGACGGCACGGCCCTCGCGGGGGCGCGGCTGTTCCGCGGCGGCGGGCACCAGGACGCGGCCGGCGGCAAGCTCCCGAGCGGCACCGCCTTCTCCCTGGCGGACGCGGTCGCCCAGGTCGAGCCGGTGCTGGCCCCGCCCCGGCCCGCCGCGGAGGACAGCCCCTTCGCGGCCCTCCGCAACTGGAAGGGCTGAGCGCCGCGCCACGCAACATCCGGCCGCCCTCGCGGTTGCCGTCTCGTCGCGGGCCCGGGAGCGGTTCCCGCCCCGGAGCGCGCCGCGCCCGGGGACGGGCCGGCGCGGAAGGAGGGCGGCGTGGAGGCGAAGATCCTGGACCTGCGTGTCCTGCACGAGGGCTGGAGCCGCTTCGGGATCGCGAAGGTGCGGCTCGCCGACGGGTCGCAGGCCGTGCGGGAGATCGAGGACCACGGCGATTCGGTCGGCGTGCTGCCCTACGATCCCGAGCGGCGGGTGGCGGTGCTGGTGCGGGAGCTGCGCGTGCCGGCCCTCTACGCCGAGGGCGCCCAGACGCTGCTGGAGGCGCCGGCCGGCCTCATCGAGGACGGGACGCCGGCGGACAATGCCCGGCGCGAGGCGCTGGAGGAGGTCGGCCTGCGCCTGCGCGACCTCGAGCCCGTCGGCACCACCTATTCCTGCGCGGGCATCTCGACGGAGCGGATCCACCTGTTCCTCGCGCCCTACCGGCAGGCCGACCGCGTCGGCGCGGGCGGCGGGGCGCCCGGCGAGCACGAGTCCATCCGGGTCGTGGAGATGCCCCTCGACGCGCTCGCCGCCTTGGCCGACCGGGCTGAACTGACCGACCTCAAGACCCTGGCGCTGACGCTCGCCCTGCGCGCGCGGCATCCCGGCCTGTTCGGCCGCTGACGGCGCCGCGGGACGCTGCCGGGTCCGCGCGGAATGAGAAGCGAACCGTGCGGCGCCGGCCGGGCGGCTCCGCTCCGGCCGCCGTCGCGCCGCCGTCCCGCCTTCCTGTCCCAAAGTGAGGTCGCGGAGTCTCAGGACATGGCCAACAAGAACGACGTTGCGGGCGCGTCATAGACTCTGTTCCAAGATCAGGGCATGCAGCCGGCCTCGACGAAACGAGTCCGAGGCCATGAATAAAAAGAGATTATCATCCGCTCTTCTCGCGATTGCCGTGGCGGGTCCGGCCTGCGCGGCGGATCTGCCGCGCCGCGTGCAGCCGCCGAGCTTCACGCCGGTTCCGGTCTTCACGTGGACGGGCTTCTCCGTGGGCGGCAATGTCGGCTACGCCTTCACCACCCGCGAGAGCCGCAACCGGAACGCGGCTTTCCTGATCGACGACCGGGCCATCGGCACGGTCGGGGAACCTTCGGCTTCAGCAACCGGGGCCAGAACGGCTTCACGGGCGGCCTTCAGGTCGGCGCCAACTACCAGATGACGCCCGGCAGCGGCGTCGTCGTCGGCGTCGAGGCCGACGCGCAGTACCTCGACGCGGGACGCCGCCGCTCCGGCGTCCTCGCGGGCCCCAACACCGTGCTGAACCCGAACGCGATCTTCTTCGATCCGCGCGCCACGGCGGGGCTCGAGTATTTCGGCACCGCGCGGGGGCGGCTCGGCTACGCCTTCGACCGCACGCTCGTCTACGCGACCGGCGGCTTCGCGTATGGCGGCGGCAGCGCGCGGCGCTTCTTCGGCGCCACCGACAACGCGCAGATGCGTACCGGCTGGACCGTCGGCGGCGTCGAGTACGCCCTCGGGAGGGATTCCTTCCTGAACGTCTTCGGCGCCTCGGCGGTGACGCTCAAGCTCGAAGGTCTCTACGTGAACCTCGCGCGCAACGGCGGCGCCAGCCTGCTCGCCGTCAACACGGGGACCGGCGACGTCTTCCTCCGCACGCCCGGCCGTCGCGCGCTCGGCGACGATTTCATGGTGCTGCGCAGCGGCCTGAACTACACCTTCTCGACCAACTGATCCGGGATCCGCTCGATCGAAGCGTGTCCCGGATCACCAGCCTGCGCGGCGCCTGAGCGCGGCGCCTGAGCGAAGCCGCCATCCGCATTCCCGAAATGGGAGATGGCGAAGCCATCAACCGGATGGCATATGCCAAGCCCGCGCGGCGCCTGAGCGAAGCCGACATCCGCATGGCCGAAATCGGAGATGGCGAAGCCATCAACCGGATGTCGGATGAGCGGGCGCTCGAGCGAATCTCGGCGGACGCGTCCCCAGTCCCGATCACCTGGCCGCTCTTCCGAGAGGCGCCCCGGGCTTGCCCGGGGCGCCGCACGCGCGGGCCGCTTCGGCCGGACCGATCCCGAGCCTCCCCGGCATCGTCCCTACAGGTTGTCGAACCAGCGGCGCAGGACCGGCATCCCGGCATCGTCGGGGCCGAGCTGGTAGGCCATCGCCTCGCTCGGCAGGAACCCGAACCGGCGCCGGAAGGCGCGCCGGAACGTCTTCTCGTCGGCGAAGCCGACCGCGTAGGCGAGTTGCGAGATCCGCATCGGCTGCGCCGCGTCGGACCGGACCAGGAGGCGCATCGCGCGCATCAGGCGGCGGTCCCGGATATAGGCCAGCACGCCGCCCGTCTCACCGAAGAGGCGGTACAGGGTGGAGCGCGACAGGCCCAGCTGCGCCGCGATCATGGCCGGGCCCAGGTCGAAATCGTGAAGCTGACGCTCGATGAAGCGCCGGACCCGGATGCGCGCGTCGAGGTTCTGCGGGGGGCCGTTCCCCGCGCGCCCGCGCAGGAAGGTGTCGCAGAGCTGCACCAGGGCGCGCGCGCCGGCGGCGGCCTCGCGCGGATGGAGCAGGTCGCCGCAGGCGACGAGGTTGGCGAGGAACTCGTGGAACAGCCGTCCGAACGGGTCGCCGTCGTAGTCGAAGGCGCGGCCGTGGAGGCCGCCCACTTGGCATCCCTGGTCCTCCAGGCGGGCGCGGGGCACGACGAGGTTCGTCGCATCGACCGGCTCGGCGACGATGCGGACGGGCTGGGCGAGATCGAAGACCACGCATTGCCCCTCCGTGACCCGCTCGCTCCCGTCGCGCCGCTCGACGGTGCTCTGCCCGCGCCGGTAGAATTGGATCAGGATGTGGTCGATCCCCTGCCGCTCGATCATCCGCGATCCGCGCTCCAGGACGTGGGCGGGCGCGATCACGTCCCCGACGATCAGGTCCCCGAGGTGGTAGGTCTGCATCGCGATCGGCGCCGACAGGTCGGCCTCGGGCCGCAGGCCGACCTCGAAGGCGGGTGCGATGTGCTCGCACCACGCGCGCGCCAGGTCGCGCGGATCGGCGGGCGGCTCGAACTTGTGGCTGAGCACCCGCGCGCCGTCGCTCCCGCCGCTCTGGATGGTCCGATCCGCCATGGGCCTGCTGCGTCGCCGCACGATGATCCGCGCGCGGATAACCCAAGGTCAGCGGGCTGGCAGCACGCGCGGCGCGATCACGCCGCGCCGCGCGGCGGAATCGGGCGGCCTGTTGCCGGCGCACAACACTGCGCTGGCGGCGAGGCGGCCGGACGGGCCGCGCCGTCTCCCCGCCTGCGCCGGATCCCGCCTCAGACCGGCACCTCGGCCCCGACCTCCATCACCTGCTTGGTCGGGACGCAGAAGTAGCTCGCCGTCTCCTCGGCGTTGCGCTGCATGAGCGCGAAGATCTCCTCGCGCCAGCCCGACAGGCCGGGATGCTGCGGCGACGGCACCACCGTCTCGTGGCTGATGAGGTAGGTCAGCCGGTCGGGGTCGATGCCGGGCAGGTGGCCGGCCTCCACCGCGGCGCGCAGCACCGCCGGCACGTTCGTCCCGTCCATGAAGCCGAAGCGCAGCACGAGGCGCGTCACGTCCGGGGTGATCGGCACCACGGTGAAGCGCTCGGCCATCGGGACCCGCGGCACGTCGAGGCCCTTGACGGTCACCAGCAGCACCCGCTCGTGCAGGACGCGCAGATGATGCACGAAATTCATCAGCGGCAGCGGCATGCCCTCGTCGCCCGAGGTCAGGAAGGCCGCCGTGCCGGGAATGCGCGGCAGGTGCTTGGCCTCGACCCGGGCCAGGAACTCCTTCTCGGGCAGCCGGACCTGGACCCGCGCCTCCTCCATCAGCAGCATGCCCCGGCGCCAGGTCAGCATCAGGAAGGCGACGCCGGCCGCCAGCAGCAGCGGGAACCAGCCGCCCTCCAGGAATTTCAGGCTGTTCGCGCCGAAGAAGGTGAGGTCGACGAGCAGGAACGTCCCGTTGGCGGCCAGCACCAGGAGCGGGTTGAAGCCCCAGTGCAGGGCGATCAGGGTCGCCAGGACCGTGGTGATCACCATCAGCAGCGACACCGCGATGCCGTAGGCGCCCGCCAGCGCGTCCGAGGAGCCGAAGGCGAGCACCGCCCCCAGCGTCGCGGCGGCGAGCAGCCAGTTCACGAGCGGGATGTAGATCTGGCCCGCCTCCCGGCTGGAGGTGTGGACGATCCGCATGCGCGGGAAGAAGCCGAGCTGGATCGCCTGCTGGGTGAGCGAGAAGGCGCCCGAGATGATCGCCTGCGAGGCGATCACCGTGGCGAGCGTCGCGAAGGCCACCATCGGGTAATGCGCGAAGGACGGCACGAGCTGGAAGAACGGGTTCTCGAGGGCGGAGGGGTCCTGCAGCAGCAGCGCGCCCTGGCCCAGATAGTTCAGCACCAGGGCCGGCAGCACGATCGAGAACCACGCCAGGCGAATCGGGCCGCAGCCGAAATGGCCCATATCGGCGTACATCGCCTCGCCGCCGGTCACCGCCAGGAAGGCCGCGCCGAGCATCGCGAAGCTGACCGGCAGGCCCGCCGTCAGCAGGGTCTCGACGGCGTGGGCGGGGTTGAGCGCCGCGAGGATGCGCGGGTCGCCGACGATGCCGGCGGCCCCCGCGAGGGCGATGGCGCAGAACCACAGCAGCATGACCGGCCCGAAGATGCGGCCGATGAAGCCCGTGCCCCGGCGCTGCACCGCGAACAGGCCGATCAGGATCACCAGCGTCACCGGCACCACGAAGGGCTTCACCCCGGGCGCGTCGACCTTGAGGCCCTCGATCGCCGAGAGGACCGAGATGGCCGGCGTGATCGCGCCGTCCCCGTAGAGCAGGGCGGCCCCGACCAGGCCGAGCACGAGCAGCATGGCGCGCCAGGAGCGGGGCGGCGCGTGGCGGGCGCCGAGCAGGGCCAGCATGGCGACGATGCCGCCCTCGCCCTTGTTGGAGGCCCGCATGATCAGGATCGCGTACTTGATCGAGACGATGAGGACGAGGGCCCACAGGATCAGCGACACCGAGCCGACCACGGCCTCGGCCCGGGGCGGGCCGCCGGAGGAGGCGGCCCGGATCGTTTCCTTCAGGGCGTAGAGCGGGCTCGTGCCGATGTCGCCGTAGACGATGCCGAGGGCGCCGAGCGCCAGGGCGGCCGGGACGCGCGGGATGGGAGCATGGACCTGGTCCGCCTCTGCAGTCGCTTCCACCTTGGCCTCCCTCGCTGCGGCCCGCGCCCATCGGGTGGGCTGCCCTCGGCTCCTGCCGGGCGCTCGGCCCGGGCCAGCACGACACCCGCCTCCGGTCCCTCACAGCCCCTAGAACGGCGCGGCCGGCATTCGGGATCCCGGATGAGGTCGCCTCGGCCAGCCGGCCGGTCCGGCCGCGTCCCGCGCGGGTGTCACAAATCTGCAGCTTCCTCTGGGTAAGAATTAGAACGTTCCAGGAGAAATCGGGCCCGCCCGCCGCGGCGCGGCGCCGAATCTGGTCCGTGAGCCGGCGCGTCACGAGGGGGCGGGCCGCGGCGCGACGCGTGCTGTGGGGGCATGTCGGTGAAAATTAGAACGTTCTATAAAGGGCTGATCGCGTGTCTGGCCGCGGCCGCCCTCCCGCACGCCGCCCTGGCACAGGGGGCAACCGACCTCGGCACGGTCTCGGTCGAGGCGGCGGCGGCGCGCGGCGAGGGGGCGGGCGACCGCGGGGCGCCGCTCCTGGCCGAGCAGAACGGTACTGCGGCGGCCACCACCCTGCGCCGGGAGGACATCGCGCGGCAGCCGGGCACCGCGAATCTGGCGCAGCGGATCGGCGGAATCGCCGGCGTGAACTCCTATTCGCGCGATCCCTCGGGTCTGTTCGGCGGGGGATACTCGATCCGCGGCTTCGACAGCACGCAGATCGGCCTCTCCCTCAACGGCGTGCCGCTCAACGATCCGGGCACTTTCTCGGTCCTGCCCCAGATCTACACGGACAGCGAGAATCTCTGCGCCGTCGACGTCACGCAGGGGACGAGCGCCGGCACGGTCGCGCAGCACGGCGCCATCGGCGGCCAGGTCAGCATGGAGCAGTGCCGACCGGCCGACGCGCCGGCGGTCACCTTCTCGCAATCGTTCGGCTCCTACTTCCTCAACAAGACGTTCCTGCGCGCCAATACCGGCCCCCTCTTCGACGAGGTGCTGAAGGGCTACGTGTCCTACTCGCACGCGCGGTCGGACTACTTCGCAGGCCCCGGAGAGGCGGAGCGGCATCACGTCGACAGCCGGTTCGACGTCAAGCTCGACAATGGCGGCAGCATCAGCTTCACGTCGTTCTACAACGAGTTCGCCAATACCTTCGTCCGGACCGTGACGAAGGATCAGTACCAAGCCTTCGGCTATCGCAATGGCTGGCTGCGGACGCCGCCGACGATCCTCACCGGTCCGGGCGCGGTCTTCTCGGCGATCGGTCTGGCGGTCACCCCCACGCCGGCCAATACCGGCTATTCCGGCTATTCCTGGGAGCCCGGCCGCCACGCCTACGCGTCGATCGACGGGCGCTTCCCGCTCTCGGACGGCGTCGAGCTGCGCCTGACGCCCTACTTCCTGCACCAGGAATCCGGGAGCACGAGCGAGATCGTGCTCAAGGAGGCCGGCTACGCCGGCAAGCTCCTGTCGAGCCCGATCGGCGCCTTCTCGGCCTACGGCACCCGGGGCACCAACGCCCTGCTCGGCCAGATGAGCCAGAGCGACTTCGACCGGGTCGGCAACGTCGTCAGCCTCACCGGGCGGCTCGACAACCACACCGTCACGGGCAGCCTCTGGACCGAGTACACCTATCAGCATCAAATGAATCCGTTCCAGCAGATCGATCAGACGAATAACACTTTGCCTGATATCTGGTTCAAGTCGAACCTTCTGCGCGGCTTCGACGGAAATATCGTCACGAACCGCAACTGGAAGACGGATTATTACAATACGACGGTGGCGATTTCCGACAGCATATCGCTGCTCGATGACGCCATGCACGTCGATCTCTCGCTGCGGCAGAAGTTCTACTCGCGCAGCTTCCATAATCTTCCGTCCGGCACGAGTACCAGAACGGATTCGTACCTGGATTACACGGTGAACAGAAGCTACGCCTTCCTGCTGCCGGCGGTGGGGATGCGCTACGATCTCGACGCGGCGAACCAGGTCTTCGCGAACGCGTCGATGAATGCCAGGGTCCCGCCCAATTTCGCGGATGGCCGCTTGGTCAACGGCGCCACCAACCTGATCCAGGTGCCGACCATCAAGGCGGAGCGCGCCCTGAGCTTCGATCTGGGCTACCGCCTGAAGGGCGACTTCCTGGACGTCAACGCGACCGGCTTCCTGATCAAGTACAGCGACCGGATCGCCCAGACCGCCAACGGCGACGGCTCCCTCTCGAGCAAGTACACCAACATCGGCAGCACCACCGCGGTCGGCGCCGAGGTCGAGGTGGCGACCAAGCCGTACGAGGGCTGGAGCGTGCTGCTCTCCCAGGCCATCAACCACGACACGATCGACGGCAACATCGTTCCCGACCCGAAATCGCCGGCGCTGCGCACCAAGGGCAAGTTCTACTTCAACTCCCCCTTGTCCCTGACGGCGTCGACCGTGATGTACGAGAACGGGCCCTTCTTCGCCTTCGCCCGCGCCAAGTACACCAGCGAGGTCTACGCCACGCTCACCAACGACATCTCCCTGCCGGGCTACGCCACGGTCGATCTCGGTCTCGGCTACAAGCTGAAGGGCACATCCCTGGTCGAGGCGATCCCGGGCGCGCAGGACGGGCTATTCAAGCTGAACGTCACGAATCTCTTCAACAAGAAGTACATCTACATCAACCCTGGCAACACGACCGGCTTCGCGCTCAGCGCGGCGAACGCGCCGAGCTTCTATCTCGGCTCGCCCTTCGCGGTCACCGCCAGCCTGACCTTGGATTTCTGAGCCATGACGAGGCGCGAAAGGCGGTGCGACGGCGGGAGCCGGATCATCTCGCGCCGCCGCATCCTGCAACTCTCCGGCGCCGCCGCGTGGGGCAGCGGGCCGGGACGGCCGGTGAGCGCCGCCCTGGCGAGTTCCGATCCGGCGGCGGCGTCCCGGCCCTTCCCCTGGATCGGGGTCAAGTTCACGTCGCGGGGCAAGCTGCTGCCCTGTCCCGGCAACACCATCGTGTGCCCCATCGACATCGACGGTCCGGCCGCCGCCCTGATGGCGTATCGCGCGACCATCGCGGCGGAACCCTACGCGGACAAGTTCGTCTTCACGCCCCCGTCGAGCTATCACATGACGGTCTTCGAGGGCGTGGTCGATCTCGTCCGGAAGCCCGGCTTCTGGCCGGCGGACCTGCCCCTCGACGCGCCGCTCGGCCAGTGCGACCGGGTCTTCCTGGAGAAGCTGGAGACCTTCGACCTCGGCTGCGCGCCGCGCTTCCGGATGAAGGTGGCCGAGGGCGCCTCCAACCGCGACGTGCGGCCGGGCGAGGCGATCCGGCTGATCCCGGTCGATGCCGCCGAGGAGGCGAAGCTGCGGGGCCTGCGCGACCGCCTGTCCGATCTCCTGAAGCTGCGTCAGCCGGGTCACGACACCTACCGCTTCCACACCACGCAGACCTACGCGATCGCCCCCCTGACCGAGGCCGAGGCGGCCCGCTACCGGGTCGTCCGGCGCGAGGCGATCGCGGCGCTCGCCGCCGCGCTGCCGGTCCTCGAACTGGGGCCGCCGGCCTTCTGCTTCTTCGACGACATGTTCCAGTTCCGCCCGCGGCTTCGTCTCGCGCGCCGTCGGCCCTGAACGGGTTTCATACGCCATCCGGTTGATGGCTTCGCCATCTCCCATTTCGGGAATGCGGATGTCGGCTTCGCTCAGGCGCCGCGCGGGCTTGGGATCCGGGATCCGCTTCGATCAAGCGGATCCCGGATCACGAGCGCGGTCGCCGGTTCTGCCACGCAAACCTGCGGCGGATCCGGCACCTATGGCATCACCTGCGCCGAGCCGGCATCCACTTCAGCGGGACATGCGACGGGCCTTTGATTTTTCCTCATTGTCTTCGACGGACCGGCATCCACTTCGTCGGAAAATGCTCTAGGCAGAATGCCATGGGGCGATTCTGCTCGATCTCTTGTTTTCGCATCATGCGAGGCGCCGGCCTGCCGAGGCGGGTCCGCTCGGGGGCGCCGTGATCCGGCGGCCTGAGGGTGGATCGTGTCCCGGGACGAGGCGCTTCGCCCTCGGCTGCCGCTCGGCTTTCGGCCCGCGCGTCGGGAGCGCGGGCGGGATGGAGGCGGCGCAACGCCCGCCCCGGCCTGAACGCGGCGGTCGGGCGCCGTGCCTCGCCCGGCCGCGTCCGGTGCCCGAGATCACCTCCGGCTCCCCGTCGAGGCCGGCAGCCCCGCGCCCGACGAATCCTTCGGCCGAGCCTGGACAACGGCGCCGGATCGCTTCAGGTTCGATCGGTAAGACGATGTCCGGGGATCATGAACCCAGGGTGATCGAGGACCGGGTCCTCCACCCGGCGCCAATACTCGACCCCTGTACCTGGCGACCCCTGTACCTGGGAAGAAGCGCTCCCGCGTGCGAAGCCGGATCTTCGACATCAGGGCCGATCTGAATGAGCATGAACGTTTCGCAATGACCGTCATCGATCGCAGGAGAGCCGACCGGCTGGCGGGCCTCTGGAGACCGGAATTTCGATCCCATCACGTTCTCTGAGGTGAAGATGGCTCGCGTGACGATCAAGGATGTCGCACGCCGCGCCGGCGTGAGCTTTCAGACGGTGTCGCTGGTGCTGAATCACCCGGAGAAGGTGGCGCGCTCCACGCGGGAGATGGTGGGCGCGACGATGCGGGAGCTGGACTTCGTCCCCAGCCTCGCGGCCCGCTCGCTGCGCAAGAAGCCGAGCCGCAGCATCGCCTGCGTGTTCTCGGTCGGCGCCCAGCCCTACGACGACGTGACGGGCATGATGCAGGAGACCTACCAGGGCATCGTGCTGCAGACCTTCGCCCACGTCACGGACCGCCACGGCTACATGCTCGTCCATCGCCGCTGGAACGCCGGAGAGCCGGACGGCCTGAGCAGGATCACGAGCCTCGTGAGCGAGGCCCGGGTCGACGGCATGGTCGTGCTCGCCGACCGCCGCGACGACCCGCTGATCGCCTCGCTGCGGGCCAAGTCCGTCCCGTTCTTCGTGTTCGGCCTCGACGTGCCGGAGGCGAGCTTCGCGATGCGGGCGGAGCGCGACGCGGTTCGCCAGATCGTCGGCTACCTCGTCCGGACCGGCTGCAAGGCGATCTGCTTCTACAAGGGCGAGCGCGACGGCCGGCACCTGCCCGCCGTGGCCGATCGGCTCAGCGGATACCGGGAGGCCCTGGCGGCGGCGGGCCTGCGCCCGCGCGACGACCTCGTGGTCCCCTGCGATTGGAGTTCGGAGAGCGGATACCGGACGACCTTGCGCCTGCTCAGGCGTGCGCCGCGGCCCGACGCGATCGTGGCCGCCAACGACCGGGTCGCCTTCGGCGTGCTGAAGGCGCTGCACGAGCAGGGCGTCCGGGTTCCCGACGAGATCAGCGTCGTCGGCTTCGACAACCTGGTCCAGTGCGCCTACACGGTGCCGCGCCTGACCTCCATCGAGGTTCCGACGCTGGAGATGGTGGAGTTCGCGGTCACGACCCTGATCGAGATGATCGAGGGCGTGCGGGCGCCGCACGATCCGGCGCAGAAGCTGTACCCGGGGCGCCTCGTGGTGCGCGACTCCACGCGGCCCTTCGCGGAGGCGCGGCGATGACGCGGCGGGACCGCCGCGTCATCGCCGCAGCGCGTACTCGATCGCGATGCGGCCGCTGAAATGCCCTCCGGGCGGCGGGGGCGGGCTGGCGGCGCGCACCGCCTGCAGCGCGGCCGCGTCCAGGGCCGGATCGCCCGAGGATCGGCCGATCGCCGCGCTCGCGATGCGGCCCGACGGCCCGATCGCGAAGCTGACCATCACCACGCCGGATGCCTGCCTGTCGCGGGCCGCGGCCGGATAGGATTTGTGCCGGTTGATCTCCGCCTTCAGGATCGCGCCGTAGGCCGCGACCGCCTGGCCGGACCGGATATTCGCGCCCTGGTCGGCCCCCGCATGCGCCCGGTGCTGCGCCATGCTCGCCTGGCTGGGCTTGGAGTCGGGCTTGCGCGGCGGCCTCGTCTCCGCCCGCGGCCGTTCCGGCGGGCGCGGCTTGGGCGGCTTGGGCGGGGCAGGTCGCGGCGGCGCGGGCGGCTCCGGCGGGCGGACCGGGATCGCCGGGGCGGCCGGGCTCTCCCGGACCGGCGGCGGTTCGGCCTCCGCCGGCGGGGGCGGGAGCGGCGGCTCCGGCGGCGCGGGTTCGGGCTCCGGCGGCATCTCGGCCGCGCTGCGCGTCTCCTCGGCCTCGTCGGTCGTGGCGTCGCCCTGCGCCACCACGCTGATCTCGAGGGTCTCGACGGCGGAGGGCGGCGCCGGGGACGGCCGCGGCACCCACAGGAGCAGCCCATGGGCCGCGAGCGCGACGGCGAAGGCCGCTGCGCGCGCCAGCGCGCGGGGATGGTCCCCCTTCGACCGCGGCGGCGCGAGGTCCCGCGCCTCGGCGAGTCCCGCCGCGGTCATGGCTCGGATCCCGTCGCCCGCCGGGGCGCGGGGTGTCCCGCCTCGCCGGCGCTCCTGCGGTTGGCGACCACGGCGAGGTGCGTGATCCCGCTCGATGCGAGCAGGTCCATGACCTTGACCACGTCGCCGTAGGAGGCGTCCTTGTCGCCCCTCAGGTGAACGACCCGCGACAGGTCGTTCTCGATCGCCGCCGTCACCGCCGGGACGAGCCGGTCGAGCGCGATCTCGTCGGTGCCGATGAAGACCCTGCCGTCCTTGGCAACGGCGACGACCGCCGGCTCCTTCGGGTCGATGGGCTTGGCGGCCCGGGATTGCGGCAGGTTCACCTTCATCCCGGTCGTCAGCAGCGGTGCCGTCACCATGAAGACGATCAGGAGGACCAGCATCACGTCGATGAGCGGCGTGACGTTGATGTCGGCGGAGGACCCGTACGGGCCGCTCCCGCGGCTGGAGAAGGCCATCAGCGGGCTCCCCGGTCGACCGCGCGGGCCTTGACGACGAGGTCGACGGCGAGCGCCTCGATGAGATGGCCCATATGCTGCGACAGCCGGCCGAGCACGGCGCCCAGGCGGCCGTGGGCCACGGCGGCCGGGATGGCGGCGATCAGGCCGATCGCGGTGGTCGCCAGGGCCTCGGCGATGCCGGGCGCCACCACGGCGAGGCTGGTGTCCTTGGCGTCGGCGATGCTGATGAAGCTGTTCATGATGCCCCAGACCGTGCCGAGCAGCCCCACGAACGGGGCCACGGACGCGATCACGGCGAGGTGCGAGTAGCCGCCCTCCGTGGCGGTCATCGCGCGGGCGGCCGCCCGCTCCATCGCGGCGGCGGTCCGCCGCTGCACCTCGCCGGGGCTCTCCTCGGGGAGCACGAGGGCCGCCGCCTGCCTCCCCGCCTCGACCACCGGCCGCAGGAGGTCCGGAACCTCGCCGCGCTCCAGACCCCTCAGCGATCGCCGAAGCTTGGCGGTGGTGTAGAGGCTCTCGAGGATCAGGACCCAGCACCACGCCGAGGAGGCGACGAGGGTCAGGATCACGGCCCGGCCGGCCAATCCTGCCTGGAAGAACATGGCCGACGGTGAGAACGTTGCGGCGTCCATCGTGCAATCCCGGGATGGGCGGGGTCCCGGCACGCCGACGATCGGCGCCGCAGAGCCCGCCGAGCGCAATTGGAACGTTCTACTACTTCCGTCCGTGTCGGCTTCGTGACAGGCCCGGGGTGAACCTTGCGTCAGCGGGGCGTCGTGCTGGGAAAACACCGGGTCGGGAGCGATGCGGCCCCCTCGGCGGTCCCCTCGGCGGCCCCCTCGGACCTGGATGGCCGGGCGGCCGGCGCGGAGGGCTCCGCGCCGGCCCGGGCGTCCTCACCGGAGGGCCGCCGTCTCCTGCACCTCGACCGGCCCGGCCGAGACGCTGACCGCGTCGCCCTCGCGGCGGATCTCGATCACCCGCGCCGCGGCGCCGCTCTGGCGGGGCGTCGAGACCGTGAGGCTCTGGCCCTCGGCGAGCACGCCTTCGAGCCGCACGGCCGGGGCCGCCGCCCGCGGGGCGAGCGTCACCACGACGTGGTAGCCCCGCGGCTCGGGCGTGTAGTAGGCGACCCCGGCGAGGGGACCGAGGTCGATGCTCCGGGCCTGGGCGGGTCCGAGGGACCCGGCCCGCGCCGGCGCGAGCGGTTCGGCCCGCGCGGGGCCGAGAAGGGACAGGGCGGCCGCGGCCGCGACGACGAGCGTGCGAGCGTTCATGATGGCGAGACTTTCAGGCTGGCGGCGCCCAATCCGGCACCGCGTCTGGGCCCCATATGCGCTGCGCCGCAGCATGGATCAAACAGATCGCATCGATAATGACTATTGATCACATCGATCTTTCTCGGATCGACCTCAACCTCCTGGTCGCCCTCGACGCGCTGCTGGCCGAGCGCAGCGTGACGCGGGCGGCGGCGCGGGTCGGGGTGGGGCAGTCGGCGATGAGCAGCAGCCTCGGGCGGCTGCGCGCGCTGTTCGGCGACGACTTGCTGACCCGGGCCCCGGAGGGCATGCGGCCGACGCCGCGGGCGCTCTCCCTCGCCGAGCCGGTGCGGACGCTGCTGCGGCAGGTCCAGGTCCTGGTGCGGCGGGACGAGGCCTTCGACCCGCGCACCGTCGCGCGCACCTTCACGATCAGCCTGCCGGATTCCACCGAGGTGCTGCTCGGCCCGACGCTGCTCGCCTACCTGCGCGCCGAGGCGCCGGGCATCAGCCTGCTCCTGCGCTCCGTCGACCGCGCCCACATCCTGCAGGAGATCGATGCCGACCGGGTCGACCTCGCCATCGACCTGTCGTTCCGCGGCCAGCAGCACCACAAGCAGCGCCTGCTCTATCGCGATTCCTACGTCTGCCTGTTCAACGCGGCGCTGGTCGGCCTCGCGCCGCCGATCTCGCTCGACGATTACCTGCGCTTTCCCCACGTGCTGACGAGCCTGCGCGAGACCGCGCACGGGGTGGTCGACGACGCGCTCGCCAAGCTCGGCCGCAGCCGGACCCTCGCCGTCACCTCGCCGCGCTTCCTCGCCGTGCCGTTCCTGGTGCGCAGCGCCCCGGTCCTGACCACCATGCAGGCCCGGCTCGCCCACCTCTTCGCGGAGGCGCTCGGCCTGACGGTGAGCCCGGCGCCGGTCCCCCTCGACGAGGTCGCCATGTCGATGCTCTGGCACGCCTCCTACGACGACGACCCGGCCCATCGCTGGCTGCGCAACCTGCTGCGCCGCCTCGCCACCGCGCCGGCCGAGGCCTGACGGAGCGGCCCCTCCGGGACCCGGAGGGGGGCGTCAGGCCAGCGGCCACACCAGCAGGATCAGCGGCACGCCCGCGACCAGCACCAGCAGCGAGAGCGGCGCGCCCAGGCGGGCGTAATCCCCGAACCGGTAGCCGCCCGGCCCCATCACCAGCGTGTTGCACTGGTGGCCGATCGGCGTGAGGAAGTCGCAGCCCGCCCCGATCGCCACCGCCATCAGGAACGCGTCGGGGCGGTAGCCCAGCGTCGTGGCGAAGCTCGCGGCGAGGGGCGCCATCACCAGCACCGTCGCGGCGTTGTTGAGGAAGGGCGTCACCGCCATGGCGGCGAGCATGATGAGACCGACCGCGCCCCAGCCCGGCAGCAGGATTCCGAGCTGCGACAGCCAGCCCGCGAAGAGGTCGGTGGTGCCGGTGGTGCGCAGCGTGTCGCTGACCGGGATCAGGGCCCCGAGCATCACCAGGATCGGCCACTCGATCGCCTCGTAGGCCTCGCGGGCCGGCAGGGTCCGGAACAGCACCACGCCGAGGGCCGCCGCGAAGAAGGCGACCATCACCGGCACGAGGCTGAAGGCGACCGCGATCACCGTCGCGGCCAGGATCGACAGGGTGATCCAGCCCCGGCGGGCGCTGCCGAGGGGCAGGTTGCGCGCCGCCAGGGGCCACAGGCCGAGGTCGCGCAGCCGCGCCGGCAGCCCCGCCTCGCGGCCCTGGAGAACGATCACGTCGCCCGTGCGCAGCCGGATGTCGCGCAGGCGCTCGGTGAAGCGCTTGCCCGCCCGGCTGACCGCCAGCAGGTTCACGTCGAAGCGCTCGTGCAGGGCGATGCGGCCCGCCGATTGCCCGATCAGGACCGAGGTCGGGCCGATCACCGCCTCGACGGTGCCGACCTCGTCCTCCGCCCCGTCCTCCTCGCGGGTCGGCCGGTCCTGCCCGTCGAGGAGCAGGCCGGCCTCGCCGATGAAGCGGTCGAGGGCGGTGGGGTCGCCGCGCAGGATCACCCGATCCTCGGCGCGCAGCACCGCGTCCGGCAGCGGCACGGTGCGGCGGGTCTTGTCCCGCACGAGGCCCGTGACGCTGACCTCGCCGTCGGCATTCGCGGTCAGGTCGGAGAGCGTGCGGCCCGCGAAGGGCGAGTCCTGCGGCAGGCGCGCCTCCGTGGCGTAGTCGCTGATCGCCACCGCCGCGTCGAGGCCGGGCGTGCCGCGCCGGTCGCGCGGCAGCAGCCGGTAGCCGACGCACAGGAACGCCACCCCGGCCACCATCAGGCCGATCCCCACCGGCGCGAAGTCGAACATCCGGAACGGCGTCCCCGTGAGTTCGCCGCGCAGCCGCGCCACGATGATGTTGGGCGAGGTGCCGATCTGGGTGACGAGGCCCCCGAGCAGGGCCGCGAAGGACATCGGCATCAGGAAGAGCGACGGCGAGCGGTCGCCCTTCTGCGCGAGCTGGAAGGCGATCGGCAGCATGATCGCCAGCGCGCCGATGTTCTTGATGAAGGCCGAGAGCACCGCCACGGTCGCGACGAGGAGCGCCACCTGCGCCTGGGCGCTGCGCAGGCGCGGTGCGATCGGGCGCAGGGCCGCCTCGACGGCGCCCGACCGCGCCACCGCGGCGCTCACCACGAGGGCGCTCGCCACGATGATCACGATGTCGTCCGAGAAGCCGCCGAACGCCTCCCTGGCCGGGACGAGGCCGCTCGCGATCCCGCCGAGCAGCGCGAGCCCGGCCACGATGTCGTAGCGCAGGCGCCCCCAGACGAAGAGCAGCATCGTGCCGGCGATGAGCGCGCAGGCGATGATCTGCTGATGCGTCATCGCGGCGATCCCCGGCAGGATCGCGGCGATCCCGGACAGGATCGCGCGGATCCCCGGCGGGTGAGCGGACTTGTCCCGCGGCGGCGCGGGCCTCCGGGCGAGAGCGGCATGGGCCTCCTGGCGGCCGGGACGGGGCTCGGAGAACCGCTCGCGACGGCGCGCTGTTCCTGCGGCCCGCGCCGCGAACCCTGCCGCCTGCCGGGACGTTGTCCGCGCCGCGCGGAGGGATCAGACGTCGATGGAAGCATGGTGAAGCGTCAGCCGCGCGCCGCGCGCCGCGCGGAGATCGTGGCGCCGGCCCTCCCCGACGGCGCCCTCGCGGAGGCGCTCCTGAGCCTGAGCGCGGCGGCATCGCCCCTCGTGCTGGTGGCCCGGGACGCGCGGCGCCTCGACGGGATCGCCGCGATCCTGCGGGCGCTCGCCCCCGGGCTCGGCGTGGCCGTCTATCCCGCCTGGGATTGCCTGCCGGGCGACCGCACCTCGCCCTCGCGGGGCGCCATGGGCGCGCGGGCGGGGGTGCTGCGCTGGCTCTCCGAGCCGGCTCCTCCCGCCATCGTCCTGACGACCGCGCCCGCCCTGATCCAGCGCGTGCCGCCGCCCGAGACCTGGGCGCAGGCCCGCGTCCTCCTGCGGGTGGGCGAGCAGGTGGAGGCCGAGGCGCTGGAGGCGGCCCTGACGCGCCTCGGCTACATCCCCGACGAGCGGGTCGACGAGCCGGGCGAGATCGCCCTGCGCGGCCGCACCTTCGAGGTCTTCCCGGCCGCCGCCCCCGTCCCGTGCCGCGTCGAGCACGAGGACGGGCACATCACGGCGATCCGCTCCTACGATCCGGTCACCCAGCGCTCGCTCGGCGAGGCGGCCGAGCTGCTGATCGACCCGGCGACCGAGCTCATCCTCGGTCCCGATTCCCCCGAGCCGCTGCGGCCCTTCACCGGGCAGGAGCACCGCCTTCCCGCCTTCTACCCGCGCCTCGCGACGCTCCTCGACCCGGTGCCGGGCGCCCGCCTCGTGGTCGAGGCCGGGGCGGAGGCGCGGGCCGAGGCCTTCTTCGAGCAGCTGGCGGAGGCGGGCGGCGCGCGGGCGGGCGCGGGGCTCTACCTCGCGCCGGAGGAGTGGCGGGCGCTCCTCGGGCGGCGCCGGATCGCCACGGCCCTGCCGTCCGAGGACCGGGCGGTGCCGGCCTTCGCCCGCGAGCGCCGCCCCGCCGCCGCCTTCGGGCGCTTCCTCGCCGCGCGGTGCGAGGCGGGCGACCGCGTCATCCTGGCCGGGCCCGGCCGCGCGCTGGGGCGCCTCGCCCGCGAGGCCGTGGACCAGCTCGGGCACAAGCTCCTGCGGGCGCGCGACTGGGCCGCCGCGCTCCGGGCCGAGCCCGGCCGCGTGGCGGTGCTGGAGGCGCCGATCGCCGAGGGGTTCCGGGTGCCGGACCACGCCCTCACGGTGATCGCCGCGGCCGACCTGCTCGGCAAGCGGGCCGCGCCCGCCTGGGCCGCGCCCGCCCGGGCCGCGCCCGGCCGGGAGGGCGCCCCCGCCGCGCTGCCCTTCGCCGATCCCGACCTGCATCGCGGCGACGTCGTCATCCACGAGGATCACGGGCTCTGCGTCTTCGAGGGGCTGGAGCTCCTGCGCGGGCCCGAGGGCGGGGGCGGGGAGGCGGCGCGGCTGCGCTTCGCCGACGACGCGGTGCGGCTCGCCCCCTCTCGGAGGCCGGCCGGATCTGGCGCTACGGCGCCGCCGCCGAGGCGGTGACGCTCGACCGCCTCGACGGCGGCAACCTCCCCGGCGGTACCTGGGCGACGCGCCGCGCCGGCGTGGAGGCGGCCGTCGCCGAGAGCGCGCGGCGCATGCTCGCCCTCGCCGAGGCGCGCCGGCGCGCGACGGCTCCCGCCCTCGTCCCGCCGGAGCGCCAGATGGAGCGGTTCGGCGCCGGGTTCGGCTTCCCGCCGACCCCGGACCAAGCGGCCGCGATCGACGCCGTGATGGCGGACCTCGCCGCCGGCCGCCCGATGGACCGCCTTGTCTGCGGCGATGTCGGCTTCGGCAAGACCGAGGTCGCCCTGCGCGCCGCCGCCGCGGCCCTGTTCGCCGGCAAGCAGGTGGCGGTGGCGGCACCCACGACCGTGCTGGTGCGCCAGCACGTCGAGACCTTCCGGCGCCGCTTCGCCCGCTTCGGGATCGTCCCGGCCCAGCTCTCGCGCCTCGTGCCGCCCGCCGAGGCCAAGCGGGTGAGGGCCGGCCTGGCGGATGGGAGCGTGCGCCTCGTGATCGGCACGCACGCGCTTGCCGGGCGCGGCCTCGTCTACGCCGATCTCGGCCTCGTCGTCATCGACGAGGAGCAGCGCTTCGGCGCGGCCCAGAAGGCGCGGCTGCGCCGCGCCGCGTCCGGCGCGCACGTCCTCACCCTCACGGCGACGCCGATCCCGCGCACCCTGCAATCGGCCCTGGTCGGGCTCCAGGACCTGAGCGTGATCGCGACGCCGCCGGTGGTGCGCCGGCCGATCCGCACGGTGGTCGCGCCCTTCGACCCCGAGACGGTGCGGGCCGCGCTCACCCGCGAGCACCGCCGGGGCGGCCAGAGCTTCGTGGTCTGCCCGCGCATCGCCGACCTCGCCCCGATGGAGGCGCGGCTGCGCGCCATCGTGCCGGACCTCAGCCTCGCCGTCGCCCACGGCGAGATGCCGCCGGCCGCGATGGACGAGGCGATGGTGCGGTTCGCGGAAGGGGAGGGGGACGTGCTCCTGGCCACCAACATCATCGAGAGCGGGCTCGACGTGCCGCGCGCCAACACGATGCTGGTCTGGCACCCGGAGCGCTTCGGGCTGGCGCAGCTCCACCAGCTGCGCGGGCGGGTGGGGCGCGGCCAGCGCCGGGCGGCGGCCTACCTGCTCACCGACCCGGAGGCGCCGCCCCCGCCGGCGAGCGAGGCGCGCCTGCGCGCCCTGACGGCCCTGGACCGGCTCGGCGCCGGCTTCGCGCTGAGCGCCCGCGACCTCGACCTGCGCGGGGCGGGGGACCTGTTCGGCGAGGAGCAGGCCGGGCACGTCAAGCTGATCGGGCTCGGCCTCTACCGCGACCTCCTGGAGCGGGCGATCCGCGCCGCCCGCGGCGAGCCGCCCGAGGCGGCGCCGGCCGAGATCCGCCTCGGCCTCGCGGGGGCGATCCCGGCCGCCTACCTGCCCGAGCCGGAGCTGCGCTTCGGCCTCGCGGCCCGGATCGCGCGGCTGCGCTCCCCCGAGGAGGCGGAAGCCCTGCGCGACGAGATCGAGGACCGCTTCGGCCCGCTGCCGCCGGAGACCGAGACGCTGCTGACCCTGGCCGGCCTGCGGATGGCCTGCCGCGACCTCGGCATCGCGCAGCTCGGCGCCGGCCCGCAGGGCCTCGCGGCGGATTTCCATCCGGGCCGCGCCGCGGCGGTGGCGCGGGCGATCGCCGAGGTGGAGCGCCGGGGAGACCGGCTGATCCTGCACCGGCCCTGCGCGGACCCGGTCGCCTGCGGGCGGCTGGCGCGGCGCTTCGTGCGGGCGCTGGAGGCGGCGCAGGGGTGAGCGGGCGGGGCCGGAGCCCGCGGCGGGCGATGCGGCGCTCTGGTGATCGGCCCGTCACGACACCGGCCAAAGCCGTCATCGCCTGTCCGGAATCATGGCTCGGACGCTGTCCGGACGATCATTTCCGGACAGCGGGTGACACGCCCGCGCGGCGCTTGAGCGACGCCGACATCCGCATGGCGACGCGATCCGTCGGAGTTCGGATCACTCCGCCGCCGCGAGATTCGCCTTGCCGTTGCCGATCGGGAAGGTGCAGGTGACGCGGGTGCCCTGGCCGGGCGCGGAGGCGATGTCGATGCGCCCGCCATGCAGCTCCACGAAGGAGCGCACGATCGACAGGCCGAGCCCCACCCCGCGGTGGCGCGTGCCCAGCGTGTGGCTCTCGAAGCGGTCGAAGACCCGGGCCACCACTTCGGGCGGCATGCCGCGGCCCTGGTCGATCACCGAGAAGGCGATCTCGGCGCCCGTCTTGCGGGCCTGGACCACCACCGTCTGGCCCGGCGCCGAGAAGCCGATCGCATTCGACAGCAGGTTGAACAGGATCTGGCGGATGCGCTTGCCGTCCGCCACGAAGCCCCCGATATCGGCCGGCACGTCAAGGTCGAGGGTGATCGCCGCCTCGGCGAGGCGGTCCTCGATGCCCCGCACCGCCGCCGCGATCGTCGCCTGCACGTCCACCACCTCGCGCGTCAGCTCCATCGAGCCGGCATCGATCGAGGCGAGGTCGAGGATGTCGTTGATGATGACGAGCAGGGCCGCCGAGGAGCGCATGATGTGGTCGGCGTATTCGCGCTGCCGCGTGTTGAGCGCGCCGACCGTCTCGTCCCCGAGCAGTTCCGTGAAGCCGATGATGTTGGTGAGCGGCGAGCGCAGCTCGTAGGAGACGTGGTGCACGAACTCGTCGCGCAGGCGGGCGGTGCGCTCCAGCGCCTCGTTCTTCTCGGTGAGCGCCCGCTCGACGTTGACGCTCGCCGTCACGTCGATGTGGGTGAGCAGCGTCGCGCCGTCCGGCAGCGGCTGCGCCGCGCAGTCGAGCACGGTGCCGTCCTTGAGTTCGAGCCGGCTGGCGACGGCGTGGCGGGCATCCATCAGCCCGGTCACGGCGCCGCGGATCTCGGTCCAGGGCTCCTCGGCCGCGCTGAGCGACCGGCACAGGCCGATGATCTCGTCCACGTGCGGCTGGGCCGCGAGGGTCTCCGGCCCGATCCGCCAGATCGCCATGAAGGCGCGGTTGGCGAGCTTGAGGCGCCCGTCCGAGCCGAACACCGCGACCGGCTCCTTGAGCGTGTCGAGGGTCTCGCTCTGCACGCGCATCAGGGCGTTGTAGCGGGATTCGAGGTGGACGCGCTCCGAGACGTCGTCGAACAGGTAGGTGAGGCCCCCCTGCGGGTTCGGGTCGGCGACGACGCGCAGGGTCCGCCCGTCCGGCAGGTGCCACCAATTCTCCTGCGCCTCGGCGGCCCGGTAGGCCGAGAGCACGCCGGTCTTCCAGGAGCGGAAATCCGCCTGCTCGGGCAGCTTGCGGGCGTTGCGCAGCGCGTCCAGGATCTCGCCGTCGAGGGGAGAGCCGTCGAGGAAGGCCGGGCCGAGGTCCCAGAGCTGCCGGTAGGCGGCGTTGTGGAAGATCAGGCGCTGGCGGGCGTCGAAGATCGCCACCGCGGTCGGCAGCTGGTCGAGGGTGCGGACATTCGCCTCCATCTGCCGCTGCAGGTCGGCGCGCACGCTCTCGAGCTCGGACACGTCGACGGCGATGCCGACGCTGCCGGTCTCCAGCGCCACCTCGGTGACGTCGAGGGTGCGCCGCGCGCCCGCGA
The DNA here is from genome assembly GCF_029714205.1 of Methylobacterium sp. CB376. NCBI lineage: Bacteria > Pseudomonadati > Pseudomonadota > Alphaproteobacteria > Hyphomicrobiales > Methylobacteriaceae > Methylobacterium > Methylobacterium sp. CB376. The sequence goes on along the minus strand of NZ_CP121648.1, from coordinate 591,506 downwards.
CCACGGCCGAGACCCGCAGGGCACCCGCCTCGCGGCTGGTCCGGCGCCGCTCCGCCTCGTCGCGGGCGGCCCGGTCGAGGAGTTCCACCCCCTCCGCGACCACGCGCTCGCGGTCGGTCGCCTCCACGGCCGCCACGTAGGCGGCGTTGGCCCAGAGCAGCCGCCCGTCGCGGCCCCGGCGCCAGACCGGCTGCGGGATGGCGTCGAGGAGGGCGGCGAGCACGGAGAGGCTGCCGCGCGCCTCCTGCAGCGTCGCGCGCAGCTCGACCAGTTCCTGGCGCTCGCCGGTGATCTCGCGAAGGCGCAGCAGCGCCCGCCCGCCCACGGCTTGGCCCTGCGCCTCGACCGTGCGCCCGCCGAGGGTGCGCGCGGTCAGGCGGAAGCGCTCGCCCCGGCTGCGCAGGGTATCGACCGCCGCGTCGAGGGCGGCGGCGTCGGCGGCCGTGAGCCAGGTGCCGAAGGCCAGCACCCGCCGCGGCGAGGCCGTGCGGGTCCCGTCCATGGCGAGGCTCGCGTCGCCCTCGATCAGGGGCTCGTCCCGCCCGCTCCAGACCACCACGATCTGCCGCTCGGAGCCGAGGAGCAGGGCCGCCCGGTCATGGGCCCCGCGCAGGTCCGCGACCTCGGCCGAGAGGTCCCGCTCCCGCCGTGCCCAGCGCGCCCGCTCGCGGATGTGCAGCAGCGACAGGATGGTGGAGAACACGATGAGGCCGACGAGCAGCGCGAGCGCCATCGCGCTGTGGGCGAGCGAGCTCGGCACGGGGACGAGGGCCGGCGCCCCCATGGCCGCCTCCGGCAGACCCGTGAGCACGGCCGAAACCGCCCAAGCGCCCGCGATCGCGCCGGCCGATGGCCGACGGCGCAGCGTCCGTCCTACCCCCATCACTCGTCCCGTTCCCGCTGGGCCGCGCCACGCCCTCCGGCGTCCCGCCGTCGCCGGCGGACGCGGCGACTCCGGGCCACACTTCAGAATCACCGGGACTGTAGCGTGCACCCGAATCCGGCCGGAAGCGAAAACACCGGCTCGGCCGATGCGCACCGCGTCTCAGCGTGGCTGGGCACAGAAATGCCACACCTGCGGCGGAACGGAGATGGAACGGGCGCGGCGATTATGCGGTATTGCATGCAATCTCGGAAAGCATCCGCCCGCAGGGCCGTAGCGCGGTCCGGCCGCGACGCGGGCCCGGCTCCTCGGCCCGGCCCGCGCATCCGTCGGGTCCCGGCCCCGCGGGGCCGGAACGCGTCGCTCAGTAGCGGTAGTGGTCGGGCTTGAACGGCCCGCTCGCCTGGACGCCGATATAGGCGGCCTGATCGGGACGCAGCGTCGTCAGCTTCACGCCGATCTTCTCCAGGTGCAGGGCCGCGACCTTCTCGTCGAGCGTCTTGGGCAGGGTGTAGACTTGGTTCTCGTACTTGCCCTGATTGGTCCAGAGTTCGATCTGGGCCAAGGTCTGGTTGGTGAAGGAGGCCGACATCACGAAGGAGGGGTGCCCCATCGCGTTGCCGAGATTCACCAGCCGGCCCTCGGAGAGCAGGATGATGCGGTGCCCGTCGGGGAACTCGATCTCGTCGACCTGCGGCTTGATGTTCGACCACTTCAGGTTCTTGAGGCCCGCGACCTGGATCTCGTTGTCGAAGTGGCCGATGTTGCAGACGATGGCCCGGTCCTTCATCGACCGCATGTGGTCGATGGTGATCACGTCCTTGTTGCCGGTGGCGGTCACGAAGATGTCGGCCCGCGGGGCGGCATCTTCCATGGTGGTGACCTCGTAGCCCTCCATCGCGGCCTGGAGCGCGCAGATCGGGTCGACCTCCGAGACCATGACGCGGCAGCCGGCGTTGCGCAGCGAGGCGGCCGAGCCCTTGCCCACGTCGCCGAAGCCCGCCACCATCGCGACCTTGCCGGCCATCATCACGTCAGTGCCGCGGCGGATGCCGTCGACGAGCGACTCGCGGCAGCCGTAGAGGTTGTCGAACTTCGACTTCGTCACCGAGTCGTTCACGTTGATCGCCGGGAAGAGCAGCTTGCCCTCCTTGGCGAGGATGTAGAGGCGGTGCACGCCCGTGGTCGTCTCCTCGGAGACGCCCTTGATCGACTCGGCGAGGCCGGCGAACCAGCCCTTCGGCTTCTCCTTGAGCATGCGCTTGATCAGCGCGAAGAAGATCTCCTCCTCCTCGGAGCCGGGCGCGTCGAGGAAGGCGGTGTCGCCGCGCTCGGCGCGCAGGCCGGCATGAACGAACATCGTGGCGTCGCCGCCGTCGTCCAGGATCATGTTCGGCATGCCGCCGTCGTGCCAGTCGAACAGCCTGGCGGTGTAGTCCCAGTACTCGGTCAGCGTCTCGCCCTTGACGGCGAAGACCGGGATGCCGGCGGCCGCGATGGCGGCGGCCGCGTGATCCTGGGTCGAGTAGATGTTGCAGGACACCCAGCGGATGTCGGCGCCGAGGGCCTTCAGGGTCTCGATCAGCACCGCGGTCTGGATCGTCATGTGCAGGGAGCCGGCGATCTTGGCGCCCTTGAGCGGCTGGCTCGCCGCGTATTCCGCGCGCACCGCCATCAGGCCGGGCATCTCGGTCTCGGCGATCGCGATCTCCTTGCGGCCGAAATCGGCCAGCCCGATGTCCCTGACAATGTAATCCTGGTTGCTCGGCATCCTGGTGCTCCCTGACGGCGTCCCGCGCCGGCCTATAGCAGGGGGCCGGCCAGGAAGCAATCAAGACATAAAGATGTCTTTATGCGTGTCGCGGGCGGGCCGCTCGCCCCGGTTGCGGGCGGCGCCTTGATTTGGCTCAAGGCGGCCGGCGGGCCGAAGGGCGATCCGGGGCGGGTTGGTGAAGGGAGAACGCCGATGTCCGCGCACGCCACCCGAGACCTTGCCGGTCCCTGCGACTGGATGCTCGCCCCGCTCTCCGCCTGGGCCGGGCTGTTCACCGCCGCGCAGGAGATCCGCGCCGTCGACGACGAGTGCCTGCGCGTGATGCTGGAGGAGCGCCTCGCCCCGCCCGCGGCGGCGGACGGCACCGGGCCGGCGCTCGGCCTCGTGCCCCTGATGCACGCCCTCGGCCTCGACCCCGAGGCGGTCGGGCGGACCGCCCCCGCCACCATGGCCACGCTGGAGCGGGCCTGCGCGGGATGCGGGCAGGGCAGCCGCTGCGAGCGCGACCTCGCGGCGGGCCTCGCCGCCGTCGCCCACCCGGATTACTGCCCGAACGCGGCGCGCCTGGCGGCCCTGGTCGAGGCGGCGCGGGCGGCCTAGAGCAGCACCCGATCACGTTGCAACCGGGTGCCGCTCTCGATCTTTGATCTTGCCGCATGTTCTGCGACGAACCGGCATCCCCTTCGTCGGAAAATGCTCTAGCCGCCGAGCCCCGGCCAAGCGGAACTGCATGGGGCAATTCTGCTTGGTCTCTTGGTTTCGCATACGCGGTCCGTCGGATCGCCGCCGAACCGGTGACCCCTTCGGCACCGGCCGGTCCCGGCCGGCGGAAGGATGCTCGGCCCCGGACCGGCCTGGGGGCGGGGCGGCGCCCCGCCGCAGGCCGGCCGCTGGCATGTTGCATACAATTTGCAGAGGTCGGCCGCGCAACCGCCGCGGCCGGGAAGGCCGCGCGTCACACGGGGTCTTCGATGAGTGAGTTGTCCCTCTCCCGCCGGCGCTTCGTCGCGGGCGCCGCGGCCCTGGCGGCCCTGGGTCCGACCGGGTCCGCGCTCGCCCAGGGAGCAGCCTCCGGGAGCCTGACCTACGGCATCTCGATGTTCGACCTGCCCCTCACCACCGGCCAGCCGGACCGGGGTGCGGGCGGCTACCAATTCACCGGGCTCACCCTCTACGACCCGCTGGTCGCCTGGGAACTCGACGTGGCCGACCGGCCCGGCAAGCTGATCCCGGGCCTCGCCACCGCCTGGGAGAGCGATCCGGCCGACCGCCGGAACTGGATCTTCCGCCTGCGCGAGGGCGTGACCTTCCACGACGGCTCCGCCTTCGACGCGGACGCGGTGATCTGGAACTTCGAGAAGGTGCTCAACGACAAGGCCGCGCACTACGACCAGCGGCAGGCCTCGCAGGTGCGCCCGCGCCTGCCCTCGGTGGCCTCCTACCGGAAGCTCGACGCCATGACCGTGCAGGTCACCACCAAGGCGGTCGACGCGCTGTTCCCCTACCAGATGCTGTGGTTCCTGATCTCCTCGCCCGCCCAGTACGAGGCGGTGGGGCGCGACTGGACCAAGTTCGCCTTCCAGCCCTCCGGCACCGGGCCCTACCGCATGGGCCAGCTCGTGCCGCGGGTGCGGCTCGACCTCGTGCCCAACGAGACCTACTGGAACAGGAAGCGGATGCCGAAGCTCGCGCGGCTGACGCTGACCTGCATCCCCGACGCGCTCGCCCGCGCGAACGCGCTGCTCAGCGGCACCGTCGACCTGATCGAGACGCCCGCCCCCGACGCGGTGCCGCGGCTCAAGGCGGCGGGCATGCGGGTCGTCGGCAACGACACGCCGCACGTCTGGAACTACCACCTGTCGATACTGGAGGGCAGCCCCTGGCGGGACCTGCGCCTGCGCCGGGCGGCGAACCTCGCCATCGACCGCGAGGGCGTGGTGGCGCTGATGGGCGGGCTCGCCACCCCGGCGGTCGGGCAGGTGCAGCCGTCGAGCCCCTGGTTCGGCAAGCCGAGCTTCGCGATCCGCACCGACGTCGAGGCCGCCCGCAAGCTCGTCGAGGAGGCCGGCTACTCGGTCCGGAACCCGCTGCGCACCAAGTTCATCATCCCGACCGGCGGCTCGGGCCAGATGCTGTCGCTGCCGATCAACGAGTTCGTGCAGCAGAGCTGGGCCGAAATCGGCATCGCGGTGGAGTTCCAGCCGGTGGAGCTGGAGGTCGCCTACACGGCCTGGCGCCAGGGCGCGGCCGATCCCTCGCTGAAGGGCGTCACCGGCGGCAACATCGCCTACGTGACCTCGGACCCGCTCTACGCGATCCTGCGCTTCTACTCCTCCAGGCAGATCGCCCCGACCGGCGTGAACTGGAGCCACTACCGCAACCCCGAGGTCGATGCCCTCTGCGACAAGGTCCAGGCGAGCTTCGACCCGGCCGAGCAGGACCGGCTCCTCGCGCGCATCCACGAGATCGTGGTGGACGACGCCGTGCAGGTCTGGGTGGTGCACGACACCAACCCGCACGCCCTCTCGGCCAAGGTGAAGGGCTATACCCAGGCGCAGCACTGGTTCCAGGACCTCACCACGCTGGCCTGAGCCCCGCGCCGCCGTGCCGCGGCCCGGCCGCCCCGAGGGATCCTTGACGGAAGGGTCGAGTTAGAGACCAGGAAGCCGTGCCAGAGCGCGGCTGCGGCGCCTCAGGGACCGGGACGGATGAGCACCGAGCGCGGGAGCCCCCGCTACGTCGACCTCGACGCCTGGGACGGCCTCGACGTGCTCGGCGCCCTCTGGGAGGGGCAGCTCGCCGCGGTGGCGGCGGTGGGGCCGGCGCTGCCGGCCATCGCCGCCGCGGCCGAGGCCGCCGCCCCGGCCCTGCGCGAGGACGGCCGCCTGATCTACGTCGGCGCCGGCACCTCCGGGCGGATCGGCGTGCAGGACGGGGCGGAGCTGCCGCCGACCTTCGACTGGCCGGAAGCGCGCCTGGGCTTCGCGATCGCGGGCGGCCACGGCGCCCTCACCCAGGCGGTCGAGGACGCGGAGGATTCGAGCGCCGAGGCCGCCGCCTGGATCGCCGGCGCGGGGGTCGGGCCGCGGGACGTGGTGGTCGGCCTCTCGGCGAGCGGCACCACGCCCTTCACGGTCTCGGCCCTGCGCGGCGCCCGCGGGCGCGGCGCCGTCACCATCGGCATCGCCAACAATCCCGGCACGCCGGTCCTGGAGAGCTGCGACCACCCCGTCCTGGTCGCGACCGGCGAGGAGGCGCTCGCCGGCTCGACCCGGCTCAAGGCCGGCACCGCCCAGAAGGTCGTGCTCAACCTGCTCTCGACGCTGATCATGATCCGGCTCGGCCGCGTCTATCGCGGCCGGATGGTGGCGATGCGGGCCACCAACCGGAAGCTGCGGGCGCGGGGCGTCGCCATGGTGGCCGAACTCGCCGGCTGCGGCGCCGAGGCGGCGGCCCGGGCCCTGGCGGAGGCGGAGGGCGACATCAAGCGCGCCGTGCTGATCGGCTGCGGCGCCGATCCGGAGGGCGCCGCCCGCCTCCTCGCCCGCCACGGCGGCTCCCTGCGCCACGCCCTCGCGGCGGCGGGCGGCCGTGAGCCCCGGCCGTGAGCCCCCCCGCCACCCTGATGGCGCGGGAGATCGCCGAGATCCCGGCGGTGGCGGCCCCCCTCTGCGCGGGGGATTCGGAGGCGGCGCGGATCGGCCGCGGCCTGGCGCGGCGCCGCTTCCCCTTCGCGGTGATCTGCGGGCGGGGCAGTTCGAGCCATGCGGGGATCCACCTGCGCTACCTGATCGAGACCCGGCTCGGCCTCGCCGTCTCGGCGGCGGCGCCCTCCGTGGTCACCGGCTACGGCCGCCCGCCGCAGGTCGAGGGCGCGCTCTTCGTGGTGATCTCGCAATCCGGCCGCTCGCCCGACCTCGTGGCGGCGACGCGGGCCGCCCGCGAGGGCGGGGCGCTCACCCTCGCCATCGTCAACGATCCGGGCTCCCCGGCCGCCGAGGCCGCCGACCTCGTCCTGCCGATCGGGGCGGGGCCCGAGCGCGCCGTCGCGGCGACGAAGACCGTGGTGACCTCCCTCGTCGCCGGGGCGGCCCTGGTCGCGTCCTGGGCCGAGGACGGGGCCCTGGCGGCGGGCCTCGCGGCCCTGCCGGCGCGGCTCGACCGGGCGCTCGGCCTCGACTGGTCGGCCTGGAGCACCGACCTCGCCGCCGCCACCGCCGCCTTCGTCACCGGGCGCGGCCACGGGCTCGGGCCGGTGCGCGAGATCGCCCTCAAGCTCGCCGAGACCCTGCGCCTGCCGGCCCTCGGCTACAGCGCGGCGGAGCTGCGGCACGGGCCGCGGGCGGCGCTCTCGCCCCGCACGCCCGTCCTCGCCCTGCGGCAGGCCGACCGGCTGAGCGCGGGCATCGACGGCCTCGTGCGGGACCTGCGCGGGGCGGGCGTGCCGGTCCAGGCCTGCGGCGGGCCCCTCGGCAGCCTGCCCTGGCCCGGCGACGGCCACCCGGCCTGCGACCCGATCCTGATGCTCGTCCCGGCCTACCGGGCCATCGAGGCGGAGGCGCGCCGGCGCGGCTTCGACCCGGATTCGCCCCCCGGCCTCGCCAAGGTGACGGAGACTCTGTGAGCAGCCCCGGCCTCGCGCTCGCCGCCCCCCGCGTCTTCGACGGCGAGGCCGAACTCGGCCCGCGCACGCTCGTCATCCGGGACGGGCGGATCGAGGACCTCGCGGCGGAGCCGCCGCCCGGCCTGCCCTGCACGATTCTGCCGCCGGGCACGATCCTGGCGCCGGGCTTCGTCGACCTCCAGGTCAATGGCGGCGGCGGCGCGCTCCTCAACGACGCGCCGACGCCCGGCACGCTCGCCCGGATCGCGGCGGCGCACCGGCGCGGCGGCACGACCTCGCTGCTGCCGACGCTGATCAGCGACCACCGCCCGGTGATCCGCGCGGCGGTGGCGGCGGTGGCGGAGGCGATCGCCGCGGGGATGCCCGGCATCCTCGGGATCCACCTCGAAGGCCCCTTCCTGAGCCCCCGCCGGCCCGGCATCCACGATCCGGCCCGGCTCGCCGCCTTCGCGCCCGGCGACGTCGACTTGCTGACCGGCCTGGGCGCGCGCGGCGTCACCCTGGTGACCCTCGCGCCCGAGGTCGCCCCGCCCGGCACCGTGGCGGCGCTCGTCGCCCGCGGCGCGCGCGTCAGCGCCGGCCACACGGCGGATGACGGGACGGCCTTCCGCCGCGCCCTCGCCGAGGGGCTGACCGGCGCCACGCATCTCTTCAACGCCATGTCGCAGCTCACCGCACGCGAGGAGGGGGCGGTCGGCGTGGCGCTCGTCGACGACCGGGTCTTCGCCGGGATCATCGCGGACGGCCACCACGTGGGCGACACCGCCCTCGTCCTCGCCCTCCGCCTCAAGGGGCCGGGCCGGCTGATGCTCGTCACCGACGCGATGCCGCCGGTCGGCGATCCCCGCCCGGAAGCGGGCTTCACCCTGTTCGGCCGCGCGATCGCGTGCCGGGGCGACCGCCTGACCGGGCCGGACGGCACGCTCGCGGGCTCGGCCCTGACGATGGCGGGCGCGGTCCGCCACATGGTGCGCCGGGGCGGCGCCTCGCTCGCCGAGGCGCTCACGATGGCCTCGCTCACGCCCGCGCGCTGGATCGGCCGCGACGACCGCATCGGCCGCATCGCCCCGGGCCTCGCGGCGGACCTGGTGGTGCTCGATCGCGATCTGGTCGTCTGGGGGACCTGCGTGAGGGGAGAGTTCGCGCGGGCGGCGGCGTAATACCACCGGTCATTTCCAATGACCGGTGGTGCTGCTCTCGAATTCTCGCCGAGCCGTTGGCGTGAAGTTGAAAATTCGAGATGAATCAACGGCTCGATGCGTCAGCATTCCGAGCGGTTGGTATCAGATATCCTGGTCCTGCGCTGGCGTCGGCGGAGGAAGATGCGGGACCCGGCACAAGATGCCGCGAAGCGAAGCCGCGCGGCAGCGGCGCTGAAATCCGGACCGGCTTGCGGGAAAGCTCCTGCTCGATCCTCAATCTCTTTTCGCCGCCGCATCGCTCCGGTCGCAAGGAGGAATCGGATCGACGGTCCAGTCAATTCCCATGGGGAAACAGGATCTCCCGCGTCTCGGCAGCACCGATCCCCGTCCCACCCCGGAAACGCGCCATGTCGCGGACGCGTGGTTCAATTAAGGTTCCTCGTTTATGACACGCACAGGCCGCGGGGCCGCGGAGGAGACCGGAGTGGACCGGGAGGCGATGGACGCGCGCACACCCTGGGAGATCGTGCTGCCCGACGAGAGCGCGACCGAGGATCTCGGGCGCTTCCTCGCGGAGCTGCTGCAGCCGGGAGACCTCGTGGCGCTCTCCGGAGGGCTCGGCGGGGGCAAGACCACCCTCGCGCGGGCGCTGATCCGCGAGCTGACCGGCGAGCCCGACCTCGACGTGCCGAGCCCGACCTTCACGCTGATCCAGCCCTACGAGGGCAGGGGCGGCGTCGCCGTCGTGCATGCGGACCTCTACCGCCTGCGCGGGCCCGACGAGCTCGTGGAGCTCGGCTTCGACGAACTGACCGAGCGCGCCATCACCCTGGTCGAGTGGCCCGACCGCCTGCCGCCGCGCAGCGGGCCGACCCTCGCCCTGGACCTCGCGCTCAAGCCCGAATTCGGCGACACCGCCCGGCTCGCCCGGCTCATCGGCGGCGGCGGCATGGCCGAGCGGCTGCAGCGGGCGCGGGCCCTGCGCGCGCTCCTCGACCGCAGCGGCTGGGGCGAGGCGACCCGCACCCCCATGCAGGGCGACGCGTCGAGCCGCGCCTACGAGCGCCTGACCCAGCCCGACGGCACCACCGCGATCCTGATGATCTCGCCCCCGCGCGCGGACGGCCCGCCCGTGCGCGACGGCAAGCCCTACAGCGCCATCGTCCACCTCGCCGAGAGCGTCCACGCCTTCGTGGCCGTGGACCGCGGCCTGCGCGCGCTCGGCCTCAGCGCCCCGAAGATCCTCGGGCAGGATCTCGAGGCCGGGCTCCTGATCCTGGAGGATCTCGGCACCGAGCCGGTGGCGGATGCGAGCGGGCCGCGGCCCGAGCGCTACGCGGAGGCCGTCAAGGTGCTGGCGCGGCTGCACGGCACGGCCCTGCCGGCGGTGCTCCCGGTCGCGGAGGGGAGCGACCACACGCTGCCGCCCTACGACCTCGACGCCCTGCTGTTCGAGACCGAACTCCTCATCGACTGGTACGCCCCCCACCACGCCCGCACCCCGCTCTCGGGGGCGCAGCGCGCCGCCTTCACGGCCGCCTGGACCGAGGCGCTGACCGGCCTGCCCCCGGAGCGCCCGACCTGGGTCCTGCGCGACTATCATTCCCCCAACCTGATCTGGCTGCCGGGCCGGGACGGGCTGGAGCGGATCGGCCTGATCGACTTCCAGGACGCGGTTCTGGGCCACCCGGCCTACGACGTCGCCTCGCTGCTGCAGGATGCCCGGGTCGACGCCTCGGCGGAGTTCGAGTTGCGGCTCCTCGGCCTCTACGCCCGCGAGCGCAAGCTGCGCGAACCGGACTTCGACGTGCAGGGCTTCGCCCACGCCTACGCGGTGCTGGGCGCCCAGCGGGCGACCAAGATCCTCGGCATCTTCACCCGCCTCGACCGGCGGGACGGCAAGCCCGGCTACCTCGCCCACGTGCCGCGCATCGAGGGCTACCTCAACCGCAACCTCGCCCACCCGGCGCTCGCGGGCGTGCGGGCCTGGTACGAGGCCTGCCTGCCCGGCCTCGTCCCCGCCGCCTGATCCCCGCCCGATCCTCCAATCCCGCCGATCAGCGACATGCCCCACACGTCCGCCATCACCCGCGCCTTCGTGCTCGCCGCCGGGCTCGGCAAGCGCATGCGCCCGATCACCGCGACCATGCCCAAACCCCTCGTCGAGGTGGCGGGCCGCGCCCTCGTGGACCACGCCCTCGACCGGCTCGCCGAGGCCGGCATCGCGGAGGTCGTGGTCAACGTCCACTACCTCGCCGACCTGATGGAGGCGCATCTGCGGCGCCGGAACGGGCCGCCGCGGATCGTCCTCTCGGACGAGCGCGACCGGCTGCTGGAGACCGGCGGCGGTGTGCGCAAGGCCCTGCCGCTCCTCGGCGAGGCGCCCTTCCTGATCCTCAACTCGGATTCCTTCTGGCTGGAGGGGCCGCGCCCCAACCTCGCCCGCATGGTCGCGGCCTTCGACCCCGAGGCGATGGACATGCTGCTCCTCGTCGCCTCCGCGGCGACGAGCCTCGGCTATGACGGGCTCGGCGACTTCCAGATGGACAAGGCCGGCCGGCTCGCCCGCCGCGCCGAGCGGGAGGTGGCGCCCTTCGTCTACGCGGGCGTCGCCGTCGTGGGCCCCTCCTTCTTCGCCGACACGCCGGAGGGCCCCTTCTCGCTCAACCTGCTGTTCGACCGGGCGGTGGCCCGGGAGCGGCTGCACGGCCTGCGCCTCGACGGGCAGTGGCTGCACGTGGGCACGCCCGAGGCGCTGCAGGCCGCCGAGGAGCGCGTGCGCGCGAGCGCCGTGCAGCCGTGAGCGCGGCCCGGATCTTCACCATCCCGCCCGGCGCGCCGTTCCTGGCGACCCTCGCCGACGCGCTCCTCGACGGCACGCTCGTCGGCCCGGTCGCGCAGGGGCCGCTCGGCCTCGCCGCCGTCACGCTCTTCCTGCCGACCCGGCGCGCCACCCGGGCGCTCGCCGCGGAACTCGCCGCGCGCTGCGGGCCGGCGGTGCTGCTGCCGCGGATGACGCCCCTCGGCGAGGCGGACGAGGCCGAGCTCGACCTCGCGGCGCTCGCCCCCGGCGAGTGCCCGGAGGCGGTTGCGCACCCGCCGATCCCTGCCCTGGAGCGGCGCCTGATCCTCGCCCGCCTCGTCCAGGCCTGGGCCGCCGGCATCGACCGCCGGCTCCTGCCGATGGGCGAGGAGGTGCCCTTCCGGGTGCCGTCCTCGCCGGCCGACGCGGTCGGCCTCGCGGCCGATCTCGAGGGGCTGATGGACGCGCTCACCGTCGAGGGCCTGCCCTGGGACGAGATCGGGCGCGCCGTCGAGGCGGAATACTCGCAGTACTTCTCGCTTACCCTCGACTTCGTGCGCATCGCCGCCGAGCATTGGCCGGCGATCCTGGCCGAGCGGGGCGTCAGCGACCCGGTGGCGCGGGGCCGCGCCCTGGTGCTCGCCGAGGCCGCGCGCCTGCGCCGCGAGCGCCCGGCCGACCCGATCGTGGTGGCCGGCTCGACCGGCTCGATCCCCGCCACCGCCGCCCTGATCGGGGCCATCGCGGCGATGCCGCGCGGGGCGGTGGTGCTGCCCGGCCTCGACCTCGCCCTCGACGAGGAGGGCTGGGCGGCGATCGAGACCGGGGAGGCGGTCGCGCACGGCCACCCGCAGGCGATCCTGCACCGGCTCCTGCGCGGCCTCGACTGCCCCCGCGCCGCGGTGCGGCCCCTCGGCGCGCCGGGACCAGCCGCGCGGGCCCGGGCCGAACTCCTGTCGCAGGCCCTGCGCCCGGCCGAGACCACGGATGCCTGGGCGGATCTGGATCCCGGGGCGCGCGAGGCGCTCGCCCGCGCGGGCGGCGCCGGGCTCGCCCTCGTCGAGGCGGCCGACGAGCGCGAGGAGGCGCTCGCCATCGCGGTGGCCCTGCGCGAGGCGCTGGAGCGGCCGGATTGCCGCGCCGCCCTGATCACCCCGGACCGCGGCCTCGCCCGCCGGGTCGCGGCGGAGCTCGGGCGCTGGGAGATCGTGGCGGAGGACACGGCCGGGCAGCCGCTGGCGCTGAGCCTCGCCGGGCGCCTCGCGCGGCTCGCCACCGACGTCGCCGCCCTCGACGCCAAGCCCGAGCGGGTGCTGGCGCTCCTCGCCCATCCGATGGTGCGGCTCGGCCTGGCCCGGCCCGCGCTGGAGCGGGCCGCCGCCGCCCTGGAGATCGGGGTGCTGCGCGGTCCCGCTCCCGCCAAGGGCTTCGCCGGCCTCGCCGAGGCGCTCCGGGTCGCGCGCGGCGGCGAGCGCCCGCACGCCCCCCGGCCGGTGCGGCGGCTGACCCAGGCCGATTGGGAGGCGGCGGCCGACCTCGTCGCCCGGCTCGACCGCGCTTTCCGGGATTTCGCCCCCCGAGATTTCGCCCCCGACCAGGAGGAGGGCGTCCGCGACCTCGTCGCCCTGGCGCAGGCCCATCGCGAGACCTGCGACCTCCTGCTCGACGGGCCCGACGCGCCGCAGGACGAGCCCTCGGTCGCGGTGCTCGACGGGCTCTTCGACGATCTCGCCCTCGCGCAGGCGGGCATGCTGGAGGGCCGGTTCTCGGATTACCCGGCCTTCTTCACCGCGCTCGCCCGCGAGCGGGTGGTGAGCGCGCGGGCGGAGCGCCCGCATCCGCGGCTGCGCATCCTCGGCCTCCTGGAGGCGCGGCTGCTGCGGGTCGACCGCGTGGTCCTGGGCGGCCTCGACGAGGGCGTCTGGCCGCCCAAGGCCGAGACGGACGCCTTCCTGAACCGGCCGATGCGCGCGGCTGTGGGCCTCTCCTCGCCGGAGCGCCGCCTCGGCCAGACCGCCCACGACCTCGTGCAGGCGCTCGGCTGCCCGGACGCGGTGATCACCCGCGCCCACAAGCGCGAGGGCTCGCCGACCGTGCCGTCGCGCTTCCTGCAGCGGCTGCGCGCCTTCATGGGGGAGGCGGCGTGGTCCGGCTGCCTCGCGGCGGGCGGGCGGCTGCGGGCGCTGGCGGCGTCCCTCGACCGGGGCACCGAGCCGCTGCCGCCCCGCCCGGCGCGCCCGGCCCCGAGGCCGGACCCCGCCCTGTTCCCGCGCGCGCTCAGCGTCACCGAGGTCGAGACCCTGGTGCGCGACCCCTACGGGATCTTCGCGCGGCACGTGCTGGGCCTCGACCCGCTGGAGCCGGTGGCGGTGCAGCCGAGCGCCAGCGACCGGGGCACGATCGTGCACGACGTGCTGGGCGGCTTCGCGCAGCGCTTCCCCGAGGCGCTGCCCGCGGATCCGCGCCTGCCCCTCTACGACCTCGCGGTCAACGCCTTCGCGCCGATCGCCGATGCCTATCCGGAACTCTACGCGGAGTGGTGGCCGCGCTTCGAGCGCATGGCGGCGTCCTTCCTCGCCTGGGAGGTGGAGCGGCGGCCGGGCCTCAGGCGGGTCCATGCCGAGATCTCGGGCCGCTGGCGGATCCCGATCGGCCCCGCCGAGGACTTCACCCTGCGCGCCCGGGCCGATCGGATCGAGGCGCGCCGGGACGGCGGCCACGTCATCGTCGACTTCAAGACCGGCCAGCCGCCGAGCGCCAGGGAGGTCTTCGCCGGCTTCGCGCCGCAGCTCACCCTGGAGGCCGCGATGCTGCAGGCGGGCGGCTTCCGCGATCTCGGCCCGGGAACCGGCGCGCCGGAGCTGCTCTACGTGCGGGCGAGCGGCGGCAAGGTGCCCCTCGACCCGGTGCCGCTCAAGCCGCCGCGGGGCGAGGCCCGCTCGGTCGAGGAGCTGATCGACGAGCATGCGCGCCGCTTCCAGGGCCTCGTCGCCCGCTTCCTGCGGGGCGAGGCGGCCTACCTGTCGCGGCCCTACCCGAAATACGCCCGCGCCTTCTCGCCCTACGACCACCTCGCGCGGGTGAAGGAATGGTCGCTGGTGGAGGGGGAGGGGGCGTAGCCGCGCCCCCCGGACCGGGGCCCGCCCCGGCCGGACCGGGGCCCGCCCCGGCCGCGGGGCGCCTCACGAGGCCCGCCACATCCGCCCCAGCACCCCGTCCTGGCGCACGTAGTGGTGGAAGAGCCCGGCGGCGGCGTGCAGTCCCGCCACGGCCATCACCGCGTTGGCCGCCCATTCGTGCAGCGCGTTGATCGGGCGGCGCAGGGCCTGGTCGCCGACCTGCGGCAGCGGGATCGCGCCGAACAGGACGAAGCCGCGCACCAGCGCGTCGGCGAGGCCGAGCCCCACCACCGCGATCAGGAGCAGGTAGAGCCCCGAATGGGTCGCGCGGGCGAGGAGGCGCAGGGGCCCGTCCTCCGCCGAGGGCAGTGCCCGGCCCGGGCCGATCCGCCAGACCACCCGGGTCGCCAGCGTCGCCATCAGGGCGAAGCCGAGCAGGACGTGCAGCGACCACAGCCCGCCCCGCAGCGGGCCGCGCGGCCACCAATCGTTGGTCTGGCCGAGGATCCAGAGCAGCCCCACCAGCAGCGCGGTCAGCCAGTGCAGGACGATCGTCGTCGTGTCGTAGCGGACCAGCGCCTCCTCGGGCGCCGCGGTCGCGGAACGGGCCATCGCCACCTCCATCGCGTTCGCGCCTCACATATTAGAATGATTCTAAATTGCAACGCGGCACCGCGCCGCTTCGGCGCGGCCCGTGCGGCGGCATTGCCTGTGCATAAGCGTCGCCGCTTCCCGCTTCCTTGACCCCGCGCAAGCCCCCGGCAGGCATGAAGGGCCAAGCTCCCGGCAGGCGTGAAGGGCCGAGCCGGCGGGCGGCCGAGGGGCGCCGAGGGGCGGGGACGTGATGGGGATCGAGGGATTCGTGGTCGATGCGGTCACGCAGACCGCGCAGCGCCGCGCCGCGGATCCGCGCGCCTCCGCCTGGGTGTCGGCCAATGCGGGGGCCGGCAAGACCAAGGTGCTCACCGACCGGGTCGTGCGGCTCCTGCTGCACGGGGCGCCGCCGGCCAAGATCCTCTGCCTCACCTTCACCAAGGCGGCGGCCGCCAACATGGCGATCCGCGTCTTCGAGCGGCTCGGGCGCTGGGTGACCCTGCCGGAGGAGGCGTTGCGCGCCGAACTCACCGCCCTCGAGGGCGAGCGGCCCGACCCCGCGACCCTGCGCCGGGCGCGGCGCCTCTTCGCCCGCGCGGTCGAGACGCCGGGCGGCCTCAAGATCGAGACGCTGCACGCGCTCTGCGAGCGGCTCCTCCACCTCGTCCCGTTCGAGGCGAATGTGCCGGCCCGCTTCGTCGTCCTCGACGAGGCCCAGACCCGCGAGGCGGTGGACCGCACGATCGACAACGTGCTGGCGGACGCGGTGGACGGCACCCGCCCGGACCTCGCCCAGGCCCTCGCCCGGGTCGCGCCCGAGGCGGCGGGCGAGGCCCTGCGCCGGGCGATCGGCGAGGCGGTGCGCGCCCGCGCCGTCCTCCTCCACCCGCAGGGCCTGCCGGCGCGCCTGGAGCGCCTGCGCGAGGCGCTCGGCCTCGCCCCGGACGAGGCGGTCGGGACGATCGAGGCGCGGATGCGGGAGGGCGCCCCCGCCGACTGGGCCGGGCTCGCCGCTCAGCTCCGCACCGGCAAGGCCACGGACGAGAAGCGGGCCGACGCGCTCGCGCGCGCCGCGGCGGCGGAGGAGCCGCAGGACCTGCCGCTCTACCTCGCGGCGTTCTTCAAGGACGAGGGGGAGGGCGACCCCTACGCCCCGGCGAGCCTCGGCACCAAGGCGGTGCCGGAGGCGGTGAGGCGGCTGCTCCTCGACGAGCAGGCCCGGCTCGGGCGCCTGCGCGAGCGGCTGAAGGCCGCCCGCGCGCAGGAGCGCACCGCCGCCCTGTTCACCCTCGCGGCCGAGATCCACCGGCGGGTCGAGGCCCAGAAGGCCCGCCTCGGCGCCCTCGACTTCGACGACCTGATCCACAAGACCCTCGACCTGCTGACCCGGGTCGATTCGGCCTGGGTGCTCTACAAGCTCGACCGCGGCGTCGACCACGTGCTGATCGACGAGGCGCAGGACACCAATCCCGAGCAATGGGAGATCCTGCGCCGGATCACCGAGGATTTCTGCGCCGGCGAGGGCGCGCGCCGCGGCCCCCTGCCGCGCACCCGCTTCGCCGTGGGCGACCCGAAGCAGTCGATCTACAGCTTCCAGGGGGCGGCGCCCGAGGAGTTCGAGACGACCCGGCAGGCGTGGCGCCGGGCCGCGCGCGGGGCCGGGCTCGCCTTCGAGGATGTCGGGCTCACGCTCTCCTTCCGCTCGGCCAAGGGCGTGCTGCGCGGGGTCGACGCCACCTTCGCCCTCGCCGAGCATTACCGCGGCCTGTCCTTCGGCGACGGGGCGATCGGCACCGTGCACGAGACGGTGCGGGTCGGCGCGCCCGGGCAGGTGGAATTGTGGCCGACCGAGGAGCCCTGCGAGGAGCCGGAACCCGACGCCTGGGTCCAGCCGGTCGACGCCGTCGAGGCCGGGGCGCCGGCCCTAGTGGTGGCGCGGCGGGTCGCCCGCGCGGTGCGGCACTGGACGCGGGAGGGCGACGAGCACGGCCGGATCTGGCGACCGGGCGAGATCCTGATCCTGGTCCGCAAGCGCTCGGCGGCCTTCGAGGGGGTGATCCGGGCGCTCAAGGCCGAGGACGTGCCGGTGGCCGGCCAGGACCGGCTCGACATCGCGGCCCACATCGCCGTCATGGACCTCGTCGCGGCCGGCCGCGCGGCGCTCCTGCCCGACGACGACCTGACGCTGGCCTGCGCCCTCAAGACTCCCCTGGTCGGCCTCACGGACGACGACCTCGTGCGGCTCGCGGCCCGGCGCGCGCCCGAGGAATCCCTCGCCGCGGCGCTGGCGCGGCACGCGGGCGCGGGGGACCCGGCGGCGTTGCGGGGCGCGGCGGCGCTCGCCACCTGGCGGCGCCTCGCGCAGGAGAGCGGCCCCTTCGGCTTCTACGCGGACCTGCTCGGGCCCCTGGGCGGGCGGGCGCGCCTCGTCGCCCGGCTGGGGGGCGAGGCCGGGGACGCCATCGACGTCTTCCTCACCGCGGCGGCCCAGGCCGAGCAGGGGGCGGACGCGCCCTCCCTCACGGGTTTCCTCTCGCGCTACGCCCCGAGCGGCGGGCGCGACGCGGGCGGGCACACGGTCAAGCGCGACCTCGAATCGGCCCGCGACGAGGTGCGGGTGATGACCGTGCACGGCGCCAAGGGCCTGGAGGCGGGCCTCCTCGTGCTGATCGACGGCTGCGAGCCCCTCGGCCGCAACGACCCGCCGCTCCTGCCCGTCCCGGTCCGCGGCGCGGGCGGCGTCGCCGACGGGACGGTGCCGGTCTGGTCGCCCTCCAAGGGACATGATTGCCCGGCGGGCGCGGCGGCCCGCGAGGCCCTGCACGAGCGGGCGCGCCAGGAGCACAACCGCCTGCTCTACGTGGCGATGACCCGGGCCAAGGACCGCCTCGTCATCGCCCCCTATCGCGGCCGCGACCGGGAGACCCCGGAATCCTGGTGCGAGATGGTCCGACGCGGCCTCGTGGCGGCCTTCGGCGGCGTCGAGCGGGCCGAGATGCCCTACGGGCCGGCCGAGACGTGGCGGCACGGGGCCGCGCTGCCGGCCGCCCCGGCCACGGCGGTGCCGCCGGCGCCGCCCGGGGAGCGGCCGGACTGGCTCTTCCGCCCGGTCGCGCCCGAGGCCGAGCCGCTTCCGCCGCTGCGCCCGTCCGGCCTCGGCGCCGCCGACGAGCCGCGCCGGTCGCAGCCGCGCTCCGGCGACCCGGCGGCGCGCCGCCGCGGCGTGCTGATCCACGCCCTGCTGGAGCACCTGCCGGCCCTGGCGCCGGAGCGGCGCGCGGCGGCGGCGCGCGCCTTCGTGGCGGCTCGCGCGCCGGGCCTCCCGGCGGCGGAGCGGGAGGCGCTCGCGACTTCGGTCCTGCGCCTCCTCGCCGATCCCGACCTCTCGGTGCTGTTCGGACCCCTGGCCCGGGCCGAGGTGGCGCTCGCCGGGACGGTGAGCCTGGGCGGCGTGGAATGGCCGGTTCACGGCCGGATCGACCGGCTCGCCGTGACCGAGGAGGCGGTCTGGCTCTGCGACTTCAAGACCGGCCGTCCGCCCGCCGAGGGCGCCCCGGTCCCGGGCGGGATGGCCGCGCAGGTGGCGCTCTACGCGGCTTTGCTCGCCCGGATCCATCCGGACCGCGCCGTGATCCCGCTCCTCGTCTGGACGGCCGGTCCGGTGATCCGGCGCCTGAGCGGGGCCGAGTGCGCGGCGGCGCTGGCGGCGCTTCGTCCCGCCTGAGACGGCGGGCCGCGGCCCGCCCTGCGGGCGGGATCATCCGCCATCCGACGGATTGCGTCGCCATCTCCCATTTCGGCCATGCGGATGTCGGCGTCGCTCAGGCGCCGCGCAGGCTTGGGATCCGGGATCCGCTTCGATCAAGCGGATCCCGGATCAGGCGCTGTCCGGACGTGATCGTCCGGACAGCGGATCAGACGCGAAACAGCGTGCGCAGGTTCTGCGGCGCCGTGTTGCCGATCGGCAGGCGCTCGCTGGACAGGGCGTCCCGCACCCGCGCGGCCGTGAGCGCCGCCTCCCGCGCGTCGAGACCGGCCGCCGCGACCGTCCCGAGCGGGGAAGTCGTCGCCTCGGTCAGGCGCGGCGGATCGGCCTCGCGGGCCTCGGCGACATCGAGTCCGGACGGGATCGTCCAGTATTCGGACGAGGCGGGCCCCCGGATCTCCACGGGAGAATCTGCGGCATGACCCCGCCGCGCGGGCGCGTCGGTCGCGGCGATGTCGCGGATCACGCTGAAAGGACGAATGGTCTGAAGGCCCATGCTGGATGTCGCCTCGGAAAGACGGAGGGCAGCGGCGGCGACCCTCCGTGATGAATGTTCCCTAAGGAGAGCGTCCGCTTGTCATGCCCCCAAACAATGCTGCAATGCAAGGGCCGGATGAAGGCGGCCGCGCTCATCCGCAGGTATTCTCGCGTGGATTCCGACGAGGAAGGCGGACTCGGCCCGTGTCGGGCGAGGGTCCCGCGCCAATGCTCGGGCCATGCTCGGAAGATGCGGAGCGGCGGGGCGGGGGCCGCGCCGGGTCCCGCGCCGCCGGGAGCCCGCGGCGGATCTCTCGGCGGACGAAGCGGTGGCCTGCCCGCCCGACTCCGCTTAGGAGTGCGCGACGAGCCTCAGAGGATCCCGCCATGGCCGATACGCCCTCCGTCGAACCGACCCGCATCGACCCGAAGCTGCTGGAATTGCTGGTCTGCCCGCTCACCAAGGGCCGGCTCGAATACGATTCCGCCCGCCAGGAGCTGATCAGCCGCTCGGCCAAGCTCGCTTACCCGATCCGCGACGGGATCCCGATCATGCTGCCCGAGGAGGCCCGCCCGCTCGCCGAGTGAGTCCGGGCCGCGCATCTGGCGATCCCGGCCCTCCCTGCCGGCGCGGGCGCCGCGTGCCTCGCGCCGGGGCGGCGGATGGTCATCCCCGTCGGCGATAGCGGCCCGGCGTGCAGCCCATCCGGCGTCGGAATTGCGTGCGGAAGGCCGCCTCGGACGCGGAGCCGAGCGCGGCCGCGATGGCGGCGAGGCTCTGGCTCGTCCGCCGCAGGCGGTCGGCCGCGAGGGCCATGCGCCAGCCCGCCAGGTAGGCGAGGGGCGGCTGGCCGACCGTGCGGCGGAAAGCGGTCGGCGAAGCTCGACCGCGACATGCGGGCGACCGCAGCGAGGTCCGCCACCGTCCAGCGCCGTCCGGGCGCGGCGTGCATCGCCCCGATCGCCCGGGCGAGCTGCGGGTCGGCCAGCGCCCGCAGCCATCCGGTCCGGCTTTCGGG
The DNA here is from genome assembly GCF_029714205.1 of Methylobacterium sp. CB376. Classification (NCBI taxonomy): domain Bacteria; kingdom Pseudomonadati; phylum Pseudomonadota; class Alphaproteobacteria; order Hyphomicrobiales; family Methylobacteriaceae; genus Methylobacterium; species Methylobacterium sp. CB376. Next base: position 571,305 of record NZ_CP121648.1, on the reverse strand, counting down.
CTCGCCGGTCCGGCTCCCGGGCTCGGCGGCGAGGAAGAGGCGCAGCACCTGGACCAGCATGACCTGCGCGAGCCGGTCGGCCATGAGCGCGCCGCCCGGCCGGGGCCGTTGCAGTTCGTCCGCGAACAGCTCCAGCGCCCAGCGCAGCACCGCCGCCTGGGCGGTGGCCTCGCGCACGTGCAGCAGGGCCGGCAGGTCGCGGAGCAGCATCCCGGCGGGTTCTCCCGCGAAGGCGAAGCGGTCGCCGCGGGAGGCCGAGCGGCTCTGGGCGCTCTCGGCCGAACTGACCAGGGTGGACCTGCCCTGATCCGGGATCCGCTTGATCAAAGCGGGTCCCGGATCACAAGCCCGCGCGGCGCCCGAGCGCGGCGCCCGAGCGAAGCCGACATCCGCATGGCCGAAATCGGAGATGGCGAAGCCATCAACCGGATGTCGGATGACATCATCCCGCCGGCCGGGACCGGCCGGTGCCGAAGGGGTCACCGGTTCGGCGGCGAAGAGGATTCAAGAACAAGAGTGGAGCGGAGGTGCCCCGCCCAACTCTGCCTGGCGCGGCCGAGCCGCCCCGATTACAGGAAGCTCTGCGGGTCGACGTCGATGCCGACCCGCACGCTGCCGCGGGGCTTCGGGCCGCGGGCGAGCCAGTCGCGCAGGTAGCTCTGGATGTCGACCTCGCGCTCGGCCTTGACCAGCAGCCGGAAGCGGTGGCGCCCGCGCACCAGGGCGAGGGGCGCCTCCGCGGGCCCGAGCACCATCACGCCGGGCGGCGGCTCCGCGACCTGGGCGAGCGCCCGGCCATGCGCCTCCGCCGCCTCGCGCTCGGCCGCCGACACGATCAGGGCGGCGAGCCGGCCGAAGGGCGGCAGCCCCGCCATGGAGCGGGCGGCCGTCTCCTCCTCGTAGAAGCGCTCCGCATCGCCCGAGATCAGGGCGGCGATCACCGGATGCTCCGCCTGGTAGGTCTGGACGAGGGCGCGGCCCGGCTTCTCGCCGCGGCCGGCCCGGCCCGTCACCTGCTGCAGGAGCTGGAAGGTGCGCTCCGCCGCCCGCGGATCGCCCGAGGCGAGGCCGATATCGGCGTCGAGCACGCCCACCAGCGTCAGGTGCGGGAAATTGTGGCCCTTGGCGACGAGCTGCGTGCCCACGACGATGTCGCAGCCGCCCTCCGCCACGGTCTGCAGCTCCGCCCGCAGGCGCTCGGCCCCGCCCGGGAAGTCGCTCGACAGCACGATCACCCGCCGCTCGGGGAAGGTCGCCGCGACCTCCTCGGCGATGCGCTCGACGCCCGGCCCGCAGGCCGCGAGGGTGTCGAAGGTGCCGCAGGCCACGCAGGCCTCGGGCCGCCGCTCCGCGTGCCCGCAATGGTGGCAGACGAGGGCGCGGCGGAAGCGGTGCTCCACGAGCCAGGTCGAGCAGTTCGGGCATTGGTAGCGGTGCCCGCAGGCCCGGCAGAGGGTGAGGGGCGCATAGCCCCGCCGGTTGAGGAACAGGAGGGCCTGCTCGCCCCTGCCGTTCGTCTCCGCGATGGCAGCGGTCAGGGTCGGGGAGAGGTAGCGCCCGCGCGGGATCTGCTCCCGGCGCATGTCGATCGCCCGGATCTCCGGCAGGCGCCGGCCGCCGAAGCGCTCGGGCAGGACCACGCGGCGGTAGCGGCCGCGCTGGGCGTTGACCCGGGTCTCGATCGAGGGCGTGGCCGAGGCGAGCACCAGGGCGGCGTTCTCGAGCTTGGCGCGGACCACCGCCATGTCGCGGGCGTGGTAGCAGACCCCGTCCTCCTGCTTGTAGGCGGCCTCGTGCTCCTCGTCGACGACGATCAGGCCGAGGCTCCGGAACGGCAGGAACAGGGCGGAGCGGGCGCCGACCACGACCGGGATCTCGCCCGCCGCCACGCCCGCGCGGATGCGCTCGCGCCGCCGCCCGCCGACGCCGGAATGCCACGCCGCCGGCCGCGCGCCGAAGCGGGCCGCGAAGCGGTCGAGGAACTGGGCGGTGAGGGCGATCTCGGGCATCAGCACCAGGGATTGCACGCCCCGGCGCACCGCCTCCGCCACCGCCTCGAAATACACCTCCGTCTTGCCCGAGCCGGTGACGCCTTCGAGGAGCGTCACGCCCCCGTCCCCGGCCGGACCGCCCGTGCGGGGCGGCGCGGTCAGGCTGGCGATCAGCGCGCGGGCGGCCTCGGCCTGCGCCTCCGACAAGGCCGCGTGCGGGTGGTCCGGGTCGGGCGGCTCGGCGACCCGCTCGGGGGCGAGCGCCACCGTCTCCAGCACGCCGTCGTCGATCAGCCCATCGACCACGCTCGCGCTGACGCCCGCCTCCAGGCTGAGCGCCCGCTTGCCCCGCACCGCCCCGTCGGCGGCCACCGCCAGCACCTTGGTGCGGGCCGGCGTCACCCGGCTCGGCGGCATCCCGGTCGCGCGCACCCCGATCCGGGCGGTCTCGCCGCGGGGACCCTCCTCGGGCAGGCGCAGCGCCATGGCGAGGGCCGAGCCCTTCGGGGCCAGGGTGTAGCGGGCGATCCAGTCGACCAGCCGGCGCAGGGGCGTGCGCATGCCGTCATCCGCGATCTTGCCGGTGACCCGCCGCAGGTTGCCGCCCGAGGCGCTCTCGCGCAGCGACCAGACCACCCCGACCGTCTCGCGGGGCCCGAGGGGGATCTGGACCACGTCGCCCTCGGCCAGGGTGAGGCCGTCCGGCACGGCGTAGCTGTAGGCCGTGTCGAGGGCGAGCGGGATCAGGACGTCGGCGATCGCGGCACTCATCGCGCGGGACGGGGCTCCGGGGCAGGAGGCGGAGAACGAAACCGGAATATAGGGAGGCCGGCGCGGTTTCGCCGGATCCTCACGCCTCCTCCGCCTCCTCGCCGATCCGCCGCCGCACGCCCCAGCCGGCGAGGACGGCGTTAAGATCGTCGAGGACGAAGTGGCGGGCGCTGTCCTGATCGTAGCCCTCCGCCAGGAGCGCGTCGTACTCGGTGAAGACGTGGCGGGCATAGGCCACCATCCCGAGCCAGGCGGCGTTCTCGGGGGCGGCGCCGCGCAGGCCGGGGCTCGCCAGGGCCCGGTCGAGGATCGCCTCGGCCTCGAAGGCGGGCAGGCGCGGGGCGAGCCGGGCGACGGCCTGCGCGATCCTCTCGCGGCGGGTCGGCACCTGGCGCGGCGCGGGATCGGGGCGGCGTCCGGGCATGCGGCTCTCCTGCGGCTGGCGCTCTCCTACCACAAGGCCCGGCGGCTGCGCGGGCCGCGGCCTCTCGGCCGGGGCGGGCCGCGCCGGGGCGGCCCGCGAGCGCGAAGCCCCGCCGGGAGGGAGCCGGCGGGGCGGAGAGGGCGGGCGCCGCGCCCCGGGACGGGGCGCGGCGGGATCCGTCATCCGACATCCGACGGATTGCGTCGCGATGCGGAGGTCGGCGTCGCTCACGCGCCGCGCGGGCTTGTCGTACGAGATCCGACGGATTGCGTCGCCATGCGGATTTCAGCTTCGCTCACGCGCCGCGCGGGCTTCTCAGACGCTGTCCGGACGATCACGTCCGGGCAGCGTCTCACTGGCGGTAGATGACGCCGTCGCGTCCGATCACGAAGGCGTGCTGCCCGTTCGGGACGGCGACCGCCTGAGCCGGCCCCGGGGTCTTCACCCAGCCCCAGGCTTCGACGGTGTCGTCGCCGAACTTGCGCCAGAGCACGCCGACGTCCGAGTTGATCACCGCCACGCTGCCGTCCGGCGAAGCGGCGATGTCGACCGCGTTGGACCCTACGAGGACCCACTTCCCCGTCTGATCGGCGCGGTACACGTCCCCGTCCAGGCCGACCGACCAGAAGCTGTTGGCGTTCATCGCCGCGACGCGCTGCGCCTTTCCGGGAATCTGGCCCCAGGCCTCCTGATCGTTGTCGCCGTACTTCTTCCAGATCTCGTTGAGGATGTTCACGATCACGATCGTGCCGTCGGCCGAGGCGCTGATCGTCTTGCCGCCGTAGCCGACCCGCCGCCAGGTCTGCCCGTTGAAGCGGACGATGACGCCGTCCATCTGGATGCCGTAGATGCTGTTGGCGTCGACGACCGCCACATCCTTGAAGTTGCCGGCCAGTTTGACCCAGGTTTTGTCCGGGGCGTATTTCGAGAGGCTGCCGTCGACCGCGTTGAGCATGACCAGGGTGCCGTCGCGGCCGACCGCGATGCGCTTGGCCGTGTTGCCGATCGGCAGCCAGAGATCGGTGGGCGCCGGAGGCGGCGGCGGCGGTGCAGGGGGCGGCGCGGGGGCGGCGCGGGGGCGGCAGAGGGGGCGCAGGCGGCGGAGGCGGCGGGGGCGTCACGCCGCCCTGCGCGACGTTGCCGACCGGGGCCGCGACCTGCGGGGGCGGGCGGGGCGACGCCGCTGCCGAGGGCGATGATCACGCCCGGCGAGGGCACGCCCTTCTGGTCGATCGCCACGATCTGGTAATAGCCCGGCGGCGCGAGCGCCGGGGTGGCCGGCGCCTGCACGGTCGCGACCTGACCGGCCTGCGTGAAGGTCAGCAGGCTGCGCCGCTGGCCGGTGTTGAAGCTGTGCGTGCCCTGGCTGAGGCCGAGCAGCGCGACCTGGGCGAGGCCGTTCGCGGAGGTGAACTCGAATTGCAGGCTCTGCCCATGCGCCAGGCTGACCGTGTTCAGGCTGACGATCTGAGGCCGAGGCGCCAGGGCGGCCTTGCCGTTCACGGTCGTGAACAGGTAGGGCGGGTAGTAGACTTCGGAATTCTGGTTCGAGACCGGGCCCGGCGCGCCGCCGCCCGAGGTCAGGACGGCGCCGCTCTGCAGGAGCACCGCGCTCGAATGGTAGCCGCGATAGATCGCGGCGCGCGGGCCGAGCGTCCACTGCCCGGTCCGGGGGTCCCACAGCTCGGCCTCGAGCACCGTGTCGCCCCCGGCCGCGTCGACGGACTTGCTGCCGCCGGTGACGGCGACCGTCCCGGTCGGCAGAACCGTCGCGTTGGCCCAGGAGCGGCCGATATTCATCGGTGCGATGTCGTTGGCGATGGGCGCGTTCCCGTTGATGTCGATCATCGTCGCGCGGCTGCTCGCCAGGAACCCGGTCCCGTTGTCGTAGGAATTTCCGCCGACCTGCAGGATCTTGCCGGCGTCGTACATCACGGCCGTGGAGTTCGGCCCGACATTGGGAGCGTCGGTCGCGACGGTGACGGACCGCTGCGGGGCGCGGAACGGCATCGCCCAGACCGACCCGTTCCCGGTCGGATCGAGAAACCACATCCGGTCGCTGGTGATCCCGAACACCTTGCCGTTCGGCGCGACCCAGGCACGGGGATACCACCAGCGATTGAAGTCGGGGCCGAACGCGTCGCGGCTGTTGGCGCCGAACAGGCTGCGCCAGCCGGTGGCCGGGTTGTAGATCTCGGGCGTCATCCCGCTCATCAGGCCCTTGGCGATGCTCCCGTTCGGGTCGCCCCAGCCGCTGGCGTACGGATAGGCGCCGCCCATGATCAGCTTCTGCCCGTCCGCCAGGGTGATCATCGTGGCGTAGTAGCGATCGGCGGCGAGCCGCGCGCCGAGCGCCGAGACCCCGGTCGCTCCCGTGTTGACGACGGCGCTGCCCTTGTCGTTGCCGTTGTCGAAGATGCCGCCCGAGACGAGCAGCGACCCGTCCGCCTGCAGGGCCTGGGTGCCGCAGAAGCTGTTGACGTTCAGCACACCGGGCAGGATCGTGTGGCTCCCCGGCGCGAAGCCCTGGTAGGGGTCCCAGATCGCGAAGCTGTGGCCGTCCTGCGTGCCCGGCGCGTTCACCGGCGTGCCCCAGCTGACGAGCTTGCCGTTCGGCAGCAGGGCCGTGCTGATCGCGTTGAGCGGCCACGCCTGGACGGCCGACCACATCCCGGTCGCGGGGGCGGAATCCGGGATGGCGAGGTTGGCGAAGAGCGGGTCCTGCACCGGATTCACCACGACGCCGAACTGGGCGGCCAGGGCCGGGAAGGCGGGCAGCGCCCCCAGGATCGTCGTGGCGAGGAGGAGCCGGCGCGCACGCTGCGCCGCCAGCGGGAGCCTGCGGGTCATCTCGGTGTCCTTCGTGGTCACGGGTTGGAGGCGGGGAGCGGCGCGCCGTCCGGCCGCGGCGGCGCGTGGATGCCGGCCTCGAAGCGTTCGAGGAGGGCGAGGTCGGTGAGGAGGCGCGGGCGGTCGACCGGCTCGGTGCCGTAGATCATCGCGAGGTCGCCCCGCCGGTCGAAGACGAGGAGGCGCGGCGGCGGCAGCGGGAGCCGGTCCGCCGGATAGCGCAGCAGCGCCGCCTGATGGGCCGTGGCGGCCGGGTCGCTGGTGACGAGCCGCACGCGGCCGGGGTCGATCCCCATGCCCTCGCCGAAGCGCCGCAGGGCCGCCACGTCGTCGCGGGCCGGGTCCACCGTCACGGCGACGATGACGACCCTGTCGCGCAGGGAGGGCGGCAGGGCCCCGGCGAGCGCGTCGAGCTCGCGGGCGAGGACCACGCAGGTGATCGGGCATTGCGTGCTCACGAAGCCGACCACCGCCACCTTGTCGCGCAGGGTCTCGGGGGTGAGGGGGCGACCGGACTGGTCCCGCCGGATCCGGGTCCCCGGCGCGTCCGGCCAGACGAGATCCTCGATCGCGCTCGGTCGACCGCCTTCCGGCCCGAGCGCCCCGCCGGGGGCCGCCGGCACCGACCCCGCCAGGGCGACCAGTCCGAGCAGGAGGGCGCCGATCCGGACTGCGCGAGGTGTCGCCATGGTGAACAATTCGCCTTCGTGAAACTTCCTTTCCCCTAAGATAGTAGCTGAGATGACTGTCGGTCAAAGTCGCAGATCGGGGCCGTCGAGTCAGCGTTAATTTTCAGATGACTTTGCCGGATCGGGACGCCTCGCAGGCGAATTGTTCCGCGATGGGTCGGAGGCGGGCGTCGCGGCGGCCGATCTTCCCGTTTCGGGCTCCCGCCCGGCGCGCCGGGCGATCAGCGGGCGTCGGCGCCCAGGATCCCCGGCGCGGGCGCGACGATCTCCCGCGCCGGCGCGACGACCGCGGTGCGGTCCGCGAGCGCCGCGAGGGCGGCCCGCTGCACCGCCTCGGCCGGGAGGGGCGGACCCCCGAGCGGGTCGGGCAGGGCCCGGGTCGCGGTGGCGTCGCCCGCGACCGTGACCCGGTAGCCGAGGTCGAGCGCCGCCCGCGCGGTCGCGCTCACGCAATTGTGGGTCATGAAGCCCGCGAGCACGAGGTCGGTCCGCCCGAGATCCCGCAGCCGCGCCGCGAGGTCGGTTCCGGCGAAGGCGTTCGGCAGCGTCTTCTCGATCACCGGCTCGCCGGGCCGGGGCAGCGCCTCGGGCACGATGGCGCCCCCGGGGCCGCCGCGGTCGAACAGGCCGCCGTCCCGCCCGCGATGGGCGACGTGCACGACCGGCGCGCCCGCCTCCCGGGCCGCCGCGAGGAGCGCGCGGACCGCCGCGAGGGCGGGCCCGAATCCGTCGAGGGGCAGGGCGCCGTCCGCGTACTCGCCCTGGGCGTCGATGACCACGAGGACCGCCCGCGCGATCCGCGCGGGCGTCGGCGTCGCGCCCGCGAGCTGCAAAAGGGTTCTGGGTTCGTGCATGGCTTCGATCTCCGGCGGCGCGCGCCGCGCCGCCCCCGGACTCGCATCGGCATCGGCGCTTGGCGAGCGGCGAGAGCCGTGCTCGAACCTGCGGGAATGCAGCCCGGGAGGACGCGATGGAGAGCTGGGACGCGTGGCAGACCCTGCTCGCCGTGGCGCGGACCGGCCGGCTCTCCGCCGCGGCCGGCCGGCTCGGCATCGACGCGACCACGGCGGGGCGGCGGGTGCGGCGCCTGGAGGCGGCGCTCGGCCGGCCGCTCCTCGCCCGGGAGGGCGGCCTGCTCGTCCCGACCCGGACCTGCCTCGCCCTGATGCCGCGGCTCGAAGCCGCCGAGCGGGCGCTGCGGGAGGTCGCCGGCGAGGCCGCGTCGGACGAGGCGCCCGGGCCCGGATGGCGCCCGGTCCGGGTCACCGCGGTCGCGGTGCTCTGCGACCACCTCCTGGCGCCCGCCGTGCCGCGCCTCCTCGCCGCGCGGCCCGCCCTGGGGCTCGACCTGATCGCGGAGGACCGCAACCTCAGCCTGACCCGGCGCGAGGCGGATCTCGCCCTGCGCCTCGGGCCGCCCGCGCGGGGCGCGGCGGCCGCCCGGCCGGTCGGGCGGCTCGATTACGCGGTCTTCGCCGCGGCCGGGGAGGGCGCGCCCGAGCGGCTGCCCTGGGCCGCCCTCGACGGGGCGCTGGCGCACCTGCCCGAGGTCCGCTTCGCCGAGCGCGCCGCCGGCCGGGCCGGGCCGCGCCACCGCGTCTCGCGGCTGGAGACGCTGCTGCGCCTGACCCGGGCCGGCGGCGTGCGCGCCGTCCTGCCGGAGATCATGGCGGGCCGCGATCCGGCGCTCCGGCGCCTCGCACCCGCCGTGAGCCGCCCGATCTTCCTGATCGGCCACCCGGAGGACGAGGGCCAGCCCCTGGTGCGGGCGGTGGCGTCGTGGATCGAGGGCCTGCTCCCGCCCCCGGCCGACGGCCCGCCGTGAGCGCGCGGGAGGCGCCCGGCGCCGCGCGGCGCCGAACGGGTGGCCCGCCGCCCCGCGGGCCGCTAGGATCGGCCGCAAGTCCGGTCTGCGGCACGTCCGGTTCGCGGCACGTCCGGTTTCCGCTCTCTCCAGCATCGAAGACGAACCCCATGCGCATGCTCCTCGCCCCGGCCATCCTCGGGCTCGCCATCCTGCCGGACCTCGCGGCCGCCCAGCAGCCGGACCCGACAAGCCCGCCCGGCCTCGCCCAGCCGGCGCCCGGCGTGCGGGGCCACCGCCAGCCGCGGCCCGACACGGTCGGCGGCAAGCCCGAGGCCGGGAGCGCCGCGCTGCCGAGCCCGGAGGATTCGGCCCGCAAGGCCGCGGCCCGCGACAAGGCCTGGGACGCCAAGATGAAGCGCACCCTCGGCTCGATCTGCTCGGGCTGCTGAGCCCGGATGATCCGCTTCGAGGGCGCCGGCAAGGCCTATCCGGGCCATGCCCGGCCGGTCGTCGACCGGCTCGACCTCGCCGTCGAGGAGGGGACCACCTGCGTGCTGATCGGCCCCTCGGGCTGCGGCAAGTCGACGACCCTGCGGATGGTCAACCGCCTCGTGACCCCGAGCACGGGGCGCGTCCGGGTCGGCGGGCGCGACGTGGCCGAGCTCGACCCGATCGGGCTGCGGCGGCGCACCGGCTACGTGCTCCAGGGCGTCGGGCTGTTCCCCCATCGCAGCGTGGCGCAGAACGTCGCCACGGTGCCGGGCCTGCTCGGATGGCCCCGGCGCCGGATCGCCGAGCGGGTGGATGCCATGCTCGACCTCGTCGGGCTCGACCCCGCCACGTTCCGCGACCGGCGGCCCGATTCCCTCTCGGGCGGCCAGCGCCAGCGGGTCGGCGTCGCCCGGGCGCTCGCCGCCGACCCACCCGTGCTTTTGATGGACGAGCCCTTCGGGGCGGTGGACCCGCTCGTGCGCGGGCGCCTGCAGGCGGAGATCGGCGCCATCCTGCGGCGCCTCGGCAAGACCGTGCTGTTCGTCACCCACGACATCGACGAGGCCCTGCGCATGGGCGACCGCGTCGCCCTGATGCGGGAGGGCCGCCTCGTGCAGGTCGACCCGCCCGAGCGCCTGCTCGCCAGGCCCGCCGATCCCTTCGCGGAGGAGTTCGTCGGCGCCGACCGCTGGCTGCGCCGCCTCGCCCTGATCCCGGCCGCCGCCGCCCGGACGGCCGGCCCGCCGCCGCGTGCCTCGCTGCCGCCGCTTGCCTCGCTGCCGCCGCTTGCCTCGCTGCCGCCGCTTGCCTCGCTGCCGCCGCAGGCCTCCCTGCGGGACGCGCTCTCGGCGCTGGTCGCCGGGACGGACGAGGCGGTGGGGCTCGCGGAGGGCGGCGTGGTGACGCTCTCCTCCCTGCGCGCCGCTGCGGCCGATTCGGCCGGTGGCTTCACCTCTCCCCCCTGATGGTGTAGCGCGGCGGGCGAGACGCCCCCGGGCGGCCCGCCGCGCCGCCCCCGGACGGCCCTGAGGACAGCCATGACGACCCGCCTCGACGACACCTTCGCCCGCTGCCGCGCGGAGGGACGCGCCGCCCTCGTCACCTACGTGATGGCGGGCGATCCGGACCCCGAGACCTCGCTCCAGGTGCTGCGCGCGCTGCCCGAGGCGGGCGCCGACATCGTGGAATTCGGCCTGCCCTTCACCGACCCGATGGCGGACGGCCCGGCGATCCAGGCGGCGGGCCTGAGGGCGCTGAAGGCGGGCCAGACCGTGTCCGGCACCCTCGCCCTCGTGCGCCGGTTCCGGGCCGAGAACCGGACCACGCCGGTGATCCTGATGGGGTACTACAACCCCCTCTACATTTACGGCGTCGCGCGCTTCCTCGCGGACGCGGTCGCGGCGGGGGTCGACGGGCTCATCGTCGTCGACCTGCCCCCGGAGGAGGACGACGAGCTCTGCCTGCCGACCCAGGAGGCGGGGCTCGCCTTCATCCGGCTCGCCACCCCGACCACGGACGAGCGCCGCCTGCCCGCCGTCCTGGCGAACACCTCGGGCTTCGTCTACTACGTCTCGATCACCGGCATCACCGGGTCGGCGACGCCGGATTTCGGCCAGGTCGAGGCGGCGGTGGCGCGCATCCGCGCCAGGACCGCACTCCCGGTGGTGGTCGGGTTCGGCGTCAAGACCGGGGCGCACGCCGCCGCGATCGCCCGCGGCGCGGACGGCGTCGTGGTCGGCTCGGCCCTGGTCGACGCGCTCGCGCGCTCCCTCGACCTCGACGGGCGCGCCACCTCGGGCAGCGTCGCGGCGGTCTCGGCGCTGGTGCGCGACCTCGCCGCGGGCGTGCGCGCCGCCGCCCGCTGAGCGGAACGGGACGAGGCCATTCCGCCGAGGGATTCGCCCGCGCATCGTGTGTCCCGCCGGAGCGGCCGTCGCTTCGGCGCATGATGCGCGGGCCCGACCGGAGACAGCCTATGAAGGTCGAGACCATGAACTGGATCACGGAGGTCGTCCGGCCCCGGATCAAGACCCTGTTCAAGCGCGAGACGCCCGAGAACCTCTGGGTGAAGTGCCCTGAGACCGGGCAGATGGTCTTCCACAAGGAGGTGGAGGCCCACGACTTCGTGATACCGGGCTCCGAGCACCACCTGCGGATGAGCGCCCAGCAGCGGCTGAAGATGATGTTCGACCAGGGCACCTGGCTCGACGTGCCGCTGCCCGAGGCGCCGGTCGATCCCCTGAAGTTCCGCGACGAGAAGCGCTACGTCGACCGGCTCAAGGACGCCCGGGCCAAGACCGGGATGGCGGACGCGTTCAAGGTCGGGTTCGGCCGCGTCGGCGGCCTGCCGATGACCCTGGCGGTGCAGGATTTCGGCTTCATGGGCGGCTCGCTCGGCATGGCGGCCGGCGAGGCCTTCGTGCGCGGGGCCGAGACGGCCCTCGACAAGCGCACGCCCTACGTGCTGTTCGCGGCCTCCGGCGGCGCCCGGATGCAGGAGGGCATCCTGTCGCTGATGCAGATGCCGCGCACCACCGTGGCGGTGCGCCGCCTCAACCGCGCCCGGCTGCCCTACATCGTGGTGCTCACGAATCCGACGACCGGGGGCGTCACCGCCTCCTACGCCATGCTCGGGGACGTCCACCTCGCCGAGCCCGGCGCGCTGATCGGCTTCGCCGGGCCGCGGGTCATCGAGCAGACGATCCGCGAGAAGCTGCCGGACGGGTTCCAGCGGGCCGAGTACCTGCGCGAGCACGGGATGATCGATCAGGTCGTGCACCGGCGCGACCTGAAGGCGACGGTGGCCCGGCTCTGCGGCCTGCTGATGCAGGCGCCGGCGGCGACGCCCGCGCCGGCCTCCGCGGCCGCGCAGCCGGTCCCGGCCTGAGCGACCCCGCCGCCGCGGCGCGCGCCGCACCCGCGCGGGCCGACCCGGCGCGCGGCGCGGCCCGGGAGATCCGCCGCGCAGCCGGCCGATCGCGGACCCGATCGCGGACCCGATCGCGGACCCATGCCATCAAGTCGGGCTTGCTGGCCTTCGACAAGTCTGATCACCTCGCGCGCCCGATCCCTTCGGCCGGTGAGCGTCGTGCGGGTCCCGATCGAGCGTCCGGCCGTCGCGCGCAGCGAGGCGGGACGGCCCGGACGCGATCCGGGTCTGGACCTGACCGGCGATCGGGCCGATAGCGAGACCCGACGCCCCGCCACACGAGACGGTCGCCCGATGGAGTCCTCCGACGCGCTGATGGCGCGATTCCTGGCCCTGCACCCGCGCACGATCGACCTGTCGCTCGGGCGCATCGAGCGCCTGCTCGCCGCCCTCGGCCATCCCGAGCGGCGCCTGCCGCCGGTCATCCACGTGGCCGGCACCAACGGCAAGGGCTCGACCATCGCCACCATGCGGGCGATCCTGGAGGCGGGCGGCCTCTCGGTCCACGTCTACACCTCGCCCCACCTCGTGCGCTTCCACGAGCGCATCCGCCTGGGCCAGGTCGGCGGCGGGCGCTTCGTGGCGGAGGACCGCCTCGCGGACGCCTTCGCCCGCTGCGAGGCGGCCAATGCGGGCGAGCCGATCACGGTGTTCGAGATCACCACGGCGGCGGCCCTCCTGCTCTTCGCCGAGTGCCCGGCCGACGTGCTCCTGCTGGAGGTCGGCCTGGGGGGCCGCGTCGACGCCACCAACGTGATCGACCGGCCGGCCGCCGCCGTGGTGACGCCGATCGGGCGCGACCACGCGGAATATCTCGGCGATACCGTCGAGGCGGTGGCGGGGGAGAAGGCCGGCATCTTCAAGCGCGGCTGCCCGGCCGTGATCGCGCCGCAGGATTACGCCGAGGCCGACCGGGTGCTCTGCGCCCGCGCGGAGGCGCTGCGGGCCGCGCCCGTCCTGGTCGGCAACCAGGATTTCTCGGTGCACGAGGAGCGCGGGCGCCTCGTCTACCAGGACGAGGAGGGGCTGCTCGACCTGCCGCGCCCGCGCCTCGCCGGGCGCCACCAGATCGTCAACGCGGGCACCGCCATCGCGGCGCTGCGGGCGGCGGGATTCGGCGATCTCGGCACCGCCGCCTTCGAGGCCGGCCTCAGCCAGGTCGATTGGCCGGGGCGCCTGCAGCGGCTCGGGCGCGGGCGCCTGCCCGGCCTGATGCCGGCCGGCAGCGAGCTCTGGCTCGACGGCGGCCACAACGTCGATGGCGGGCGCATCCTGGCGGCCGCGATGGCGGACCTGCAGGAGCGCGGCGACGCGCCCCTCGTCCTCGTCACCGGGCTCCTCGGCACCAAGGACGCGGAGGGGTTCCTGAAGAACTTCGTCGGGCTCGCCCGCGCGGTCGTGGCCGTGCCGATCAGCGGGCAGCTCGCCGCGCGGCCCGCCGAGGAGGTCGCCGCCATCGCGGCCTCGGTCGGCCTGCCTGCCACAACCGCTCCGAGCATCGAGGCGGCCCTCGTGGCCCTGCAGGACCGGGCCTGGGAGGCGCCGCCGCGCGTGCTGATCTGCGGCTCGCTCTACCTCGCGGGCGCCGTGCTGACCGCGAACGGGACGCCACCGGTCTGATACGATGTCCGGTTGATGGCTTCGCCATCTCCCCTTTCGGCAATGCGGATGTCGGCGTCGCTCAGGCGCCGCGCGGGCTTGGGATCCGGGATCCGCTTCGATCAAGCGGATCCCGTATGAGAACGGGTCCCGCCCGCTTCCGCTCTGTCAATAGAAACCCGTTCTTCTCCGGCCGTTCACGATTTCCGCGCCGCCGCCGCCCGCGTGCTCGCCCGCGAGATTGATGCTCCGGGTTGTGGCTTTCGGGAGATCCTGTGGCGCATGCGCTACATCGGGCCCGGCCGGAATGGTCTAGCTTGTCTCCCGATCGGGGAACCTGCTGGGGACCATCATGAAGAGACTTCTGAGTGCGTTTGCTGCTTTCACTGCGCTGACCGCGGCCGCTTCGGCGGCCGATCTGCCGCGCCGCGTCGCTCCTCCGGTGATTGCGCCGGTTCCGGTCTTCACCTGGACGGGCTTCTACGCCGGTTTCAACGCGGGCTACGGGTTCGACGCGAGCAGCACCAACCCTGACGTGATCGTCCTGACCCGCGACCCGCGCGTGGTCGCCGGCCCGGCCGGCTCGGCCCTCGCCATCGGCTGGACGGGCGACCGCAACACCGAGGGCTTCAGCGGCGGTGGCCAGATCGGCTACAATTACCAGTTCACGCCCGGCGCGGGCGTCGTGGTCGGCATCGAGGCGGACGCGCAGTACGTCGACTTCGGCCGCAACCGCAACGCCTTCTCGTTCGCGATCCCGAACCAGCCCGGCGCTCAGTTCAACGGCGCCAACGGCCTGCGCCTGTTCGACCCGCGCGGCCTGTCCGGGCTCGATTACTTCGGCACCGTGCGCGGCCGCCTCGGCTACGCCTTCGACCGCGTGCTGTTCTACGGGACCGGCGGCTTCGCCTATGGCGGCGGTGGCGGTACCAATTTCGGCCTGCCGAACACCGACGATTTCCAGACCGGCTGGACGGCCGGCGGCGGCATCGAGTACGCGCTGCCCACCGACTCGTTCCTGAACTTCTTCCGGTCCTCGGCAGTGACGCTGAAGGTCGAAGGTCTCTACGTGAACCTCGACCGGAACCGCCGCAACGGCGCCTACGCGTTCGACAACGCCGGCGTGATCGTCGCCGGCCTGCCGAACTCCATCATCCTGAGCAACACCGCCGGCTTCCCGGCGGTTGGCAACCTCGCTCGCCGCAACACGGAGTTCGCGGTGGTCCGCGCCGGCCTCAACTACAAGTTCGGTACCTGGTAGGATCGGGCGACAGCCCGGTTGCGGGGAAGCCCGGCCTCTCGGCCGGGCTTTTCCGTTGAGGGGGCATGAAAAAGAAGCCCGGCCTCTCGGCCGGGCTCGCTGCGGATCGCGCGGGCGCCGCGATCAGGCGCTGGCGGACTGGATCCAGCGCGACAGGTCGCCCTTCGGCGCCGCCCCGACCTTCTGGCTGGCGAGCTTGCCGTCCTTGAAGATCATCAGGGTCGGGATCGAGCGGATGCCGTATTCCGAGGCGATGCCGGGATTCTCGTCCACGTTCACCTTGGCGATCTTCACCCGGCCCTGCATCTCGCTCGAGATCTCCTCAAGCGCCGGCCCGATCGCCCGGCAGGGACCGCACCACTCGGCCCAGAAATCGACGACGACGGGCTCGGACGCTTCGAGGACATCCTGCCTGAAGCTCGCGTCGGTCACCTTCACGGTTGCCATCGCAAAACCCTTGTTTGTCCGGGACGCGGCAGACCCGGCCTCATCCCGCGTCCGCGCAACGTAGGAAGCCGGGAGGGCCCGATCAAGCGCGCACGGCCACGCTTGCCCGGGATCCCCGTGCGCCGTCGCACATCCGGGCGCCGGCCGCCCTTGCCGTGACGAAAGTCCATCAAATGAGGCAAGCTTAGGTTGATTTCCGCAGGAGGATCGTCAAAATTCACCGCGGGGCCAACGTCTCTGCGGACCGCTCATCCCCCCTTCGCGGCCCGATGAGATCCGTCCTGCGGAGGATAACGTCGGTTGGGGGAAAGCCTGATGCTGGATGCGCTGCAGGAATTGCGCGAGGTCAACCGCTGTTACTCGCGTGGGATTTGCTTGCCGTGCGGACCGAACTGATCTGGACCCATACGGCAGCGGCTGCAATCCTCGGGTTGAGCTTTCTCTCGCTCGCGGTCGGGCTGATGCTGGTCCTGACCAGGCGTCCGGACCTGAGGGTCCGGGTGCTCTCCTGGAGCATCGGCGCCTTCCTGCTCGCCTGCGCGGCGGCGCAGCTCGCCGAGGCCTGGACGGCGTGGAGTCCGGGGACGCCGCTGGTCCCGGATGGCGGGATCGAGGCACCGGCCAAGGTTCTCGCCGCACTCGCCGCGCTGCCGCTGCTCGCCTGTCTGCGGCGGTTCCTGGCCGCTGCCGCGGCGCTGCCCTCGCCGGAGGACCTGCGCCGCCTCGACCGCGACCTCGCCGCCCGCACCCGCGAGCGCGACGCGGCCGAGGCGGCGAGCGCCGCCAAGAGCGCCTTCCTGGCCCGCGTGAGCCACGAGATCCGCACGCCCCTCAGCAGCATCCTGGGCTTCACCGATCTCCTCCTCGCCGATCCCGACCGCTCGCCCGAGGATCGGCGCCGGCTCGACATCATCCAGGTCTCGGGTTTCGCGCTGCTCTCGCTCGTCAACGACGTCGTGGACGTCTCGAACATCGAGGCCGGCAAGGTCGCCCTGCGCAGCGAGCCCTTCGACCTGCACGCCCTCGTGGAGACGAGCCTCGCCATGGTGAGGCCCGCCGCCGAGGCCAAGGCCCTCAGCCTCTCGGTCGAGATCGCGCCGAACGTGCCCGCCCGCGTGCGCGGCGACGCGGACCGGGTGCGCCAGATCCTGCTCAACCTCCTCGGCAATGCGGTCGCCTTCACGGCGGCCGGCGCGGTCGGCGTCAGCCTGCGCTGCGAGGAGGCGGTGAGCCGGCGCGGGCGCGTCACCCTGGCGGTCAAGGATACCGGGCCGGGGATCCCGCCGGAGCGCCAGGCGACGCTGCTGTCGCAGGACGGCCCCGACCCTCCGCGGGTCGGCAGCAAGGGCCTGGGCCTGGCGGTCTGCCGCAGGCTGGTGGCGCTGATGGGCGGGGAGATCGGCTTCGAGAGCCACGAGGGCTACGGGTCGACCTTCTGGGTGCGCCTCGACCTGGAGCCGGTGGCGCCGGCGCCCGCCGCCGCCCCGCCGGAGCCCGAGCCCTTCCTGGCCGCTCCCCGCATCCTCCTGGTCGAGGACATCCCGGCGAACCAGAAGCTCGTGCGGCTGATCCTGGAGGAGGAGGGCTACGCCGTCGACACCGCCTCGAACGGCGTCGAGGCGGTGGCGATGATCCGCTCCGCACCCTACCGCCTCGTGCTGATGGACGTGCAGATGCCGGCCATGGACGGCCTGACCGCGACGCGCCGGATCCGCCAGATGGGCGGGCCCTCGGGGCGGATCCCGATCGTCGCCATGACCGGCCACATCCTGCCCCGTCACCTGGAGGCCTGCCGCGAGGCCGGCATGGACGACGTCATCGCCAAGCCCTTCAAGCGGGCGGAGCTGACCGCCGTGATCGCCCACTGGACCCTGCTCGAGGGCGAGCGCGCGCGGCCCCCGGGCGGCGCGGCCCTCGCCTCCTCGGCGGGGTAGCGGGCGCCGGTCCCCGCCCCCGGGACGCGGCTCATCCGTTCGGGTGAGGCCGGGCGGTTCGGACTGGACAAGGCGACGCGGCCGAGTAGCATTGGCGCCGCTTTCACGAGCGACACTCCGATCAGCCCCGCTGCGCCCCCGCCAGCGGGGCTTTTTCGCGGCCTCGCGCGGCGCCGCCCGCCGCCGCACGTCACCCCCGGCCCGGGCAGCCCGAACCGTGCCCGCGGGGCGCCGCCGAAGCCCTTGCGCCGACCGCCGATCGGCCCTACTTTGCATTGCAAAGCAGCCCTGCCGGGGGGCTCGCGGGACGCCTCGATGCCGTACCAGACTGACAGGGACCTCGACCGGGCCCTCGCCGACATCGTGGCGATTCGCAGCCAGATCGCCCGCGACACGCATTTCCGCGGCCTCGGCCCGGCGACGATCGCCGCGACGGGCGGGATCGCCCTCCTCGCCGCCGGGCTCCAGGCGCTCTGGCTGATGCCGGTCGGGGCGCTCGCCTACCTGCTGTACTGGATCGCGGTCGCGGCGCTCGCCGTGGCGCTGATCGGCGCCGAGGCGGTGACGCGCTCGCGGCGCCTGCATTCCGGCCTCGCGGACGCGATGATCGGCTCGGCGGTGGAGCAGTTCCTGCCCGCCCTCGCGGCGGGCGCGCTGGTCGCCCTGGTGCTGGTCCGGGTCGCGCCCGACAGCCTCTGGCTGCTGCCGGGGCTCTGGCAGGTCTTCGTCAGCCTCGGCCTGTTCGCCGCGACCCGGACGCTGCCGCGGGCGGTCTCGCTCGCGGGGGCGTGGTACCTCCTCGCCGGGCTCGCGGGGCTGGTCGTGGCGGCCGGAACCCGCGACCTGTCGCCCTGGGCGATGGGACTGCCCTTCGGCATCGGGCAGGTCCTCCTCGCCCTCATCCTCCATCTCACCTGCCGGGATGCCGATGTCTGAGCCGAGCGGACGCTTCTCCTACGAGGGCCTCGACCGGGTGATCCACGAGCGGGCGCGGCTGAGCGTGCTCACCTCCCTGGTCACCCACCCGGACGGCCTCCTCTTCGCCGACCTCAAGCAGCTCTGCGGCCTCACGGACGGCAATCTCAGCCGGCACCTGCAGGTGCTGCAGGAGGCGGGCCTGGTGGAATTGCGCAAGGGGTACGCCCAGAACCGGCCCCAGACGGTCTGCCGCCTCACCCCGGGCGGGCGCCGCCGCTTCCTCGACTACCTCGCGGTGCTGGAGCAGGTGGTCCGCGACGCGGCCGAGGCGCTCGACGAGGCGCCCGCGGCCTTCGGTTCCCTGCGCCCCTGAGGGCGCGCCCTCCCGTCCTTCCCCGCTCCTCAGACGCATCGCCCGGAGACTTTGTCGTGCAAAGTTCTTGTTCCCAGGGGGGCGGCCTCCACGTCGCGATGATCATGGACGGGAACGGGCGCTGGGCCACGGCCCGGGGCCTGCCGCGCAGCGCCGGGCACCGCGCGGGCGTGGAGGCGATCCGCCGGGTGGCGGAGGCCGCGCCCGATCTCGGCGTGGGGACGCTCACGCTCTTCGCCTTCTCGTCGGATAATTGGCGCCGGCCGCCCGCGGAGGTGGCGGCGCTGATGGGTCTCCTGCGCCGCTACCTGCGGCGCGAGACGGAGCGCCTCGCCCGCACCGGCACGCGCCTGACCGTGATCGGCCGCCGCGACCGGCTGCCCGCGGGCCTGCCCGGGGCATTGGCGCGGGCGGAGGCCGAGACCGCGGGGGGCGCGCGCCTGCACCTGCGCATCGCGGTCGATTACTCGGCCCGCGACGCGATCCTGGCGGCCGCCGCCGGCGCGCCCGGTGCCGATGTCGGGGCGGAGAGCCGGGAGGCCTTCGGGCGCCGGCTCAGCGGCGGGGTGCCGGACGTGGACCTGATGATCCGCTCGGGCGGCGAGAAGCGCCTCTCCGACTTCCTGCTCTGGGAATGCGCCTACGCGGAACTGCATTTCACCGACCGGATGTGGCCCGATTTCGGCGGGGACGACCTGGCGGCGGCCCTGCGCGACTTCACCCGGCGCGAGCGGCGCTTCGGGGGGCTCGGGACGGTCCCGGCCGCCGCCTGAGGGCAGGTGGCGCGGGAGGCGGGCTGGGGTAGAAGACCCTGAGACCGCCTCCATCGGGATTGCCATGCCGCTCTACGCCCTCGACGCCCACCATCCCCGCCTCGCCGACCCGGCCCGGGTCTGGATCGCTCCCGATGCCCAGGTGATCGGGCAGGTGGAGATCGACCTCGACGTGAGCATCTGGTTCTCGGCGGTGCTGCGCGGCGACAACGAGCCGATCCGCCTCGGGGCGCGCTGCAACATCCAGGACGGGGTGGTGCTCCACACGGATCCGGGCTTCCCCCTGGAGATCGGCGAGGACGTCACGATCGGCCACAGGGCCATCGTGCACGGCTGCACCGTGGGTGCGAATTCCCTGGTCGGCATGGGCGCGACGCTGCTCAACGGCGCCCGGATCGGCCGCAACTGCCTCGTCGGCGCGAACGCCCTCGTGACCGAAGGCAAGGAATTCCCCGACAACAGCCTGATCGTCGGCGCGCCCGCCAAGGCGGTGCGCAGCCTCGACGAGCAGGCGGTCGAGGGACTGCGCCTCGCCGCCGCGCGCTACGTCGCCAATGGCCGGCGCTACGAGGCGGGGCTGCGGCGCCTCGACCCCTGAGCGGGGCGGCGGCGCTCCCCGCCTCAGCCCCGATCGGTGTGGGCGAGCCGCGCCGCCAGCGCCTCCGGCAGGCCCCGACTCTCCTTCGCGGGCGGGCGGCTGAGGGCGCCGGACGCGGCCTTGCGGGGCCGCAGCGCCACCGCGGCCTCGGCGAGCTTCACGGCCGCCACCACCTGATCGACCACCGGCACCGGGACCCGCTCGCGCACCCGCGGCCCGAGCCCCGAGAGCGGCGCGCCCGCGAAGATCAGCACGTCGGCGCCGTCCTCGCGCACCGCGGCCTCGGCCAGGGCCACGAGTTGGTCCTCCTTCTCCGCCTGCACCCCCGCCAGGGAGGCGAAGCGCCCCTCGATCGCCCGGATCGCGGCGCAGCGCGCCGAGAGCCCGTGCATCGCGACGCAGTCGCGGTACCAGGGCAGCAGCCCCTGCGCGAAGGTGACGATGCCGAAGCGCCCGCCCAGCAGGCAGGCGCTCAGCATCGCGGCCTCGGCGAGCCCGATCACCGGGATGTCGAACAGCTCGCGGGCGCCGACCAGGCCCGGATCGCCGAAGGCCGCGAGGATCGCCGCGTCGATCCCCGGCCCGGCCTCCGCCAGCATCTCGAGGGCGATGGCGCCGCCGATCTGCGCCTCGGCCCGGTTGGCGATGTAGGGCACCCCCCGCGGCGCGGTCGCGGCCACGATCTCGGTGCCGGGCGCCGCGGCGGCGGCGGCGGTGTCGCGCATCAGCGCCGTGACGTCGCGGCTGGTATTCGGGTTGAGGAGGAGGAGGCGCATCGCTCAGGCCGCGTCGGAGCGGGACAGGGCGGCGAGCAGGGCCGCCCCCGTATGGGAGACGTGCTCGGCGAGGAGCAGGCCGGCCCGGGGCCCGTCGCGGGCCACCAGCGCCGCCAGGATCGCCCGGTGCTCCGCCACCGACTCGCTCCAGCGGCCGTGGCTGTCGAGGGCGCGCCGCCGGGCGATCTCGGCCCGGGCGTGCAGCGCCTCGTGGGCCTCGCGCAGGGGCGGGTTGCCGGCGCAGGCCACGATCAGCGCGTGGGTCGCGTGGTTGGCGGCGAAGTAGGGGGCGATCTCCCCGTTCCGGTGATGCGCCTCGATCGCGGCCTGGAGCGCCTGCAAGCGGTCGAGGTCGTCCCGCCCCATCCGCTGCGCCGCGAGCTCCGCCCCCGCCCGCTCGATCCAGGCCAGGGCCTCGAACAGCGCCCGGACCGCCTCCGGATCGAGGGCGGCGATGCGGGGCGAGCGGTTGGGCCGCAGCTCCACGAGGCCCTCCATGGCGAGGAGCTTCACGGCCTCCCGGAGCGGCGTGCGCGACACGCCGAGCGCCTCCGACAGCTCGGTCTCGACCAGCGGCGCCCCGGCCGGGAGCGCCCCCTCGACGATCATGGCGCGCAGCCGCCGCACCGCCTGCTCGTGCAGGGAGAGGCGGCCGGACCCGGCGACGGGGCCGAGGAGGGCGGGCTTGCGGGGGCGTCCGCGCGGACGCCGGACCTGATCCATGGAGGGGACCTCGCGGGGTGACGCCCGAGCATAGCGGCTCGCCGGCCGGGCGGGCGCATCAATTGCGGGCATGTTCTGGCGCTTGCGCCGCCATTTAGCACGAATTGCATGCAATGACCGAAAAATCCGTTGCGGCCGGCCGCGGAGCCGATCAGGCTCCTGCGGGAGCGGCGGATCGGCCGCTGCGGCAGCCCCCGAGGTGTCCCGTGCTCCGGCATCGTTTCGGTCTCGTCATGGTGGCGGCCCTCTGGGCCTGGTCGGGCGCGGCCACCGCGCAGGACGGCGCGCCGGTGCGGCTCGGCTACGCGAAATGCGCCCATTGCCTGCCGATGGCGCTGATCCCGGATCTCGCCAAGGAGCTCGGCAAGGAGCTCGGCAAGGGGGTGACGGTCGAGGCGACGGGCTTCAATTCCGGCAACGACGTCCTCACCGCCCTGGTGGCCAAGAGCCTCGACGTCGCGCAGGTCACCTACCTCCACTACGTCACCGCCCTCGACAAGGGCTTCGACCTCGTCGCGGTGGCCGGAGAGGTGAATGGCGGCTCGGAATGCCTGTCGACCAAGGGCCTCAACCTCGCGGCCGAGGACTGGGCGGGCCTCAAGGCGCTGGTCGAGGCCCGCAAGGCGGCCGGCACGCCGCTCAAGGTCGCGGCCTCGCGCGGCAACGCGCAGGACATCCACATGCGCGGCGCCCTCCTCAAGCAGGGCATCAATCCCAACCGCGACATCCAGTTCGTCAACATCCCGAACCCGTCCGACCACCTCGCGGCGATGCAGCGGGGCGAGGTCGACCTCGTCTGCTCGGTGGAGCCCTTCGCCTCGCAGATCCGGATGGCCGGGGCCGCGAACCACTTCGTGCTCCCCTACGACCAGGCGGCCGGCAAGCTCACCAACCTGATCGTCACCCGCTCGGACGTGATCAAGGCCCGCCGCGCCGCCGTGCAGGCGGTGGTCGATGCCGACGTCGCCCTCGTCGCCAAGCTCCAGGCGGATCGCGGCGTCTGGGTCGACGTGATCAACCAGAAGACCGGCCTATCCAAGGACGTCGCCGCCGAGGCGCTCAAGAACGCCGAGCCCGACTACCGCATGTACCGGGCCCGGACGCTCGCCATTGCCGAGATGATGCGGGACCTGAAGTACATCAGCCGCGACGTGTCGAAGGAGGTGGAGGCCAACATGGATTACTCCTTCCTGGAAGCGGCCACCAAGCAGAGCCGCGATGGCCTCGGCCACTGACCTGCCGCGGCCGGCCTCGGCCCTGCGCCTGCCGCCCGGGGCCGTCCTGCGACGGCGCCTCGCCGGATGGGCCGAGCGGGCGGCGCTGCCGCTCGTCCTTGTCGCCGGCTGGGAGGCCTTCGCGCGCTCGGGCGCGCTGCCGCCCGCCCTCCTGCCGGCGCCCTCGGCGGTGCTCCACGCCCTGGCCGACTGGATGCTCGGCCTCGACGAGAGCACCCAAAGCTCCTCGGGCCACTGGCCCTCGGACGCCCTCGCCAGCCTGTCGCGGGTGCTGGCGGGCTACGCGATCGCGGCGCTCTGCGGCGTCGGGCTCGGGGTGGCGATCGGCTGGTGGCGCCTCGTCGAGCGCACCGTCGAGCCGACGCTGCAGATGCTGCGCCCGATCCCGCCCGTCTCCTGGATCCCCCTCGCGATCATCTGGTTCGGCATCGCCGACAGGCCGGCGATCTTCCTGGTCTTCCTCGGGGCGTTCTTCCCGATCCTGATGAACACGATCCACGGCGTGCGCTCGGTCGACCGCAACCTGATCCGCGCCGGGGCGATGATGGGAGCGAGCGAGCGCCAGCTCCTGGCGCGGATCGTGCTGCCGGCCGCGCTGCCCGCCATCGTCTCGGGGCTGCGCATCGCCATCGGCTCGGCCTGGATGCTCACGGTCACGGCCGAGATGGTCGCGGTGAAGAGCGGGCTCGGCTACGTGCTGTGGGATTCCTACTACTTCCTGCGCTACGACATCGTGCTGGCGGCGATGATCTCGATCGGGCTGCTCGGCTACCTCTCCGATCTTTGCCTCAAGGCGGTGGCGGCGACGGTGCTGCACTGGCAGCGCGGCACCACCGTGCAGGGCCGCTGAGCATGAGTGCGATCGACCTCCTCGACGTCCGCAAGGTGTATCGCGACCGCGACGGCCAGGACCTCGTCGCCCTGGAGCGGACCCGCCTGTCGCTCGCGGCGGGGGAGTTCCTGTGCCTGCTCGGCCCCTCCGGCTGCGGCAAGTCCACGCTCCTGAACCTCGTCGCCGGCTTCGAGGCGCCGAGCTCGGGCGAGATCCGGGTGGCGGGCCGGTGCGTCGAGCGGCCGGGCGCCGACCGCGGCGTGGTCTTCCAGCAGCCGACGCTGATGCCCTGGCTCACCGTGATCGACAACGTCGCCTTCCACCTCACGCTGAAGGGCGTCGGCAGGGCGGAGCGCCGGGAGCGGGCGCAGGCCTATCTCGACCTCGTCGGCCTGCGCGGTTTCGAGCGGCACTACCCGGCCGAATTGTCGGGCGGGATGAGCCAGCGGGTCGGGATCGCCCGGGCGCTGCTGATGAACCCGGCCGTGATCCTGATGGACGAGCCCTTCGCCGCCCTCGACGCCCAGACCAAGAGCGAGATGCAGGAGGAGCTGGTGGCGATCTGGGAGCGGGTCGGCGCGACCGTGATCTTCGTCACTCACTCGGTCGACGAGGCGCTGGTGCTCGGCACCCGCGTCGCCGTGATGAGCCGGCGGCCCGGCCGCATCCGCGAGGTTCTGCCCTTCGACGCGCCCCGGCCGCGGGACGTGACCAGCCCGGCCTTCAACGACGTGAAGCGCCACGTGCTCGGCCTGATCCGCGCGGAATCGGCCCGTCCGCCTCGGGCCGCCTGATGCGGCTCGGGATGCTGACGCCCTCGTCGAACACGCGGCTCGAACCGGCGACCGCCGCGATGCTGCGGGACCTTCCCGGCGTGACGGCCCATTTCTCGCGCTTCCGGGTCACGGCGATCTCGCTCGCGCCGGAGGATCTCGGCCAGTTCGACGCGGAGCCGGTCCTGGCGGCGGCGGATCTCCTGGCCGACGCCAAGGTCGACGTGGTGGCCTGGAACGGCACCTCGGCGGCGTGGCTGGGCTTCGACCGCGACGAGGCGCTCTGCGCCGGGATCGAGGCGCGGACCGGGATCGCGGCCTGCACGGCGGTGCTGGGCTTCCGCGACGTCTTCCGCCGCGCCGGCCACCGCCGGATCGGCCTGGTGACGCCCTACCGGGGCGACGTGCAGGCCCGCATCCGCGCAAACTGGGAGGCGGCGGGCTTCGCCTGCGCGGCCGAGCGGCATGCGGGCCTCTCCGACAACTTCTCCTTCGCGGCTCTGCCCGAGGGCGACCTCGCCGGCATGGTCCGGGCGGTGGCCGCCGAGGGCGTGGAGGCGGTGGCGATCGTCTGCACCAACCTGGACGGGACGGCGCTCGCCCCCGCCCTGGAGGCGGAGCTCGGCCTCCCGGTCTACGACTCGATCGCCGTCACGCTCTGGGCGGCCCTGCGCCGGGCCGGGGCCGACCCGGCGCCGCTCGCGCGCTGGGGGCGGCTGTTCGCGCCTTGTACCAACGGCTCAGGATGCTGACGCAGCGGGCCGTCGCTCCATCTCGAATTTTCGATTTCAAGCCAGAGGCTTGGTGAACCAGAGGCTTGGTGAACCAGAGGCTTGGCGAACGAGAGGCTTGGCGACAATTCGAGTGCCGCACCACCGGTCATGAGAAATGACCGGCGGCATTGGGCGGGATGGCCCCGCAGCGCCGGCGCGCCACCCATGATTGATCCGTCGACGCAGGATCGAGCCGGATCGCCCGATGCGGGAGCGAGCGGCCTCGGCATCGGCCGATCGCGCGTCCCGGGCGAGGCCGGGTCGCGCGATCCTCAGCCCCGCTTCGCCCCGACCGCGGCGGGTGGGGCCTCGCCCGGCAGCACGAAGACCTGCCCCGGATAGATTCGGTTGGGGTTGCGGATCTGGGCCTGGTTGGCGCCGAAGATCACCGTGTAGCGCACCCCCTTCCCGTAGGCCTTGCGGCTGATGCTCCAGAGATTGTCCCCGCGGGTGACCGTGGCCGTGCTGACCGCGCTCACGAACACCGTGGAGGGGTCCGGTATCCGCCCGGAGGCCGGCCCGGCGGCGGCGAGGGCGGCGGGTCCCGCGGGCGCGATCGCCGCGTCGACGGCCGGGGTCGCGGGGCCGGGGGCGCGGGCGCCGCGGCCGGGGAGGGCGCCGGATGGCCCGCCGGCTTCGGCGGCCCGGCGGGGGCGGGTCGCGCGGCGGCCACCACCGGCGCGGCCTCCACGCTCGGCGGGACGGCGAACTTCACTTCCGAGCGCGTCCTCACCGAGCCGGTCGCGGGGTCGACCTGGTCGATCCGCACCCGGTAATCCCCGGGCCGCACCCCGCGCCCGATCGAGAAGGCGACGCGACCGTCGGATCCCGTCCGGCCGGGCGCGATCAGCGTCTCGTTGAGGTAGAGCCGCACATTCGTCTGCGGCGCCCCCTGCGCGCTCACGAAGAGCTTGCCGCCGGTCTCGGCGTCGACGCTGGCGATGCGGATCGGCGTCGTCCCGGGCGGCGGGGCCGCCGGGGCCTCCCGCGCCGCGGCGACGACGGACGGCGCGGGCTTCGGCGCCTCCTCCGGCTGCGACAGCACGGTGGTCGGCTGGCCGGGAGCGCTCACGGCGACGAGCGGCTTGCTGGCGGCGTTCGCCGCGACCGCGACGACGGCGCTCTCGGGTCCCGTCGTGCGGGTGCCGTCCGGCGCGACGCTGCGCAGGCCGATCGCGTGGCTGCCGGGCGGCAGGGCCGGGGGCACGAGGACGAACTGGCCGCTCGCATCCGCCTGCGTGCGGGCGAAGACCTCGCCGTCGCGCAGGAGCTCCACCTGCGCCTCCGGCGCCGCCCGGCCGGCCACCACGCTCTCGCCGGTGGGCTCCACCCGGATCACGTCGAAGCTCGGGGCGCGCGGCGCCGCCGAGGGCGGCCAAGTGGACGGCAGCGCGGAGGGCGGCGCGGAGGGCGGCGCGGGCGGGGGCGCCAGGGCCGCCTGCTGCTCGGCCGCCGCGCCGGGGGCGGCGGGTTCGGGCGCGTCCCTCGTCGACAGCATCCGGTTGCCGCTCGACACGATGCCGATCAGCACGATCCCGCTCACGAGCCCGATGCCCGCGAGCGCCACGCCTCGCCGCAACTCCGCCGTCATGGCGTTCCACTCCTGGTCGCGCCGGCTTCAGGGTCGGCGCGCGGCCATTCGCCTCCTGGTCGACAACGCTGGTCGATCGCCGCCATATTATCAGGCATGTCCGGAAGACACCAAGCTGCGGAACCTTGCGGAGGTGGACCGGATCTTGCGCCGCCCCGCGGCCGGCCCCCGGACCGTCCGGGCGCCGGCGCGGCAGCGGAACGCGGAGCATTGATGCGGACGGTTTGCGTGTATTGCGGCTCGGGCTTCGGCACCGACCCGGTGTTCCGGGAGGCCGCGCGGGCCCTCGGCCACTCCCTCGCGGAGGCCGGGATCGGCCTCGTCTACGGCGGCGGCAATGTCGGGCTGATGGGCACGGTGGCGCGGGCGGTGCTCGACGCGGGCGGGCACGTCACCGGCATCATCCCGGACTTCCTGAAGTCGCGCGAGCGGATGCTCGACGACGTGCAGGAGACGATCGTCGTGCCCGACATGCACACCCGCAAGCGGCTGATGTTCGACCGCTCGGACGCGTTCGTGGCCCTGCCCGGCGGCATCGGCACCCTGGAGGAACTCGTCGAGCAGATGACCTGGGCGCAGCTCGGCCAGCACGCCAAGCCGATCCTGCTCCTGTCGGTGGCGGGGTTCTGGGCGCCGCTCCTGGCGCTGCTCGACCACATGCGCGCGAAGGGCTTCATCCGCGAGGGGCTCGACCTCAACTACCTCGTCGCCGAGCGCCCCGAGGCGGTGGTGGGGATGCTGGAGAGCGCCCTGCGCGCCCATCCGCCCCGGCCCGAGGCGGACGCCCTCATCGAGGAGCGGTTCTGACGGCGCCGCGGCGTCGGGGCGGGGTGGCATTCCCCCTCGGGCCCGGGCGCCGACCCGGCCGGGGAGGGGCCCCGCTTCATCCGACATCCGGTTGATGGCTTCGCCATCTCCGATTTCGGCCATGCGGATGTCGGCGTCGCACAGGCGCCGCGCTCAGGCGCCGCGCAGGCTGGTGATCCGGGATCCGCGTCGATCAAGCGGATCCCGCCTCACCCCTCCACGGTCCAGGTCGTCGTCCCGTCCTTGTTGTCCTTGACGGTGACGCCCATCCCCGCGAGCGCGCCCCGCAGGCGGTCGGACTCGGCCCAGTTCTTCGCCGCGCGCGCGGCCTTGCGCGCGGCGATCAACCCCTCCACGGCCGCGACGTCGATCCCGGAGGCCGCCACCGCCGCCTCGGCCCGGGCCGAGCGGGTCGCGCCGAGCAGCCCCATCAGCCCCGCCCCGGCCTTGAGCGCCGCCGGATCCTCCAGCCTGTGCAATTCGCCGAGCGCGGCCGGCGTGTTGAGGTCGTCGAGGAGCGCGTCCCGCACCCCCTCCGGCACGGCGGGCGCGGGGCCGAGGTCCCCGACGCTCTCGTACCAGCGCTCCAGGGTGCGGCTCGCCTCCTCCAGCGCCCGGAGCGTCCAGTCGATCGGCTGGCGGTAATGGGTGCGCAGCATCGCCAGCCGCACCGCCTCGCCGGGCCAGTCCGCCAGCACCTCCCTGAGGGTGACGAAGTTGCCGAGCGACTTCGACATCTTGTCGCCCTCGACCTGCAGGAAGCCGTTGTGCAGCCAGACATTGGCCATCACCGGCGTGCCGAAGCAGCAGCGCGACTGCGCGACCTCGTTCTCGTGGTGCGGGAAGACGAGGTCGATGCCCCCCGCGTGGATGTCGAAGGTCTCGCCGAGATGCCTCCACGACATGGCCGAGCACTCGATGTGCCAGCCAGGACGGCCCGGCGCCGCGATCCCGCACGGGGAGGGCCAGGCCGGCTCGCCCGGCTTCGAGGGTTTCCAGAGCACGAAGTCGAGGGGCGAGCGCTTGTAGGGCGCCACGTCCACCCGCGCCCCCGCCTCCATCTCGTCGAGGGGGCGCCGTGAGAGCGCCCCGTAATCGGGCATGGAGGGCACGTCGAACAGCACGTGATCCTCGGCGAGGTAGGCGTGGCCGGCGGCGACGAGCCGCTCGATCATCTGCGCCATCTCGGCGATGTGGTCGGTCGCCCGCGGCTCGATGAAGGCGGGGCGCGCGCCCGGCCGGTTCACGTCCTCGGGCATCAGCACGCCGAGCCGGCGCAGGTCCGCGTGGAAGCCCGCCAGGGTCTCGTCCGTCAGGGTGCGGATCGAGACGCCGCGCTCGGCCGCCCGCGCGTTGATCTTGTCGTCCACGTCCGTGACGTTGCGGACATAGGTGACCGCGTCGGCCCCGTAGAGGTGGCGCAGCAGGCGGAAGAGCAGGTCGAAGACGATGATCGGCCGGCCGTTGCCGATATGGGCCGCGTCGTAGACGGTCGGGCCGCAGGCGTACATCCGCACCCGGGACGGGTCGATCGGGGCGAACGGCTCCTTGGCCCGCGTGAGCGTGTTGTAGAGGCGCAACAACGGGGCCATGAAACCCTGCTCCCTGGGATGATGCGGCGGCGCGGTCGGGCGCGCCCGCGGCGCTTCTAACACATTGGCCTGCCGGAGATCCCCCCGGCCCAATCGCGATCCGCGCCGGATCGGGCGGGTCATCCGTTTCCGGCCGCTGTTGCAGCCGCGAGACGCCGCGGACGGCCGAACCGGGTTAGCCCAGCTCGGCACGGTTTTCGAGCCGCCGGCGACGGGCGCGGGCCACCCGCCCAAACCCTTCTCCGCCCTCCCGCCCGCCGGCCGTGCGCGGGTTCCGTTTAGCCTTTGTTTACCGACGCCTCCGAGTGTCGGTTGCCAAAGCGTTCCGATCCAGAAGGCAATCCCATGCGTCGCTCCCTCGCCGCCCTCGGCCTCGTCGGTCTCCTCGCGCTCGCCGGCCCCGCGCTGGCCGCTGGATCGGAGGCGGCGGCGGCGCCCGGGGCGGAGAAGACCTTCCTGATCCCGTCGAGCGACGGCTACGGCGTCGCCGAGTGCCTGAGCACCGGCGGCGGCGAGTGCGGCCAGGTGGTCGCCGATGCGTGGTGCGAGTCCCAGGGCTTCGCCAAGGCCGCCTCCTTCGGGGCCGCCGCGCAGGACGAGTACACGGGTGCAATCGACACCCCGTCGGCGCCCGTGAGCCGGCCCGCCGACCGCCCGATCCGCATCACCTGCCGGGATTGACGCGGGTCGTCATCCGACATCCGACGGATTGCTGCGCCATCTCCCATTTCGGCCATGCGGATGTCGGCGTCGCTCACGCGCCGCGCGGGCTTGGCATCCGCTCTCCGGACGTGATCGTCCGGACAGCGGATCAGCCCTTCAGGAAGTCGCCGCATTTCGGCGGCGGCTCGGTGCCCCACGGCATCAGCGGCACCGTCGAGGTCGAGTTCTTGGGCGAACCCTCGATCAGCTTGTCGGAATAGACCATGTACACCAGGGTGTTGCGCTTGGCGTCGCAGCCCCTGACGATCTGCATGCTCTTGAAGATCAGCGAGCGGCGCTCGCTGAACACCACTTCGCCCTGGGTCAGCTTGCGCTTGAACTGCACCGGCCCGATCTGCCGGCAGGACAGCGAGATGTCCGAGACCTGCTCGGCGAGCCCGAGCGTTCCCTTGATGCCCCCGCGCTCCGGCAGGGTGTAGTGGCAGGCCACCCCCCCAACGTCCGGATCGTCGATCCCGTAGACGACGAGCTTGTCGTTCGGCGTCAGCGGCCGCCAGACCGTGGACTTGTCGAAGATGCGGTCGGGCTCTTCCGCCCGCGCCGCTCCGCCGAGACCTGCGAGCATTCCCGCCGCCAGCGCCACCCGCATGAGACTCCGCCGCCACACCATTCCCGGATCCCCGTCAAACCAACGTTAAGGCATGTAGGAAGGCTGTTGCCGAACGGCGAGGGCGGTTAGAACAGCCAAGTCTCGCGGCGTCGATGCGGGACGCCGCCGGCTCGGCCTCCGCGGCCGAGCCCGCCCCCTGTCAGATCCATCGCCGGAACGCCATGACGCTGTCCCGCCTGCTCGCCCGGCTCCTCGCCGGGATCGTCGCCGTGGCCGCCCTCGTTCAGGGTGCCTGGGCGGAGCCGAACGCCGCCGCCTGCCAGCGCTTCCGCGCCGAGCTCGCCAACCTGCAGCGGGAGTCGAACCGCGGCCAGGTCGAGGAGATCCAGCGCCTCGTCGCCTACCGCAGCTCCATCGGCTGCGAGGGCGGGCGCTTCCTGTTCTTCGACATGCGCCCGCCGCAATGCGCCCAGGTCGAGCAGCGGATCCGGGCCCTCAACGCCGGCTACGGGGCGGGCAACACGCAGGTGGCGGATGCCCGGCGCGAGCAGCTCGTCGCCGCCGTCAAGGACTCGTGCACGGGCCTGCCGGCCGCGGCGAAGCTGGCGGACGGCTTCGCCCGCGGCGGCGGCCACGTGATCTGCGTGCGCCTGTGCGACGGCGCCTATTTCCCGATGCCGAACCTGCCGGACGGGCGGGAGGGCGCCGACGAGATGTGCAAGGCCCTCTGCCCCGGCACCGAGGCCGCCGCCTACTCGATGCCGGCGAGCGACAACGGCCTCAAGGACGCGGCCGCGATCCAGACCCGGCGCGCCTACGCGGCGCTGCCGAACGCCTTCAAGTTCCAGAAGACCTTCGTGCCGAACTGCTCCTGCCGGGGCCAGGGCCAGACCTGGGCGCAGGCCCTGGTGAAGGCCGAGAGCATGCTGGTCCAGCACAAGGGCGACATCTTCGTCACGCCGGCCCAGGCGGAGGCGCTCTCGCGGCCGAAGGTCCGCCTCACCCTCGTCGGCCGCGCCGACCGCTCGGCCGCGGTGGTGGCCGCCTCGGCCGCGGCCCGCAACGGCCTGGAGGAGCCGCCCGGCGCCGAGGCGCCGGCGACGCCCGCGGCGAAGCCCGCCGGGCCCGACGAGAGGCCCGCCGTGCGGGTGATCGCGCCGACGATCATCCCGGTCCCGATCCAGGCGCGCATCGACGGGCCCCAGGCGGCGGCGCCGGCGAGCCCGGCGCCCGGGACCGAGCCCGTCGCCACGCCCTGATCCGGGGCCGCGCGACCCGCGTCCCCGGGACGGTCGGACGCCGCAGCATCCCGCGGCCCGGACCGCCGGCCGATTGGGCGAAGGACGCGTCGCCGGACCAGGCCAGCGGTCGCTTCTTCTCACGACCGCCGGTACGACGCGCGTCCTCCGGCGCGAGCGCGGCCCGGCCGAGGGCGGGCGTCATTACGCCATCCGGTTGATTGCTTCGCCATCTCCCATTTCGGCAATGCGGATGTCGGCTTCGCTCAGGCGCCGCGCGGGCTCGTGATCCGGGCTCCGCTTCGAGCAAGCGGAGCCCGGATCACGCCCCGCCCGCCCCGACATCCCGCGGCGCCAGTTCGGCCGCCGGCGCCTCGCGCGCCGCGCCCGGCCGCCGGGCGAAATCCGGCACCGCCTCCGCGAACACCGCCTCGGCCGCCGCGCGGTCGGCCTGCGCCACCGCCGCGCGCAGCCGCTCGAGCCAGCGCGCGAGCTGCGCCCGGTCGGCGAAGACGGGCTTGGCCGCCATGACCCCCTCGATCCCGTCGAGGGTCACCATCGGCTCGTCGCGGGCGAAGAGGATCTCGTTCAGGCGCTCCCCGGGCCGCGCGCCCGTCACGGCGATCTCGATGTCGAGGCCCGGCTCGAAGCCGGCGAGGCGGATCATGCGCTCGGCGAGGTCGCGGATCCGCACCGGCTGGCCCATCTTCAGCACGTAGACGGCGGCGCGCTGGTCGCCCGCCCGCGGGTCGCGACCCTCGCGGTCGGCGTGGGAGGCGGCGGTGAGCACGAGGTCGCAGGCCTCGCGCACGGTCATGAAGTAGCGCACCATCTCGGGATGGGTGACCGTGACCGGCCCGCCGCGGGCGATCTGCGCCTTGAACACCGGCACCACCGAGCCGACCGAGCCGAGCACGTTGCCGAAGCGCACCGCCACGAGCCGCGCCGGCCCGCCGGCCGCGTCGAGGGCCTGCGCGTACATCTCGGCGAAGCGCTTGGTGACGCCGAGCTGCGAGACCGGCTCGATCGCCTTGTCGGTCGAGATCATCACCAGCGCGCGGGCGCCCGCCGCCAGCGCCGCGTCGGCCACGTTCACCGAGCCGAACACGTTGGTCTTGATGCCCTCGGTCCAGTCGCGCTCCAGGTAGGGCACCTGCTTGAGCGCGGCGGCGTGGAAGACCGCGTCGGGGCGGAACGCGCGCAGGACGTGGAAGAGCCGCTCCCGGTCGCGGATGTCGGCGATGACGCCGCTCACCTCCGCCTCGCTCTCGGCCAGGGCCGGCCGCGTCAGCACCCCGTGCAGGGCGGGCTCGGAATTCTCCACGACGAGGAGCGCCGAGGCGCCGAAGGCCACGGCCCGGGCGCAGATCTCCGAGCCGATCGAGCCGCCGCCCCCCGTCACCACGACGCGCTGGCCGGCGAGGAAGCGCTCCAGGCGCGGCCGGTCGATCGGGACGGTCGGGCGCAGCAGCAGGTCCTCGATCTCGAGGGGCGCCAGTTCGGCGTCGCGCAGGCCCTCGCCGAGGGTGGTCACGCGGGCGAGCGGCAGGCCGAGGCGGCGGGCGCGGGCGAGGAGCCCGTCGGGATCGGCCTCGGGTGTGAGGGCGTTCGGCGTCGCCACGAGGCGCCGCACCGCGACGCCGCGGGCGGCGAGGTCCGCCACGACCTGCTCCAGGTCGGCGAAGGCGCCCAGCACCGGCACGCCGCGCAGGCTCTGGCCGCGATCCTCGGCCCGGGGCGAGAGGATGCCCTGGGCCGCGAGCTTGCGCACCGTCCCGGCCTCGATGGCGCGCAGCACCACCTCGATCTCCGCGCCGCGGCCGAGGAGGAGCGCGGGCGTCGTCGCGGCGCGGGCGTGGCTCTGGCGCGAGCGGCTGTATTTCAGGTAGCGGAAGGCGACGCGCGGGCCGCCGAGCAGGAAGAGCTGCAGGACGAAGTAGAGCCCGATCGCGATCTTGCCGAAGAAGTAGATCCCGAACAGGGCGGGCGAGACCAGCGCGTAATCCAGGAGCAGCAGCGACAGGGCCAGGACGGCGACCGCCCGCACGATGGCGGCGAGGTCGGGGAGCGAGGCGAAGCGCCACTTGGTGCGGTAGAGCCCGAACCAGCGATAGACGAGCCCGGCATAGAGCACGAAGGGGCCGAGCAGCACCGGCAGATGCGCGAGGCGCTCGGCCAGCCGCGCGTCATCGAAGCGGATCAGGAAGGTGAGCGTGACGGCGAGGGCGGTCGCCACGAGGTCGTGGGCGACGATCGCCGCGCTCTTGAGGGTCGGTCTGCGCATCGGGAAGCCGGCGCGGGTATCGGCCGGGCTTCCCCCGCTGTCAACGCGCCGGGGCCCGCGGCGGCGCGGCCGGCGCCCGCCGCGGCAGCGGCGCCCGCAGATCCTCGAAGACCCGCGCGAGGCGCAGCACGCCGAGATCGTCGAAGCGATGCCCGACGATCTGGAGGCCCACCGGCAGGCCCTCCGGGGTGAGGCCCACCGGGACCGCGACGGCGGGCTGCTCCGACATGTTGAAGGCGACCGTGAAGCCGATATGCTCGAAGGGGCGCATCGGGTCGTCGGTCGGGGAGGCGAGCTCCGCCGGGAAGGCCGGGATCGGCGCCACCGGGCTGATCAGGAAGTCGAAGGGGCGAATCGCCCGCAGGGCTGCGTCGCGCATCGCCCCCATCTGGCTCATTCCCGCGAAGACGGCCGCGCCGCTCGACCCCCGCGCGGCCTGCGCCCAGTCGCGGATGAAGGGCAGCACGGCGGCGCGCCGCTCCGGGGCGAGGGCGCCGATGTCGCTCCAGGCGCGCTCGCGCCAGAACGTGTCGAGCCCGTCGAGCATGGCGCGGGTGAGGAAGGGCGCGACCGGCTCCACCCGAGCGCCCGCCGCCGCGAGGCGCGCGGCCGCGTCCTCGATCACCGCCGCGACGGCGGGGTCGACCGGCAGGCCGACGCCCGCCTCGCGCAGGAGGCCGAGGCGCAGGCCCTTCGGGTCGAGGCCGTCGAGGGCGAGCCAGTCGAGGCCGGCGGGCGGGAGCGCGGTGCCGTCGCGGTGATCCGGGCGGCTGAGTTCGCGCATGGCCAGGGCCGCGTCGGCGACGCTGCGGGTCATCGGCCCGGCGCAGCGGCCGTAATAGGGCGGGTCGACCGGCACGCGGCCGTTGCTGGGCTTGAGGCCGACGATGCCGCACCAGCCGGCCGGCAGGCGGATCGAGCCGCCGATATCCGTGCCGAGATGCAGGGGCCCGTAGCCGGCAGCCGCGGCGGCGCCCGCCCCGGCCGAGGAACCGCCCGGGGTCCGGGTCGGGTCCCAGGGGTTGCGGGTGAGGGGGTGGATGCTGGAGAGGCCCGAGGAGAGCATGCCGTAATCCGGCATGGTGGTGCGCGCGAACAGGATCGCCCCGGCCTCGCGCAGGCGGGCGGCCGCGGGGGCATCCTCCGGGCTCGGGGGCGCGTCGCGCCGTGCCGCGGTGCCGAGGGGCATCGCCACGCCCCGGGTGGCGATGTTCTCCTTGACGGTGGCGGGCACGCCGTCGAGGGCGAGCGCCTCGCCGCGCCGCCAGCGCGCCTCGGAGGCGCGGGCGGCCTCCCGGGCCTCCTCGGGGAGGAGCAGGCAGAGGGCCTGCAGGGTGGGCTCCATGGCCTCCACCCGGGCCAGCACCGCCTCGGTCACCTCGACGGGCGAGAGGTCGCGCGCGGCGTAGCGGGCGAGGAGGTCGGTGGCGCAGAGGTCGGCCAGGGACTCGGTCATCGCGCCTCGCGGGGAGAGATCGCGCGGGCGGTCACGCGCCCTCCCGGGCCGGCTTGCCGGCGAGCGCGATGTAGAAGCCGAGCCCGTCCTGGGCCGGCAGGGTCTGCAGGCGGTCGACCCAGCCGCGCCGCTTGGCTTCGAGCAGCAGGCGGCCGACGGGCTGGAACAGGGTCTCGCCGCCGCCCGGCACCGGGGCGTCGAGGCGGACCGCCACGGTCTTGCCCTTGGCGAAGCGGCTGCGCTCCAGCATGTCGGTCAGCGAGGCTTCCGCCTTCGCCCGGGGCGTGCCGCGCAGGTCGAGCACCGATTCGGCATCCGTCACCCCGAGGGTGCCGCGCAGCTTGTTGGCGTAGAATTCGTCGAAATGGGGCAAGGGCGGACCCGTGGTCAGGTGTGGAGGCCGGCATACAGGGAGGCGACGGGCAGGCTCCCGCCGAGATCCGGCAGGTCGATCGCGTCGCCCCCGCCGAGCGCCCGCTTGGTCCAGTCCGGCCCGTTGCCCCGCGACCAGACCTCCACCCGCGTCTCGTCCTGGTAGACGATCAGGAAGGCCCGCAGCGTCTGGAGCGACTGGTAGAACGCGGCCTTGCGTCCGCGGTCTTCGTGCATGGTCGAGGGCGACAGCACCTCCGCCACCAGGATCGGATCGCGGGCGTAGCCGTCCTGGAGGAGCGGGCCGCAGCGCACGACGAGGTCCGGCACCGGCGCGAAATCGTCCACGGCGTCGTTGTGCAGCCCGAGTCCCGGCAGGGCGCGGCAGCCGCGCCGCTCGGCCAGCTCGGCGAGGTGTCGGCCGAGATTCATCACGATCTGCTGGTGGCGCCCCGTCGGGGGCGCCATCAGCACGGGCTCGCCGTCGAGGAGTTCCCAGCGTTCCTCGTCGGGGCGCGCCCGGATCAGGTTCAGGAATTCGGCGAACCGCATGCGCGGCTCGCGGCGCAGCGCGAGGGACATCGAAGCTCCCGTCCGTGCCCCGATGCTAGCACCGGGCGGGCAAGCGCGACAGCCTGCGGCGGCTCTTCGCCGTGCGGCCCTGCGGCGCTGCGCGACGGTGGGGCGCGGCGCCGCAGCGGGCGCCGCGCCCGCGTCTCAGCGCTGCACCAGCACGTTGCGGAACTGCCAGGGATCGCTCGCGTCGATATTCTCCGGGAACAGCCCGGGACGGTCGGCCAGCGGCGTCCAGTCGGTGTAGACCCCGACGACGGGCCCCAGATAGGGCAGCTGGACCTCCAGGCAGCGGCGGAAATCGACCTCGTCCGCCTCGACGATGCCGGCCTCCGGGTTCTCCAGCGCCCAGACCATGCCGGCGAGCACCGCCGAGGTCACCTGCAGGCCGGTGGCGTTCTGGTACGGCGCGATGGCCCGCGTCTCCTCGATGGAGAGCTGGGAGCCGTACCAGTAGGCGTTCCTGCCGTGGCCGTAGAGGAGCACGCCGAGCTCGTCGATGCCGTCGACGATCTCGTTCTCGTCGAGGATGTGGTGCTTCTCCTGCACGCGGCCGGCCTGGCCGAACATCTCGTGCAGCGAGAGCACCGCCTCGTTGCAGGGATGGTAGGCGTAGTGGCAGGTCGGCCGGTAGACGACCTTGCCGCCCTCGCGCACCGAGTAATAGTCGGCGATCGAGATCGCCTCGTTGTGGGTGACGAGGAAGCCGAACTGAGCCTGGGCGGTCGGGGTCCAGGAGCGCACGCGGGTGTCGGCGCCGGGCTGGAGCAGGTAGATCGCCGGCGCGTCCCCCGCATGGGTGCGGGCATTCTCCGGCATCCAGGTCTCGTGGGTGCCCCAGCCGAGCTCGGCCGGCTGGTTGCCCTCCGAGACGAAGCCCTCGACCGACCACGTGTTCACGAACACGCCCATCGGCTTCTCGGACTTGGCGCGCTGGGTGTCGCGCTCGGCGATGTGGATGCCCCTGACCCCGACCTCGCGCATCAGCGCCGCCCAGCCCTCGCGGGTCCTGGGCTCCTCGACCGAGAGGCCGAGATCGGCCGCGACGTTGAGGAGGGCCTGCTTGACGAACCAGGACACCATGCCGGGATTGGCGCCGCAGCAGGACACCGCGGTCGTGCCGCCCGGCCTGCGCCGGCGCGCGTCGAGGATCTGCTCGCGCAGCGCGTAGTTGGTGCGGTCGCCCGGGCCGGCATTCTTGTCGAAGTAGAAGCCCGGCCACGGCTCGGCGACGGTGTCGATGTAGAGCGCGCCGATCTCCCGGCACAGTTCCATGATGTCGCGCGAGGAGGTATCGACCGAGAGGTTGACGCAGAAGCCCTGGCCGCCGCCCTCGGTGAGGAGGGGGGTGAGCACCTCGCGGTAATTGTCGCGGGTGAGCGCCACCTGCGCGAAGCGCAGCCCGTGCCGCTCGGCCAGGGCCTTGTGCGCGTCGGAGGGTTCCACGACCGTGAAGCGCGCCTTGTCGTAGGTGAAGTGGCGCTCGATCAGCGGCAGGGTGCCGCGTCCGATCGACCCGAAGCCGATCATCACGATGGGGCCGCTGATATGGCCGTGGACGGGCCAGTCGGTCATGGGAAGTGCCTCCGTGGATGGGAAAGTGCGCGTGGTTAGCCGAGATCGGTGACGGGCCGGCGACGCGGTGATTGGCGACTCCGGCCCGCAGGGTCAACCGGCCGTCCGGGGGAACGAAGCGTTGCCGCCGCCATGAGGCAGCCGCATGGCTCCGCTGCGGCGGCGGGCCTTCGTGTGCGCCGCGTCATATCCCATATTGCGTTGCAACAAACAGATGGAAACGCCCGCGCGCACATCACTTTCAGGAGTGTCCCATGCTCGCGGTTCTCAGCCACGCTCTTCCCCACCGCACCCCCACCGCCGCCGAGGCCGAGCCCGGTTTCCTCGCCCTGATCAGCCGCATCGTGCAGGCCGTCCATGCCGAGCGCCTGCGTCGGCGCGACGCGCAGATCGGCGGCTTCATCCAGGCCCATGGCGGGCGCGTCACCGACGACATCGAGCGGCAGATCGGGCAGTATTTCTGCTGATCGGGCCCGGGCGGGCCGGCGCGAGCCGCCGCCCGCCCCGAGCCGCGGCGGCGTCATGCCTCGCCGGCATTGGGCTGCGACCACGCGAAGGATCGCGCCCCGGGCCGCGGCGTGGCTGATGGCAGACCCACCCCAATGACCGGCCGGTCCGGCGCGGTCAGGCTGCCGGTGTGGCAGGCCTGCCCGGGAGGCGCCGACGGAAGGGGCGGCCGGCGACTTTGCCCGACCGTCGGGGATCGGGCCTGTCCGCAAGGTCATCGAGGAGCGCCGTTGCGTCGAAACCCCCGGCCCGCCAACCCCGGCCAGGGTCGCCGGCCGATTCAGAACCCGCCTCCCTTGTCACCTCCTGCCCTCACCCGATCGCCCCGATCGGATCGCGTTACCGCATGACGCGGTGTCGATTCCGCGATCCGTTCTGTATCGGAGGATGTCGGCCGTGACGGACCGAATCGCAGATGGGGTGTTCGTGGTGTTCGCTTCGGGCCTTGGCGTGCTCGTGGCGGCGAACATCGCGCTGCTCGTGGCCCGCCTGACCCATCGCGATCGACTGGCTCGGCGCATCACGAGCCTTGCCTCTCGCGTCACATGGCTGTTCAAGGTCGGACGTCACAGCGAGGACGACTGCCGGAATGATCGTCTCAGGGCTTGATGTTCCGAATATCTATCTCTGGGGCGTTCTGGGAAGTATAAGTGTCGAGGTTGGTGCGGCTCTGACTGCGGCGGGGGCCAATGGCGGATCCTGCCGAAGAAATACCACAGGATCTCTTTCCTGACCTTGAAGGTCGCATTTGCTTTCATTGCGGGTGCCCTTCCGATCGCACTCGACGCGCAGAATGTCTGGAGTGCGATCTATCTCGGTGGAAGCGCTCCGCTAGTCCTCGATCGTGTTGCGCGCGGACTTGACCCGCCGGAACGATAGACATTGCCATATCGCGGTCGAGAGCTGGCATCGGCCGGCCGTTTTCTTTTGGCGCCGGCCAGGACGACATCGTGTGTCTCGCGGTGAGCTTGCTGTCATGCGCCAGCCCGCATCGCGGGCTGCCGCCCATCTCGCGCCGTTGATCGGGGCCGAAGCGCTTCTCGGACAGCGCCCCAAGGCTCATCACCGCGTCGGCCATCGGGGATCTCTCGGATCCGGGCTCGGTGCAGCAACCCGATCCGCATCCGTCATGGGATTTCCGCCCGAGCGGTTCGGGATCGTGCGGCGCTCGCGCACGATCCCGGCCTCCGACGTTGGTCCGATGCCCGCAGTCACGTCCCGTGACCGCCGGTTCGGTTCTCGAATCGTCGCCAACCCTTTGGCTTGGGATCGAGAATCGTGTCACCCCCCGGCCGGAGACGATCCGGCCGAGGTGCGCGCCGGCAGGTTCCGCGACCCTGCGGCGTTGCCCTGAGGGACCCGCCAGGGCGCGGCCCCGTTCCGGCGGGGCCGCGCTTCGCCATGCTCACGCCGCCAGCGCGAGCGGCCGCGCGGCCTCCGCCGCCACCAGCGCGGCGAGGTCCGGCGCCGGCGCCGGCCGGCCGGTCGCCTGGACGAGGCCTGCCGCGCCGGCGAGCGCTCCCGGCGCCAAGTCCAGCCCGAGGAAGCGCTCCCGGGCGTAGGGGCCCGGCAGCCAGAGGGCGCCCACCGCCCCGGCCGCGAAGCCGAAGCGGGCGTAGTAGGGCGCGTCCCCGACCAGGATCACGGCCCGGTGGCCGAGGGCGGCGGCGCGCGCCAGCGCCGCGCGCATCAGCGTCCCCCCGACGCCGAGGCCCTGCAGGCCCGGCTCCACGGCGAGCGGGCCCAGCATCAGGGCCGGGCGGCGCGGGCCGGCCGCCACGTCCCACAGGCACACCGTGCCGACGAGGCGCCCGTCCTGCTCGGCCACGAGGGCGAGGCCCTCGGCCGGCAGGCGGCCCTCGCGCAGGCGCTCGCAGGTCTTGGTGAAGCGCGCCTCGCCGAAGCAGGTGTCGAGGAGCTGCTCGCGGGCGGCGATGTCGGTGGCGCGCTCGTCGCGGATCTGGATCACGGCCGTAGCCTCCCGAAGGTCAGGGGAGAGAACAGCCCTCGCACCCGCCTGGGCGCGCAGCGCCCGCGGGCCGTCCGGGACCGGGTGGGGTGCAGGACGCGCCCGGCCCGCCGCCCGGTCGGGGCGGGGGCCGGCGCGAGACGAACGGCGCCGGCAGGCGCCGCCACGGCGCCGGCGGGCGGCGCGGATCGGACCGGTCAGATCACGTAGGATTGCAGCGGCGGGAAGCCGTTGAACGCCACCGCCGCGTAGGTGGTGGTGTAGGCGCCGGCCCCCTCGATCAGCACCTTGTCGCCGATGGAGAGCGACACGGGCAGCGGGTAGGGGATCTTCTCGTAGAGCACGTCCGCCGAATCGCAGGTCGGTCCGGCGAGCACGCAGGGGACCATGCGGTCCTCGTCGTGGTCGGTGCGGATGCGGTAGCGGATCGACTCGTCCATCGTCTCGGCGAGCCCGCCGAACTTGCCGATGTCCAGGTAGACCCAGCGCACCTCGTCGGCGGCCTCGGACTTCTTCGAGACGAGGATGACCTCCGCCTCGATGATGCCCGCGTTGCCGACCATGCCGCGGCCCGGCTCGATGATCGTCTCCGGCATGCGGTTGCCGAAGTGCTTGGTGAGCGCCCGGAAGATCGCGCCACCGTAGGATTCCACGCCCGGCACCTCCTTGAGGTACTTGGTCGGGAAGCCGCCGCCGAGATTGACCATCGCGAGCGCGATGCCGCGCTCGGCGCATTCCCGGAAGATCATCGCGGCCGAGGCCAGCGCCCCGTCCCAGGCTTCCGTATTGCCCTGCTGCGAGCCGACGTGGAAGGAGACGCCGTAGGCGCGCAGGCCCTGCCGGTGCGCGTGCTCCAGCACGTCGACCGCCATGTCGGGCACGCAGCCGAACTTGCGCGAGAGCGGCCACTCGGCGCCGGCCCCGTCGCAGAGGATGCGGCAGAACACCTGCACCTCCTCGGGCGCCACGTCGGCGCAAGCGGCCGCGCGGGCGATCTTCTCGACCTCCGCCTCGCAATCCACCGCGAACAGGCGCACGCCGAGCGCGAGGGCGCGGGCGATGCAGCGCTCCTTCTTGATGGTGTTGCCGAAGGAGATGCGGTCGGCGGTGGCGCCGGCGGCGAGCGCCATCTGAATCTCGGCCACCGAGGCGGTGTCGAAGCAGGAGCCGAGCGAGGCCAGCAGGCCGAGCACCTCCGGCGCCGGATTCGCCTTCACGGCGTAGAAGACGCGGGTGTCGGGCAGGGCGCGGGCGAAGGCGTGGTAATTGTCGCGCACGACGTCGAGGTCGAGGACCATCACCGGCCCCTCGTCACGGCCGAGGTCACGGCGAGCGCGCAGGAAATCGCGGATGCGATCGGTCATGATCATCCCCACCAAAGGCTCAAGGGGGTCCCGCGCGGGAACCCGATGTCGAAGATCAGACGGCGCGCAGCCGTCCGGCGTCAGGGGGCGATGCGACGCGTCGCGGGCGTGCTGTGGAGACACGCTGGGCGACGCGGGCGCAGAGCACCCGGAAGCTGCCTTGGATTGGAGCGGGATGACCCGATCCGCACATGGGGCAAGGAGAAACAAGCCTCTTCGGTGTCGACCTTTGGAGGGCCGACGAGACCAAAAAAGCCCGTTCGTCGTTGCTTTAAGCTGCGTCCCCCGTGGAGAGCGGGGTTCGCCGGTTTCGCCTCCGGCTGCCGGTTGTTGTCGGGGTCCGGTGTCGCCACCTGGATGCCGGCCGGAGGGATCCACCCTGTCGACCATCGATCCTTTAAGACCCCTGGCGGCTGTCCGGCCTCTTGTCCGGATGCCCACCAACCGGCACGCGGCCACAGGCACGTGCGAAATTGGGCAAGGGGGTAGATACGGTCAGCGGGGCCGGATCGCAACCCCGAAATCGCGCCGTTCCGCAGAAAATCCGCCGGGTGGCGGATCGGCCACGGGGACGGGCGTTTCGGGCCGCCGCCCCCTTCTCAAGCAGGCGGGAAGCGTTCATTCACCGGGTCCCGAAGCGGAGAGGTCCCGTCTCCCGTGACATCCCAGGTTCCATGACGATCGAGCCATCGCGCGAGCCGTCGCGCCGCACCCTGCTCGCCGGCCTGCTGGCCGGGGCCGCGCTCCCCGCCCGGGCCCAGGTCGGTCGGGCCCAGGTCGGGCCGACCCAGCCGGGGCCGAGCGCCCTGCCGTCCCCACCGCCGGCCGGGCCGACGCCGTTCCGCTTCGACGACGTGGTCCGGCGCGCCCGCGACCTCGCCAACGCGCCCTTCGACGGCGGCGTCCCGGCGCTGCCGGGGCCGCTCGCCGGGCTCGACTACGACGCGTGGCGCGACATCCGCTTCCGGCCCGACAAGGCGCTGCTCGGCGACCGGGACGGCCCGTTCCGCCTGCAGCTCTTCCACCTCGGCTTCCTGTTCAAGCGCCCCGTCACCGTGAACGTGGTGCGCGAGGGCGTGCCGACGCCGATCCCCTACCAGGCCGCCCTGTTCGACCTCGGGCGCACCAAGCTCGACGGCCCGCTGCCGCTCAATCTCGGCTTCGCGGGCTTCCGCCTGCACTATCCCCTCAACAGGCCCGGGATCCTCGACGAGCTGATCGCCTTCCTGGGCGCGAGCTACTTCCGCTTCCTCGGGCGCGACCAGCTCTACGGCCTCTCGGCGCGGGGCCTCGCGGTGAACGTCGAGGCCCAGGGCGGGCCGGAGGAATTCCCGTTCTTCCGCGAGTTCTGGATCGAGGTGCCGCCGAAGAACGCCGACCGGGCGGTGATCTACGGGCTGCTCGACGGCGCCGCCTGCACCGGCGCCTACCAGTTCCTGGTCTATCCGGGCGACGAGACGGTGGTGGACGTCCGCGTCTCGCTGCATCCGCGGCGGGAGGTGGCGGGGATCGGGCTGGCGCCGCTCACCTCGATGTTCTTCATCGGCGAGAACGACCGCCACCGCTCGGACGATTACCGGCCCGAACTGCACGATTCGGACGGTTTGCTGATGCAGTCGGGGAGCGGGGAGTGGATCTGGCGGCCCCTGCGCAACCCGCAGGAGCGCTGGATCTCCGCGTTCCAGGACCGCGACCCGAAGGGGTTCGGCCTGATGCAGCGCGACCGGGTGTTCGAGAACTACCAGGATCTCGAGGCCTTCTACCACCGGCGGCCGAGCTACTGGGTCGAGCCGCAGGGCGCCTGGGGGGAGGGGGCGGTGCACCTCGTCGAACTGCCCACCGGGAACGAGACCCACGACAACGTCGTCGCCTATTGGCAGCCGCGCCAGCCCCTCGCGGCCGGCCAGGCGGTGGAGCTCTCCTACCTGCTGCGGGCGATCGGCGAATCCGAGAGCCTGCATCCGGGCGCCCGGGTCGTGAACACCTACGTGGCGCGGCCGGCGGCGAGCGGCGGCCCGGCCGAGGCGCCCGACCCGCTGAGCCGGCGCTTCCTGATCGACTTCTCGGGCGGCGACCTCGCCTACTGGCTCGGCGACCCGAAGGCGGTCGAGATCGTGCCCTCGACCACGCGGGGGCGGATCGTGGCGACCTCGCTGGTGCCGAACCTGCACGTGAAGGGATTCCGGGCCGCCCTCGACGTGCGGCTCGACGATCCGGGCCAGGCGACCGACCTGCGGGCCTTCCTGCGGGCCGGCGGGCGCACCCTCTCGGAGACCTGGACCTTCCCGTGGAAGGCCGCGTGAGCCGGGGCGTGACGGTCCGCCCGGCGACGCCCGCCGATCTCGACGCGCTCGTCGCCCTGGAGGCGGCCACCTTCGCGACCGACCGGGCGGAGCGGCGGGCGATCCGGCACGCCATCGGCTCGCCGACGATCTCGCTCCTCGTCGCCCTCGACGGGCCGGTGCTGGTGGGGGCCGCCACGCTGGAGCGCCGGCGCACCAGCCGGCGGGCGCGCCTGAGTTCCATCGCGGTGGCGCCCGCCCGGGCCGGGACCGGGCTCGGCCGCCTCCTCCTCGACGCCGCCGAGGCGGAGGCGCGCCGCCACGGCTGCACCCGCCTGCGCCTGGAGGTGCGCGAGGATAACGGCCCGGGCATCCGCCTCTACGAGCGGGCGGGCTACGTCCGCTTCGAGACGGTGCCGGATTACTACGAGGACGG
This sequence comes from Methylobacterium sp. CB376, assembly GCF_029714205.1. Classification (NCBI taxonomy): domain Bacteria; kingdom Pseudomonadati; phylum Pseudomonadota; class Alphaproteobacteria; order Hyphomicrobiales; family Methylobacteriaceae; genus Methylobacterium; species Methylobacterium sp. CB376. The sequence continues at coordinate 527,018 of NZ_CP121648.1, read as the reverse complement.
CACCACGGCCTGGCGCTACGAGAAGGTGCTGGCGCCGCGGGAGGAGGCCGCGGACCCGGCATGACCGGCGCCTGACGCCGGGTCGATCGCGGCCGGGCGCTTCGGGCCTCGGCTTCGCGGGAGCGGCCGCTGCGCGTCCTCCTCACCGGCTCGTCGGGCCGGCTCGGCCGGGCCCGGGCACCGCGCCGGCGCGCGGCGGGCCACGCGATGGTCGGGCTCGACATCGCGCGCGGCCCCGAGACCCGGGTGCTCGGCTCGGTCCGCGATCGGGCGCTCGTCGCGCGTCCTGGCCGAGGAGGGGGCGAGGTCATCCTGCACGCGGGCGCGCTGCACGAGCCCGACATCGCGCGCAGGGCGCCGCAGGCCTTCGTGGACGTCGACGGGGCGGGGACGCTGACGGACACTCGGGCGTCCGGGGGAGGCGGCGGGCCGGTCTGAGCCGTCCCGCCGGGCGGGCTCAGCCCTCCGGGACCCGTCGCCCGGCGAAGCCGAGGGCGACGAGGGCGAATTCCCACTGGCGGATGTCGCCCCCGATCGAGGCCACGACGGCCTGACCGATCAGGACGATGCCGGCGAGGGGCCGGCCGTGAGGGCGAGCCGCAGGAGCCTGCGCCCCCGCGTCGGACGGCCCGTCATGCCGCGCCCGCTCAGCGCTTCGTGTTGGCGGCGGTCTGGCCGAACATGATCGTCTTGGCCTCCTCCGACATCGTCGGCTGCTGGTTGATCTCGGCGGCCCTGGCGTAGGCGGCCTTGGTGGCCGGGCGCTCGGCGATGGCCGAGAACCAGCGCTTCAGGTGCGGGTGCGCGTCGAGGTTCTGGCGCTGGCGCTCGTGCGGCACGATCCAGGGATAGATCGCCATGTCGGCGATGCTGTATTCCTCGCCCGCCACGAAGGTCCGGTCGGCCAGGCGCCGGTCGAGGACGCCGTAGAGCCGGTTGGTCTCGTTGACGTAGCGGTCGATCGCGTAGGGGATCGGCTCGGGGGCGTACTGGACGAAGTGGTGGTTCTGGCCCGCCATCGGCCCGAGCCCGCCCATCTGCCAGAACAGCCATTGCAGCACCTCGGCCCGGCCGCGCAGCTCGCCCGGGATGAAGCGCCCGGTCTTCTCCGCGAGGTAGAGCAGGATCGCGCCCGACTCGAACAGCGACACCGGCGCGCCGCCATCCGCGGGCGCGTGATCGACGATGGCCGGGATCCGGTTGTTGGGCGCGATCTTGAGGAAGTCCGCCTGGAACTGTTCGCCCTTGCCGATGTTCACGGGCTTGATGGTGTAGGGCAGGCCGGTCTCTTCCAGGAACAGCGTCACCTTGTGACCGTTCGGCGTCGTCCAGTAGTAGAGGTCGATCATCCTGCGCTCCGCGGCAGAGTCCGGGTCGGACCGCCGCGGAGGTGGTGTGGGGCGGGGGCGAGGTCAAGCCGGGGTGAGGCGTCAGCCCGCTCCGGCAGCCTCGGACCGATCGAGCGACGGTGGCACGGTCGCGGGCCCGCCTCCGCGGTCTCCTCGCGACCCTCGCGGGCGCGGCCGGTGCGAGGCACGGCGGTCCGGACGGTTCTGCGACCGTCATTCTGCTCCGGGTCGGAGGCGCGCTCGGCCGCCGCCGGGAGCGGGTGCCGCGGCGCCGTCCTGCGCCGGCGTCGCGCCCCCTCACTCGCCTGTTGCCCTTCGGGCGCCGCGCCCGGTACTAGCCTGGCTCGGGGAACGCTGGCAGCGACGTCGCGTGCGCGGCCCGACTCCCCGGTGCCGCGCGACAAGCATCATGTTCCGCGGCACCGAGAGATTCGGATCGTCCAGGATCAGGGATCGTGCTGTGAAATATATTGATAATATAGAAGATTTGATTCGCGCTCTTGATGAAGGATTGGCGGTGCGGAGGTCCGATATCCAAAAAGGATCCGAGATCCTGTCTCAAGTTATGTTCGTTCCGCCGGACGAGATGCGGCGCGAATTGTCTCAATATGCCATCGGAACGCAATCATACTATGAGGCTCAGCTCAGGCTTATCTATGAACCGATCGCCGGGAGGCGGCATGAATTGAATTTTGAGGGGCATGATACGGTAAATTTCGATGCTATGACCGCGTTTCCGTTTGGGGGCGGACCGAGCGACGCAGCATATTGGGAGATCTGTTATGCTCACCTGATCCAGATGGCCTCGTTGAGCCGCGGCAGCAGGGTGCTTGAGATCGGTTTCGGCGCCGGCGGCCTAGCGGAACTCATGGTGAGGTGCGGCCTCGACGTGACCGCCGTCGAGGTGCGTCAGAGCAATTGCGACTACCTGGAGCAGCGCGTCAAGAGCTTCGGCGGGACGGTGGACGCCCGTGCCGGCGAGGTCGAACACATGACGTTCGACAAAGAGTTCGACGCGATCGTCTTCTACGAGTCGTTTCACCACATGCCGTCGCCGTGGGGGATCGTGCGCCAACTTAGGAACCATCTGTCCGCGGAGGGTGTGTTCATCTTCGGCGCCGAGCCGATCTGCGACGACGACGATCCGGTGGTCCCCTTCCCCTGGGGATTTCGCATGGACGGTGGCGCTCTCAGCGCCATCAGGGATGTCGGATGGGTCGAGTTCGGGTTTCAGCGCAGCTACTTCTTGGACAACCTCACCCGACTCGGCTTCGACACGGTTCACCGCGCGCTTCCCGGCTACCATCACGCGAGCGTTTGGATCGCCAAGCAGAACGTCGTCAATCTGCTGAAATCGATGAAGGCCGAGCGGCGCTACCGCTGAGACGCGTCATCCCGCCGCCCGGCCGAGGGGGACAGGATCGGCGTCGTAGCGTTCCAGTCCATTCGCGTCGGCGAAGGCGACTGCCATGTGGTTGATGTCTTGGAAATATTTCGGAATGTATTCTTTAAAATACCAATCGTTCATTCCGGCTCGGAAACTCTTGTAATGATATGCTTTCATTAATAAATAACTGTAGAGTAGATGCTTCTCGTTCGAATCATTCCCGGGGCGGTAAGCTGAAAGGTGATGTAATGTCAGGTCGGTGTACTTTTGATTGACGACGGGGCTGACGCCGTTCTCATGCAGTTCCTCGTGCACGATTCCTCTATATTCTAAAGAAGAAACGTTTCTGTAGATTCTTTTATGATGTTCAACGGAATATTCTGCCGAGCGGACGATCGCGCGCGGCTCCGATAATTTGAGTTCTGGGTTTAGTTTATAGTTTTTTCTCTCGACCAGGAGGCAATTCGTCTGGTGATCGCAGGAGCTCACGGCCGCGCGCAGGGCGTCGTCCAGGATGATCTCGTCGGCGTCGATCGAGAAGATCCAGTCGCCGCGGGCGTATCCGGCGCCATAGTTTCTCGCGTGGGCGAAGCCGAATCGAAAGAGGTTTGACCTTGGATAATCAACCAGCTTGGCAGGAATGCTGTTGGTTGTGCTGATGAAATCTCTGCTGCCGTCGGTTGAGCCCATATCGACAATGATGAGCTCGTCCAGCAAAGACACCAATAGAGGAACGTTGATTTCTAAGAAAGGAAGCTCATTCAGAACCAGCATGACACCAGAAATTGTCGGCATAGGTGCGCGCCTCGCATGTGCAGCCGACTCTTCATTGCGTGGGGTGTCCTGTTTGTCAACGGTAATGAACGCGTTCGGGTGAGGTCCTCGCTCTGGGGCGCGGGGCGGAATTAGCTTTGTCCGGCTCAGGGCGCCTCGCGCGCGGCCTGTCTTCAATTTTCGGAACGCGCGGCATCTCGCGCCTCGCAGGCCGTCACCTGCGCGAGCGTCGCTGGCTCGCCCCCGATCCCGCCGCCCTGCCGCCCTTGGCCGGCGCGCGGGCATGACTCTCGGCGAACTCCCCCCGGGGGAACGCCCGCTCATCGTGGGCGTCGCTCCACCTTCGATGTCCCGGATCCGTATCGGATCGCGGCGTGGTCGGCCCCCGCCGCGGGCGGCGGGGACACCCGTCCGATTGCCAGTTCACGGGCGGCCTGCTCACGCTCGCGGCGAGACATCCCTCTGCCGGTCGATCCCGTCGCGGGCAGCGAGCCCTTGTTCCGCGCCCCATCCGGTGCACGCCTGATCCGGAATCGATCGCCGCAACTCACGGCCGGGACGGAGTTGCCGGTGACGCATCGTTCTGCGGGGCGAAGATCGTGATATTGCTGTTGATCTGGTAGGCGTTCGACGGCCGGGTGTTGACGAAGCGAAGGCGGATCGGGCTCTCGCCGAGGATCGCGCCGAATGACGGGGTCACCCGCATGGGAAAGCAGCGCGCCAGGGCCGCGCGGGCCGCGTCCTCGAAGTGCTCGGCAGCGCCCCTGTCGCCCTTGAAGCGACGCGCGGTGACGAGCGGCTGGCCGCGCATCGCGCCCGTCTTGTCGAGTCCGAACCGGAACGCGATCAGTGATCCCTCGGTGCCGGACGGGATTGTCCAGCAGGCGGCGAGCGCCGCCCGCATCTCTGCCCAGTTGGCGATGGGCTCGGCAGGCGCGGGGTGAGCCGAGGCGACCAGGACCGCGCCCGCTCCCATCGACAGCTTGGTGACGTCTCCCAGCATCGCTCGTCCGCTCCGCCCCCCCCCTCAGGATGGTAGGGCTGCTCCGACGCTGCGGCCACCGCGCGGAGTGCCGCTCGGAGCAGAGCGGTCGCGCCACGATCGGGGCGCGCCGGCGAGCCCCGTCCGCGGATCCTCCGTCGAGGACGGGGCGGGTTGGGCGAACGGGCCGGGAGGCCCGGTTGGGGTTTCCCGTCCCGGCTTGGCTTCCCGGTTCCCCCCGCGTCCCTCGGCGCCCCTCCGTGCGGCCCGCGCCGCTTGCGGCGCGGGGCCCGAACCGATACAGGATCAACCCCGTAGCCGGTTCGCGGGGCGTAGCGCAGTCTGGTAGCGCATCTGGTTTGGGACCAGAGGGTCGCTGGTTCGAATCCGGCCGCCCCGACCACCGGCTCCCCCCTTTCCGGCTCCCTCGTGAGATCGACACGGCATGCCGAGCGCCCGCATCTACAAGCCCGCCAAGGATCCGTCCCAGTCCGGCATGGCCCGGACCAAGCAGTGGGTGCTGGAATTCGACCAGACCGCCCCGCGCGAGACCGATCCGCTGATGGGCTGGACCTCGTCGTCCGACATGCTCCAGCAGGTGCGCCTGGAATTCGACACGCGCGAGGAGGCGGTCGCCTACGCCACCCGCGAGGGCATCGCCTACCGCCTCGAAGAGCCCAAGCCCCTGCTGCGCAAGGGCCTCTCCTACGCGGACAATTTCAAGTACAACCGCACCGCGCCCTGGACCCACTGACCGCGCCGGCAATCCGTCAGAAGGCGTAGCGGACCCGGCAGGAGGGGAGTTCGGCGGCGAGGAGCGCCCGGAACCGCGCCAGCCAGCGCCCCTTCCAGGCGCTCCGGTAGCGCAGGTTCTCCTGGCCGCCCTCGGAGCGCTTGGTCTCCTGGATGTCGGGGCGCCACAGCCATTCCTCGGCCCGCGGATGCCAGCGCAGGTTGACCGCGTGCAGCGCCGCATTGTGGGTCAGGAAGATGATCTCGGCGGCGAGCTGGGCCCGCGCGGCGGCGCCGATCCCCGCGTCGAGGGCCCGGAACAGGTCGCGCCAATCCGCCTCCCAGCCCTCGTACAGGATCACGGGCGAGAAGTTGACGTGGACCTCGTAGCCGGCGCGCACGAAGTCGTCGATCGACGCGATGCGCTCGGCCATCCGCGAGGTGCGCACGTCGACGACCCGCGCGACGCGCTCCGGCATGAGCGAGAAGCGGATCCGCGTCTTGCCGGCCGGCGCGTAATCCAGGAGGTCGCGGTTCACGAACTTGGTCGCGAAGGAGCCCTTCGCGTACGGAAGCGCGCGGAACAGGGCGACGAGGTCGCGCAGGGTGTCGCAGGCGAGGGCGTCCACTGAGAGGTCGCCGTTCTCGCCGATGTCGTAGACGACGCAGCTTTCGTCGATCTGATCCGGGGCCGGGAGGGGACCCTGGCGCGCGGCGTGGCGCGCGATCGCCGCGGCGATCTCCTCCGTGTTCGCGAAGAGCGTGATCGGGTTGGCGAAGCCCTTGCGGCGGGGCACGTAGCAGTAGGCGCAGGCCATCGCGCACCCGTTCGAACTCGACGGCGCGATGAAATGGGCGCTGCGCCCGTTCGGGCGCAGGCCGAGCCCCTTCTTGACCCCGAGCACCAGGGTGCTGCGCTTGATCCGCAGCCACTCCTCGGCGGCGCCGGCATTGCCGTGCAGCTCGGGGATCGCCCAGTGCGACCGCACCGGGATGCGGCGCGCCTCGGGGAAGCGCGCGCGGATCTCGCGGCCCCGCCGGTACGCCTCGACGGCGGGCTCCAGGTAGATCGTATCGATGGCCAGGGGCGAGGGGGAATGGGGCGAGGAGGGCAGGGGCGGGCCTCGGCGCGGGGCGCCCGCGGCGCCGTCGCCGCCCGATATGGCGCCCCGGGACCCGCGCCGCCAGGGCCCGGCCGGCGGGGCGCCCGGTCGCGCCTCACAGCCGCCCGAGCAGCTCGCTCTTCTTGGTGGTGAACTCCGCCTCGGTCAGCACGCCCTTGCGGTGCAGTTCGGCGAGGCGCTCGATCAGGGCTAGCGGATCGCCCGCCGCGGCGGGCACCGCGGCCGCCGCCGGCGCGGGGGCCGGAATCGGCGGTTCGGCCTGCGGGGCCGCCGGAGGGGCCTGCGGGGCCGCCGGAGGGGGAGCCGGCTGCGCCCATCCCTGGACCTGCAGCTGCGGCGGCGCGGGGACCGGCGGCGCGGGGGCCTGCGCCGCGCCGCCGCTCACCAGCGGGAGATCCTCCGGGCGCACCGGGCCGAACTGGCTCGTGAAGAGCAGCGAGGACGCGCCGCCCTGCTGCTGCGACACGCCGCCGATCCGGTGCTCGCCGGTGTCGTAGACGGCGAGCTGCCCTCCCGCCTCCACGGCGAGGCGGCGCGTGTCGGGGAAGTAGGCGTAGCGCAGCCCGTTCTGCGACCCGGCCGAGGCCGGGTGGCCGAGCTCGGCGGGCCACCAGCCGGCCGGCGCCGCCAGCCTCCCGGCGATCGGGGCGAGGTCGGCGCAGAGCGCGGCGACGCGGGCCTTGAGGCCGGCATTGAACATGTCGCCGATCATGATCATGCCGCCGGACGACCATTGCCCCATCCCGCCAAGGTCCGGGTGGTTGAACTGCGCGGCCGTCCCGCCGCCCTGCGCGAGCGCCTCGGCGAGGTGGCGGGCGGCGTCGACGCTCACCCCGTGGCGGGCGGCGATCGCGGAGAGGTCGAGCATGGCGGCACCCTGTCAGGCGAGGATCTTGCGGGTCATGACGACGGCCGCGAAGGCGAGGGCGGAGGCGGCCACGATGCTGCCGATCCACAGGCCGCGCCGCGGCTGCTGCGGGGATTGCGCCTCGACCGGCGCCACCACCACGCTGAAGAACTCGAATTGGCGGTCGAGGATCATCCGTGCCCGGTCGCGCGCCGCCAGCACCGCGTTGTAGAGGGCCTGGGCGTTCTTGCGCTCGGTGTCGGCCTCCTCGAAGCGCGTCAGCGCGTCGGCGAGCGCCTGGCGCCGCGTCGGATCCGGGGTCGTCGCCTCGCGCTCCAGGCGCTGGATCGAGCCGTCGAGCTGCGCGATCTGGGCCTTGAGATCCTGGACGCTGCGCGCGTCCTCCCGCAGGTCGCGCAGCAGCAGCGACTGCTTCACGCTGAGCGCGATGCGCTGCTCGCGCAGCTGCCCGATGGTCTTGATCGTGGCCTCGTTGGTCTTCAGCGCGTCGAGAACCCGGTCCCGGTTGCGCAGATCCCGCACCGCCTCCTCGGCCGCGTCGAGGCGCTCCTTGATGCGCGCGAGCGCGCTCTCGCTTGCGGCGAGCGCGTCCTGGCGGGCGCGGGCGTTGAGGTCGTTCACCATCCGCTCGCTCTCGGCCAGGACCGCCCGGCTGATCGCCACCGCCTCCCCCGCCTCGAAGGCGTTGACGGTCACCGAGATGATGCCGGAGGTGCCCTCGATCTTCGCCGCGACCCGGTTGCGCCAGTAGCGCACGAGCTTCTCCACCGGCCGCTTCGGGTCGAAGCGCGACAGGGCGTCGATCGAGGGGCGGGAGAACATCTCCCGCAGCGGCAGCTGGCGCTCGATCGCCTCCACCATCGGCCGGCTCGCGATGTAATCCGCGAGCAGGAGCGTGTCCTGCGCGATCATCTCGCGGGGAATGGCCGCCGTCATCCCCATCCCGTCCCGGGCGGCGTTCTCGGCCGCGCCGAGCGCCGGGCGGATCGCGAAATGCACCTCCGTCACGTAGCGGTCCGAGAGGTAGAACCCGAAGAAGGCGGTCGCGAGCAGCGAGGGCAGGACGCAGAGCGCCAGGAACAGGAGCGGGGTGACGAGGTCCCGGCCCCGCAGCAGCCCGCCGCCGCGGACGACCGCGCGCGGGTCGTTGTGGCGCGACACGCGCGCCATCTGGCGCAGCGATTCCGCGATCAGGCGCGACCGCTCGGCCGAGTCGAGCGGCTGGCCAGTCGGGTTGCGGGCATCGACCGTCATGCGGGGATCCGTGGCAGGCGCGACGCGCGACCGGCGCGACGGGCGGGAAGGGCGGTCCGGCGAGGGCCGGATCCCGCGCCGAGAGGGGAACTTGTCCGCATCGCCGGTCGGGCGCGGATTGCCCGCCGGGCTCTGCGCGAGAGCAGCGCCCGATCACGGGGCGATCGGGCGCTGCTCTCGGTCATCGATCGTGCCGCATCGTCTCCGACGACCCGGCATCCGCTTCGTCGGAAAATGCGCTACTGGTTCAGCCTCTGGTAGACTTCGATGGCGTCGTTGACGTCCGAGTAGATGACCGCGCGCCCGTTCGCCAGGACGATGCCCTCGGAGCTGAACTGGCGGATCACGTCCATGTTGTGGGAGCACATGATAATGTCGGCGTTCGCGCGCCGCTTGCTCCACACCTCCTCGCAGCGCTGCTGGAAGCGGGCGTCGCCCACCGAGGTGATCTCGTCGATCAGGTAGGTGTCGAACGGGATCGCCATGCTCATCCCGAAATTGAAGCGCGATCCCATCCCCGAGGAGTAGGTGCGGATCGGAACGTTCATGTAGTCGCCGATCTCGGCGAAATCGCTGACGAAGTCGAGCACCTTGTAGGGGTCCTCGCCGTAGACGCGCGCCACGAAGATGGCGTTCTCCTTGCCGGTCATGTTCGGGTGGAAGCCGCCCGAGAAGCCGAGCGGCCAGGACACCCGCGAGGTGCGGATGATCCGGCCCTTGGTCAGGCCCTCGGACCCCGCCATCATGCGGATCATCGTGGACTTGCCCGCACCGTTGATGCCGAGGATGCCGTAGCTCACCCCGGAGCGCATGGTGAACGAGGCCCGGTCGAGGACGGTGCGGCGATGCCCGCTCGTCCTGTAGATCTTGGTGACGTTCTCGAAGCGGATCATGGTACGATCGGTGGTGACGGGCGGCGCGCGGCGCTCCCTGCCGAGCCTCGGCCCTAAGCGCCGAAAGCGGCGAATCTGAGAACGCGCCCCCACCCTCGCCGCGCCGACCCGGGCCAATTTCGATTTGTTATAAAGAAGCTTTGCTTCCAATTGTCGGCTTCTCGGCCGCGCGATCGGGGATTAAGAGCCGGGGCCTGTCGTAACGCTGCGCGGGTGCCCGATCGTGCTCATCGCTTTCCTGATCATGCTGCGCGAGGGGATCGAGGCCGCGCTCATCGTCGGCATCATCGCGGGTTATCTCGCGCAGACCGGCCGGCGCGCCTGGATGCCGGCGGTGTGGACGGGCGTGGTGCTCGCCGCCCTGCTGTGCCTCGCGCTGGGCCTCGTCCTCGACCGGGTCGGCGCCGAATTCCCCCAGAAGCAGCAGGAAATGGTGGAGGGCGCCATCGCGCTCCTGGCCGCCGGCATGCTGAGCGGGATGGTGTTCTGGATGCGCAAGGCCGCGCGCTCGGTGCGGGCCGACCTGCACGGGGCGGTCGACGCGGCCCTGCACCGCGGCGCCTTCGGCCTCGTGCTGATGGCCTTCCTGGCCGTCGGGCGCGAGGGGCTCGAATCGGTGTTCTTCCTGCTCGCCACGGTGCAGCAGGACGTGGGCTGGGGCGTTCCCGCCGGGGCGGCCCTCGGCATCGCGGCCTCGGTCCTGGTCGGCTGGGGCATCGCCCGCGGCGGCGTGCGCCTCGACCTGCGCCGCTTCTTCCGCTGGACCGGGATCTTCATCCTGTTCGTCGCCGCCGGCCTGATCGCGAGCGCGCTCAGGGCCTTCCACGAGGCGGGACTCTGGAACCACCTCCAGGCGACGGCCTTCGACCTCAGCGGCGTGCTGCCCGCCGACACGGTGCTCGGCACCCTGCTCACCGGCATCTTCGGCTACCAGGAGGCGCCGGCCTGGGGCGAGGTGCTGGCCTACCTCGCCTTCCTGGTCCCGAGCCTCTGGCTCTTCCTGGCCGCGTCCCCCGCGGCGGTCGCGGCCCCGCCCCGCCCCGAAACCCTCCACGCCTGATCGTCTCAGGAGCGCCGTCCCATGCCGCCCCGTCGCCTCCCGGCCCTCGCCGCCCTCCTCGCCCTGCCGGGCGGCGCCCTCGCGGAGGCTCCGCCGCCCGTCGCCGTCACGGTGACCGACAAGGGCTGCGAGCCGGCGAGCCTCACCGTGCCGGCCGGCAAGTCGGTCTTCCGCATCCGCAACCAGAGCCGGCGGGTGCTCGAATGGGAGATCCTCCAGGGCACGATGATCGTGGAGGAGCGCGAGAACATCGTGCCGGGCTTCGTGCAGACGCTGAGCGCGACGCTGCAGCCCGGCTCCTACCAGATGACCTGCGGGCTCCTCAGCAACCCGAAGGGCACGCTGACCGTGCTGGCCGCCGCCGAGACCGCGCCCGGCGGGCCCCCGGATCCGCTGGCCCTGGTCGGGCCGCTCGCCGCCTACAAGCACTACGTCTCGACGCAGGTCGACACCTTCGTGGCGCGCACCCGGGCCTTCGCGGAGGCCGTCAAGGCCGGCCGCCTCGCCGAGGCCAAGGCCCTCTACGCCGCCGCCCGCCAGCCCTACGAGCGGATCGAGCCGGTCGCCTCGCTGTTCAACGACCTCGACAAGAGCATGGACGTGCGGGCGGACGATTTCGAGCACAAGGAGGCCGATCCCGGCTTCATCGGCTTCCACCGCATCGAGAAGGGCCTCTGGGCCGACAACAGCACGGAGGAGCTCGGCCCGCACGCGGACAAGCTCCTGGCCGATGCGGAGGAACTGCAGCGCCGCGTCCGCGACCTCACCATCCCGCCCGCCAAGATGGTGGGCGGGGCCGCGGGCCTGATCGAGGAGGTCGCGGCCACCAAGATCTCCGGCGAGGAGGACCGCTACAGCCGCACCGACCTGTCCGACTTCCACGCCAACGTCGAGGGCTCGCGCAAGATCTACGACCTGCTGCGGCCGCTGGTGGATAAGCGGGACCCCGACCTCGTCGCCCGCACCGACAAGAACTTCGCCCGCGTCGACGCCCTGCTGCTGAAGTACCGGTCCGAGGACGGCAGCTTCGCGCCCTACGACAAGCTCAGCGAGCGCGACCGGCAGGCCCTCAAGGCCCCCATCACCGTGCTGGCCGAGGATCTCTCGACCCTGCGCGGCAAGCTCGGGCTCGATTGAGGCCAGGACGATGACCGACGCTCCCTCCCGCCGCAGCCTCCTGCGCGCCCTCGCCGCGGGCACCGGCGCCGCCGCCCTGGCGCCGGTCCCCGGCCGGGCCGCCTCCCTGGAGGAGGCGGACGGCACCGCCGACCGCCAGCCCTTCCGGGGCCTCCACCAGGCCGGCATCCTGACGCCCCAGCCAGCCTCCGCGCTCTTCGTGGCCTTCGACGTCCTGGCGCAGGATCGCGGCGAGCTCGCGCGCCTGTTGCGCATCCTGACCGAGCGCTTCGCCTACCTGACCGAGGGCGGGCCGGTGCCGGGCCTCGATCCGCGCCTTCCGCCGGCGGATTCGGGCATCCTCGGCCCGGTCGTGCGCCCCGACAACCTCACGGCGACGCTCGCGGTCGGTGCCAGCCTGTTCGACGAGCGCTACGGCCTCGCCGCGGCGAGGCCGCGCCGCCTGCGCCCGATGGACCGCTTCCCGAACGATTCCCTCGACGCGAAGCTCTGCCACGGCGACCTGCTGCTGCAGCTCTGCGCCAACACGGCCGACACCGCCATCCACGCCCTCCGGGACGTCATCCGCACGACCCCGGGCCTCCTGTCCCTGCGCTGGAAGCGCGAGGGCTTCCTGCCGCCCCAGGTCGTCAAGCGCGCCGGGCAGGACACGGTGCGCAACATGCTGGGCTTCAAGGACGGCACCGCCAACCTCGACACCCGCGACGCGGAGCTGATGCGTCGCCAGGTCTGGGTCGGGCCGGAGGACGGCGAGCCGGCCTGGGCGCGCAACGGCAGCTACCAGGTGATCCGCCTCGTGCGGAACCTCGTCGAGCGCTGGGACCGCACGCCGCTCGGCGAGCAGGAGCGCATCATGGGGCGCCACAAGGACACCGGCGCTCCGCTCGGCGAGACCCGCGAGCACGCGCTGCCGGACTACGCCTCGGACCCGAAGGGCGAGCGCACCCCCCTCGACGCGCATATCCGGCTCGCCAACCCGCGCAAGGCCGAGACGGCGCGCAACCTGATCCTGCGCCGCGGCTACAATTACTCGGCGGGGATCACGGCCTCGGGCCAGCTCGACATGGGGCTGATCTTCGTGTCGTTCCAGCGCGACCTCGATGCCGGCTTCGTGGCCGTGCAGAACCGCCTCAACGGCGAGCCGCTGGAGGAGTACATCCGGCCGGTCGGGGGCGGCTACTTCTTCGCCCTGCCGGGCGTGACGGCGCCGGACGGGTACCTGGGCGAGGAACTGCTGGTCGGGGCGTGACGCCGCCCCGCTCCCGATCCGGCCATCACCGGTCCGGCCTCGCCGCGGGGCCGGCGCGGGCCCGTCCCGGATCGGGACGCGCGCGCCGATCGCCCTTCACGATCCGTCAACCATGACGGGCGAGCCTGTCGGGCGCCCCCGGCCTCAGCCGAGGTTCAGCCGGTCCACCCGCGCGCCGGAGCCCCGCAGCGTCTCCGGAAGCGAGGCGTAGTCGCGGTAGCCCGCCTCGCGCGCCATGGCGTCGAGGGCGTGCTGCTCGTCCTGCGCGCAGCCTGTCCACAGCACCGCGCCGGTCGCGGCCTGCCTGATCTGGAAGATGGTCATGCGGCTCGTTCTCCCTCCGGGCACCCGCCCCTGACATAACGCCGCGTCGCCGGGCCGGTTGCTTGGCCGGGGATTGCGGCGCGGGGCGATCCACGGTAGAGAATGAACGTTCATTCTCACCCCCCTTCGTCCCGTGCTGGCCGATACCCTGTCCGATCGCATCGACCCCGCCGAGGAGCGGCGCGGCCGCATCCTCGACGCGGCGGAGCGCTGCTTCGTGCGCGGCGGCTTCCATCGCACGACGATGCAGGACGTGGCCGCCGAGGTCGGGATGAGCCCCGGCAACCTCTACCGCTACTTTCCCTCGAAGGACGCGATCGTGGCCGGCCTCGCCGAGCGCGACCGCGGGGCGGTGGCGGTGGACTTCGCCGGCCTGCCCCTCGGCGCCGACCTGGTCGGGGCCTTCGTCGGCCTCGCCCGCCGCCACCTCGCGGACGAGCCGGCCGAGAAGGCGATCCTCTGCGTCGAGATGTGGGCGGAGGCGACGCGCAATCCCGCCATGGCGGCGATCTGCCGGGACTTCGAGCGCGAGATGCGCGGCATGATCGCGGGAATCCTGCGCGAAGCCGGCGGCCCCGCGGTCGATGCCGAGGCCCTGACCCAGATCGTCATGGTGATGGCGGACGGCGTCATCGCCCGCCGCGCCCTCATCCCCGATTTCGATCCCGGCCCCGTTCTGGACGCCATGGCGCGGCTGATCGAGGCGGCTCTGTCGGGGCAATTCGATCCGACCGGGGGGCCAGGCCCCGCATCCGCCAGACAGGACCGCCCGTGATGCCTCGCCTGCGCCTCCTCGCCGGGACCCTCGCCGCCCTCGCCCTCGCGCCCCTGGTATCCTGGACTCAGGAGTCCCGGGCCGCAGAGGCCGCGGCACCGGCCGCGCGGGCCGAGGTGCCCGTGCCCGCCGTGACCGTGGTGGTGGCGGCCGAGCGCGAGATCGTCGAGCGCACGGTCGTCACCGGCACCCTGGTGCCGCGCGACGAGATCATGGTCTCGCCCGAGATCGAGGGCTGCCGCATCACCGAACTCCTGGTCGAGGAGGGGGATCGGGTCGCCAGGGGCGCGGTGCTCGCCCGCCTGTCCCGGGAGATGATCGACACCCAGCTCGCCCAGAACGCCGCCGCCATCGCCCGGGCCGAGGCCGCCGTGGAGCAGGCCCGCAGCACCATCGTGCAGGCCGAGGCGGCGCAGGTCGAGGCGGCCCTGGCGCTGGAGCGCACCCGGACCCTGATCCGGACCGGCAACGCGACCGAGGTGCAGATGGAGCAGCGCACCTCGGCGGCGCGCTCGGCGGAGGGGCGGCTCGCCGCGGCCCGCAACGGGCTCTCGATCGCCGAGGCCGAGCTCCTCCAGGCCCGGGCCCAGCGCCGGGAACTCGACCTCAAGCTCGCCCGCACGGAGATCCGCGCGCCCGAGGGCGGCATCGTCAGCCGCCGCACCGCCCGGGTCGGCGCCACCGCGAGCGCGACCGCCGAGCCGCTGTTCCGGCTGATCGCCCGCGGCGAGATCGAACTCGAGGGCGAGGTGACCGAGACCGGCATGCCGCGCCTGAAGCCCGGCGCGCCCGCCCAGCTCGATCTTGACACGCCGGACGGGTCCGTCGGCGTGCCGGGCCGCGTGCGCGCGGTCTATCCGGAGATCGACCGCGCGACCCGCCTCGGCAAGGTGCGCATCCGCCTCGAACCCGATCCGCGCCTGCGCATCGGCGCCTTCGCCCGCGGCAGCGTCGAGGTGGCGCGCCGCACCGGCGTCGCGGTGCCGGTCGCCTCGGTCGTCTACGGCAATGGCGGGGCGACCGTCCTCGTCGTGGCGGGCGACCGGGTCGAGGCGCGCCAGGTCCGCACCGGCCTCTCGGCGGCGGGCTTCATCGAGATCCGCGACGGGGTGCGGGCCGGCGACGCCGTCGTGGCCCGGGCCGGCAGCTTCCTGCGCGACGGGGACCGGGTCCGCCCGGTCTTTCCCGCCCAGCAGGTCAGCGCCGACGCCCTCCCGCGCCCCTGATCCACGGCGCCGACGGCGCCCGCCCCCGCCGCCGAAGGACCGACCCGATGCGCCTCAACGTCTCCGCCTGGGCGATCCGCAAGCCGATCCCCTCGATCGTGCTGTTCCTGGTGCTGGGGCTGCTCGGGCTCGTCAGCTTCCGCACCCTGCCGATCACCCGCTTCCCCAACATCGACGTGCCGCTCGTCTCGGTGTCGATCAACCAGCCGGGCGCCGCGCCCTCGGAGCTGCAGACCCAGGTCACGAAATGGGTCGAGGACGCCGTGGCGGGCGTGAAGGGCGTCAAGCACATCACCTCGGCGATCACCGAGGGCAACTCGGCCACCACGGTCGAATTCCGGCTCGAGGTCAACACCGACCGGGCGGTGAACGACGTCAAGGACGCGATCGCCAAGATCCGCATGAACCTGCCGCGGACGATCGAGGAGCCGATCATCAACCGCGTCGAGATCGCGGGGCTTCCGATCATGATCTACGGCGCCTCGGCGCCCGCCATGACCCCGGAGGACCTGTCCTGGTTCGTGGACGACGTGGTGGCGCGGCAGATCCAGGGCCTGCGCGGGGTCGGCGGCGTCGAGCGGCTCGGCGGCGTCAACCGGGAGGTGCGCGTCACCCTCAAGCCCGACCGGCTGCTCTCGCTCGGCATCACCGCCGCCGACGTGAACCGGCAGCTGCGCCTCACCAGCGCCGACATGGCGGGCGGGCGGGCCGAGCTCGGCGGCCAGGAGCAGTCGATCCGCACCCTGGCGGCCTCCGCGAGCCTCGACACCCTCGCGGCCACCTCGATCGTGCTGCCGGGCGGGCGCAAGGTGCGCCTCGACGACCTCGCCACCCTGACGGACGGGGCGGAGGAGCCCCGCGTCTTCGCGCGCCTCAACGGGGAGCCGGTCGTCGCCTTCGCGATCTCCCGCGCCAGCGGCGCCAGCGACGCCTCGGTCGCCCAGCTGGTGGCCCGGAAGATCGACGAGTTGCGCGCCGCCCACCCGAACGTCCGCTTCGACCTGATCGACACCTCGGTCACCAACACGATCGGCAATTACGAATCCGCCATGCACGGCCTGATGGAGGGGGCGGCCCTGGCGGTGCTGGTGGTGTTCCTGTTCCTGCGCGACTGGCGGGCGACGCTGATCGCCGCGGTGGCGCTGCCGCTCTCGGTCTTCCCGACCTTCTGGGCGATGAGCGCCATGGGCTTCTCGCTCAACGCGGTCAGCCTGCTCGCCATCACCCTCGTCACCGGCATCCTGGTCGACGACGCCATCGTGGAGATCGAGAACATCGTCCGGCACGTGCGGCTCGGCAAGTCGCCCTACCGGGCCGCCATCGAGGGGGCCGACGAGATCGGCCTCGCGGTCATCGCCATCACGGCGACGCTGGTGGCGATCTTCGCGCCGGTGAGCTTCATGGGCGGCATCGCCGGCCAGTACTTCAAGCAGTTCGGCCTCACCATCGCGGCCGCGGTGTTCATGTCGCTGCTCGTCGCCCGCCTGATCACCCCGATGATGGCGGCCTACTTCATGCGCGACCACGGCCACGAGGAGGAGACGCCCGGCCCGGTGATGCGCACCTACACCCGCGTGGTGGCGTGGTCGGTGCGGCACAAGTTCGTGACGCTGGTGGTGGGCCTCGCGCTGTTCGCCGGCTCCCTCATGTCGACCAAGCTGCTGCCGGCCGGCTTCCTGCCGAAGGAGGACGCGGCGCGCACCCTGATGGTGCTCGAACTGCCGCCCGGCGCCAAGCTCGACGACACGATCGCGGTCTCGGACCGGGTGGTGCAGAAGATCCGCGCATTGCCCGAGGTGCGCTCCGTCTTCGTCGATGGTGGGCGCCAGCTCCCGGGCAAGAAGGAGATCCGGCTCGCCACGCTGACGATCAACCTGACGCCGAAGAACACCCGCACGCGCACGCAGGGCGACCTTGAGGCGGCGATCATGGCCGCGCTGCGCGACGAGCCCGACATCCGCTACTGGTCCCTGCGCGAGGGCGGCCAGCGCGATTTCACCCTGATCGTGGCGGGGCCCGACACCGAGGTGGTGCGGGACGTGGCCGAGCGGATGCAGCGCGAGGTCGCGCAGGTGCCGAACCTCGTCAACGTGATGTCGACCGCGCCGCTCGACCGCACCGAGCTGCGCATCCGCCCCAAACCCGCGGTCGCGGCCGATCTCGGGGTCTCGACCGACACCATCGCCGAGACCGTGCGCGTCGGCACGATCGGCGACATCGGCGCCAACCTCGCCAAGTTCAACGCCGTCGACCGGCAGATCCCGATCCGGGTGCAGCTGCCGGCCGAGGCCCGCGGCGACCTGCAGGCGCTGGAGGCGCTGAAGGTGCCGACGAAGACCGGCGCCGCGGTGCCGCTGACCGCGGTGGCCGACATCAGCCTCGGCCGCGGGCCGACCGCGATCGACCGCTACGACCGCGCCGTCCGGGTGGCGCTGGAGGCCAATCTCCAGGGCTCGGACGCCCTCGCCGAGGCGATCGCCAAGGCGCTGGCGACCCCGGCCGCGAAGACTCTGCCGCCGGGGGTGGCGCTGCGCCAGACCGGCGACGCCGAGGTGATGGGCGAGGTCTTCGAGGGCTTCGCCCTCGCCATGGGCGCCGGCCTGATGATGGTGCTCGGCGTGCTGATCCTGCTCTTCGGCTCGTTCCTGCAGCCGCTCACCATCCTGTTCTCGCTCCCGCTCTCGATCGGCGGGGCGATCCTCGGCCTCCTGATCTTCAACCGGCCGATCTCGATGCCGGTCGTGATCGGCATCCTGATGCTGATGGGCGTGGTGACGAAGAACGCCATCATGCTGGTGGATTTCGCCGTCGAGGAGATGGCCCGGGGCGTCGACCGCATCACCGCGATCACCGATGCGGGCCGCAAGCGCGCCCGCCCGATCGTGATGACGACGATCGCCATGGCGGCCGGCATGGTGCCCTCCGCGATGGCCCTCGGCATCGGCGGCGAGTTCCGCTCGCCGATGGCGATCGCGGTGATCTCGGGGCTGATCGTCTCGACGCTCCTGTCGCTGCTCTTCGTGCCGGCGATCTTCGTGCTGATGGACGACCTCGCCCGGCTGTTCGTGCGGCTGTTCGGCCGCTTCGTCGGGGCGGTGGACGAGGCCCCCGCCCACCCGCACGCGGCGGCGCCCTACGCGCCCCCGCCGCGCATCGCCGCCGAGTAGGGCGCTCCCGGTTCCGTGCCCGGGCGGGCGCGACCGGGACGGCCCGCTACGGGCGCGCGGTCGGCGCGATCAGCGTCCCGGTCGCCCCCGCCGGCTCCATGCCGATGCGGCCCCAGCCGGGGAGCTTGAGGGCCGGGCGGCGCAGGTCGAGGCCCGCCACCGCGCCGAGGAGGTTCACCTCGACCCCCTCGACCCATCCCAGCGTGAGGCCCGCATAGCCCCGCCACGAGAGCTGCAGCCCGGTGCGGCTCGGCGTGAGCGCGACGAGCGCCTCGGAAAAGTCCTTGCCGAGCGCGGTGGGCGGGAGCGCCGCCTGCACCTCCGGCACGGCGCGCAGCAGGTGCGCCACGAAGGTGTTGGAGTTCGGCCCCGGCCAGGCGCGGTAGCTCCCGAAGTCCTGGTACGGGTAGGCGGCGACCGCCTCGCGCAGCTTCGGCACCGCGCGCGCGGCGGCCTCGCCGTCGAGGGCGAGCACGACCTGCGGCGGGTTGCCGAACCAGCGCCCGTCGGCCGGATAGGCGTCGGTGCGCACGGGCCGGCCCCAGCCGACAACGTCGTAGCGCGTGTAGCGGGCCGCGCCGGCTTCCTTCACGACGAGCCAGCTGTGATGGGCGAAGATGCCGCGCCAGCGGCCGACCCGGGCGGCGTAGACCCGGACCACCGCGCCCGGCATCGCGGCGGCCGGCGGGAGCAGGCGCGCGCTCGACCAATCGGCCGTCGCCCAGTCGGGGGCGAGGTCGTCGCGCGACCACCACCAGAGGGCGTGGGCGGCCAGGGGAGCCAGGAAGAGGAGGAGGAAGGCGAGGGTGACGAGGCGCAGGGCCGCCAGCGCGAGCAGCATGGCCTTGAGATGGGCGTCGCGCCGGGCCGCGCAACCGGAAGCGTCGACCCGCCGCGTGGCGAACTGCTGGGGTGGCCGGGCCGTTGTCGGGCGCGAGACGATTGCGATGGAGGTCGGCATGGTTGACACGAGAGGGTTGGTCGACGCGCTGGTGCGGTCCCGGCGCGGGGGGCTCGGCGGCGCGGCGGCGGGCGCGGCCCTCGGGGGCCTCGCCCTGATCGCCGGGCTCGGCTACCGTGCCTTCAGCCGCCAAGCCGGTCCGCAGCAAGCCGGTCCGCAGGATTCCGCGCCCGGGCCGGGCGCCGCGCCTGCCCCGGGCGGCGCGGCCGGCGGGGCGGCGCGGCAGCCCTTCCGGGCGGAGGAGGTCAGCGACGACGATGCCAACCTGTTCCTGCGCGCGATGGTGGCGGCGACCGTGGCGGACGGCATGATCGACGCGCAGGAGCGCGCCCGGCTCGACGCCGCCCTGGACGAGGCCGGCCTCGACGCCCCCGCCCGCAGCGCCTTCGAGGGTCTGCTGCGCGAGCCCCCCGACGTGGACGAGATCGCCGACCGGGTCTCGGATCCCGAGACGGCGGCGCGGGTCTACGCCGCGGCCCGCCTCGCCATCGACCCCGACACCGTCCAGGAGCGGAGCTTCCTGAACCGGCTCGCCGAGGCCCTCGACGTCGATCCCGACGCCGTCGCCCGGATCGAGCGCGAGGTCGGCGCCTGACGCGCAGCCCGATGCACGAGCCCCGTCCCCCCCTCCTCGAGATCCTCGCCCGGGCCGGCTACGGCGCCCGGGGCCTGACCTATTGCCTGGTCGGCGGCCTCGCCCTGCTCGCCGCCCTCGGCGAGGGGGGGCGGACGGGGGGAAGCCGCAGCGCCCTGATGGTGCTCCTCGACAAGCCCTTCGGCCGGCTGATGCTCGGGGCCGTGGCTTTCGGCCTGATGGGCTTCGCCCTGTGGCGCTGGATCGAGGCCGCGACCGACGCGGACCGGCGCGGGCGCTCGGCCAGGGGCCTCGCGGTGCGGGCCGGGCACGGGGTCAGCGGGGTGATCTACGCGGGTCTCGCCGTCTCGGTGGCGCGGGCGGCGCTCGGCTGGGGCGGGAGCGGCCCGCAGGACCAGGCGGCGCGGGACTGGACGGCGTGGCTGCTGGGCGAGCCCTTCGGCGCCGTCGCGGTCGCGGCGGCGGGCGCGGTGGTGATCGGGGCGGGCGCGGGTTTCCTGCTCAAGGCTTGGCGCGGGGACGTGACCCGCCAGCTCGCGCTGCCGGTCGATGCAAGGAGCTGGGCGAGGGCGGCGGGCCGCCTCGGCTACGCGGCCCGCGCCGTGGTGTTCTGGCTGATCGGCGGCTTCCTGATCCTCGCCGCCGTCGAGAGCCGGTCGAGCGAGGTCAGGGGGCTCGGCGGGGCGCTCGCCGCCCTGCGCGACCAGCCCTACGGCCCGGTGCTGCTCGGATTGACGGCGGCGGGCCTGGCGGCCTTCGGGGCCTTCGGCCTCGTCCAGGCCCGCTACCGCCGCATCGACCCGCCGCACCTCGACGACCTCGCCGCCGGACGGTCCCGCGCGGGCTCGTGATCCGCATGGCGACGCAATCCGTCGGCGTCCCCGCGGCGGCGCGAGCGCCGCGGCCCTGCGCGGCTCAGCCGGCGGGCCGCCGCCCGCCCGGCGCTGCGGGGCGCGCCGGGTTGCCCACCACGGTCGCGCCGGCCGGGACGTCGCGGGTGACCACGCTGCCCGCGCCCACGATCGCGTCGTCCCCGATCGTCACGCCCGGCAGGATCAGCGCCCCGCCGCCGATCCAGCAATTCGCCCCGATCCGCACCGGCCTGCCGGTCTCGAGGCCCGCGCGGCGCAGCGCCGGGTCGCGCGGATGATCGGCTGCCAGGATCTGCACCCCCGGCCCGATCTGCGTCGCCTCGCCGATCTCGACCGGGCAGACGTCGAGGATCACGCAGTTGAAGTTGAGGAACACGCCCCGCCCGAGCCGGATGTGGAGGCCGTAATCGCAGGAGAAGGGCGGCCGGATCACCACCCCGTCCCCGACCGCGCCGAGATGGGCGCGCAGCAGGGCGCGACGCGCCTCCGGCGAGAGGGCGGCCGGGGCGTTGTAGCGGGCGAGCCATTCCGCGTTGCGGGCGGCGTCGGCGACCAGCTCCGGGTCGTCGGCCCGGTAAAGGTCCCCCGCCAGCATCTTCTCCTTCTCGCTGCGCATCGGCCCCACCTCCCTGCTCTCGGGACGAACGGCCTCGCACGATCGGGCGGGCCCGCCAACCCGCCGTTGCCTCCCTGCCGGATCCGCACTATCCGGTGGGCCTCCTTCCCGCTGCCGAAGGCCTGCCGATGAAAGCGCGCGTCACCGTCACCCTGAAGACCGGCGTCCTCGACCCGCAGGGCAAGGCCATCGAGGGGGCGCTGCGCTCGCTCGGCATCGCGGGCATCGCCAGCGTGCGCCAGGGCAAGTTCTTCGAGGTCGAGGTCGACGGCAGCGACCCGGCCGCCGCCGAGGCGACCGTGAAGGCCGCCTGCGACAAGCTCCTCGCCAACACGGTGGTGGAGAATTACCGGGTCGAGATCGCGCGATGAAGGCCGCCGTCATCGTCTTCCCCGGCTCGAACCGCGACGCCGACGTCACGCGCGCCCTGCGGCTCGCCGGCGCCGAGGTCGCGAAGGTCTGGCACGCCGACACGGCGCTGCCCTCGGGCACCGACCTCGCCGTGCTCCCGGGCGGCTTCTCCTACGGCGACTACCTGCGCTGCGGCGCCATCGCGGGCCGCGCCAATGCCATGGACGCGGTGCGGGCCCACGCGGCCCGGGGCGGGCTCGTCCTCGGCATCTGCAACGGGTTCCAGATCCTGTGCGAGTCGGGCCTGCTGCCCGGCGTGCTGATGCGCAACGTCAACCGCCGCTTCATCTGCCACCGCCAGACCCTGCGGGTCGAGCGCGCCGACACCGCCTTCACCCGCGCCTACCGGCAGGGCCAGGTGATCGACGTCTGCGTCGCGCACGGCGAGGGCAATTACTACGCCGATCCCGAGACGGTCGCCCGCCTGGAGGGCGAGGGCCGCGTGGCCTTCCGCTACAGCGACGCCGCCGGGGACCTCACCGAGACGGCGAACCGCAACGGCTCGCTCAACTCGATCGCGGGTATCTACTCGGACGAGCTCAACGTCCTCGGCCTGATGCCGCACCCTGAGAACTTCGTCGAGGACCTGGTCGGCGGCACCGACGGGCGCGGCCTGTTCGAGAGCCTCGCCCGGGCCGCCTGAGCGGGGCCGCGCGGCGGGTGTAGCCCGCGCGGCGGGCCCGTAGCCCGCGCGGCGGCTCACCCCGGCAGGAAGGCCGAGGCCCCGCTGCGCGCGTCCCGCACCAGCTCCACCGGCGCCCCGTAGAGCCCCTGCAGGCGCGACGGCTCCAGCACCTCCGCGACCGGCCCCTCGGCGAGGCGGGCGCCGCCCCGCAGCAGCAGCGCCCGGTCGGCGTAGCGCGCCGCCTGGTTCGGGTCGTGGGTCGTGAACACCACGCCGAGCCCGTCCGCGCGCAGGCGCGCGATCTCGCGCATCACCTTGCCCTGGTTGCCGAAATCGAGGCTGGCGGTCGGCTCGTCGAGGATCACGAGGCGCGGCTCCTAGGCGAGTGCCCGGGCGATCAGCACGAGCTGGCGCTCGCCCCCCGAGAGGCGGGTGACCGGCCGCTCGGCGAGGTGGAGCACGCCGAGCCGGGCGAGGGCCGCGTCCGCGGCGGCGCGGTCGGCCCGCGAGGGGGCGGCGAGGAGCCCCGCATGGGCGCTGCGCCCCATCAGCACCACGGCCCGCGCCGTGAAGGCGAAGGGGCTGGCGGCGCTCTGGGGCACGTAGGCCATCGCCCGGGCGCGCTGGCGGGCCGAGAGGGCGGCGAGCGGCCTGCCCGCGACCGCGACGGTGCCGCCGAGCGGCGCCAGCAGGCCGAGCAGCGTCTTGAGGAGCGTGGTCTTGCCGCCGCCGTTGGGGCCGAGCAGCGCCAGCACCTCGCCCCCCGCCACCGCGAGGTCGATGCCGCGCCCGATCTCCCGGCCCGGATAGCCGAAGGCGAGGTCCCGTGCGGCGAGGAGGCTCATGACCAGTCCCGCTCCGCGCCCGCGAGTAACCACAGGAAGACCGGCGTGCCGACGACGGCCGTGAGGATGCCGAGGGGCACCTCGACCGGCGCGACGGTGCGCGCCAGCGTGTCGATGACGAGGAGCGTGCCGGCCCCGAGGAGGGCCGCGGTCGGGAGCAGCCGCGCGAAGCCCGGCCCGACCAGGAAGCGGGCGAGGTGCGGCACCACCAGCCCGACCCAGCCGACGATGCCGGCCGCCGCCACGCTCGCGGCCGTCACCAGGGTGGCGGCGGCCACCACGGCGAGCCGCAGGGGGCCGGTGGCGAGGCCGAGCGCCCGCGCCTCCTCGTCGGGCAGCGAGAGCGCGTCGAGCCGCCAGCGCAGGAGCAGGAGCAGCGCCGTCCCGGCCGCCACCGGGACGGCGAGCGCCGCGAGGTCGGTCGCGTGCGTCGCCGAGAGGCTGCCGAGCAGCCAGAAGGTCATGGCCGGCAGCTGGTTGTAGGGATCGGCGAGGAACTTCACGAGGCCGACCCCCGCCCCCAGGAGCGAGCCGATCACCACGCCCGCCAGGACCAGCACCAGGACCGGGTCGCGCCGCGCCAGCACGGCCCCGACCGCGTAGACCGCCCCGACGGCGAGGAGCCCGCCCGCGAAGGCCAGGACCTCGATGGCCAGCACCCCGAGCGACAGCCAGATGCCGAGCACCGCCCCGAAGGCCGCCCCCGAGGAGGCGCCGAGGATGTCGGGCGAGACCAGGGGATTGCGGAACAGGCCCTGGAAGGCCGCCCCGGCGAGGGAGAGGGCGGCGCCGATCAGGATGGCGGCGAGGATGCGCGGCCCGCGGATCTGCAGCACCACCGCCTCCACGGCGGCGGGCGCCCCCGAGGGGGCCCCGGTCAGCTTGGCGGCGAGCACCCGGGCGACGTCGCCGAGCCCGACCGGGTAGCGCCCGACCCCGAAGGCGAGGGCGACCGCGAGGATCAGCGCGCCGAGCGCCAGCGCCGGGCCGAGGCCGGGCGCGCGCCGCGCCCCGATCCGGCCCTCCGCCCGCGCCGGCGGGCCGCTCACGAGGCCCCCGCGAGCAGGCGGTCGAGGGCCGCCTCGTCCGGGACCACGTGGTAGAAGTCGCGGTGGAAGTCGCGGGCGAGCGCCCGCAGGTCCTCCGGGAAGAGCGACGGGTAGAGCGCCTTGCCGAGCCACCACAGGCCCAGGAAGCGGTTCACCGAGGGCGGCGAATCGACCCAGCCGAAGGGGAGGGCGGGGGAGAGGTGGAGGCGCCCGGCCGCCACCGCCGGCACGCCCTGCCAGAGGGGATCCGTCCGGGCGGCGGCCGCGAAGCCCGGATCGAGGGCGACGATCACCTCGGGCGCCCAGGCGAGCACGTCCTCGGGCGAGACGCGCGCGAGGCTGCCGCCCGCCCCCGCGACATTGACGGCGCCGAGCAGATCCAGGACCTCGACGTTGATCGCCCCCGCCCGCGCGGTCTCCAGGCCCCGCGGACCCCGGGCGAAGTAGACCCTGGGGCGCGCCTCCGGCGGCACGGCGGCGAGGCGGCCCTGCACGGTGTTCAGGATGGCCTCGCAGCGGGCGGCGAGGCGCTCGGCGCGCTCGGCCCGCCCGATCACCGCGCCGAGCCGCCGATAGGTCGCCGGGACGGCCGGGAGCCGCCCGTCGAACAGGAGCGCCGGGATGCCGGTCTGCTGCTGCAGCCGGTCGGCGAGGGAGCGGTAGGTCTCGCCCGTGTCGCCCGTATCCACGACGAGGTCGGGCTTGAGCGCCAGCACCGTCTCGAGATTGGCGGTGTTGCCCCGCCCGGTCAGGCGGCCGACCTCCGGCAGCGCGGCGGCCTCCGGCAGGAGGTAGGGCCGCTCGGCCGGCCGGATCGCGCGCGGCCAGCCGGCCAGGAGGTCGGGCGCGAGCGTGTAGAGCAGGATCGCGGCCGGCGGCCCGGCCGGGAAGACCCGGGTGACCGGGCCGGACGGTGCCGGGAGCGGCCTGCCGGCCTCGTCGAGGCCCGCCGCGCGGGTTCGCCCCGCCGCGCGGGCGCGTCCCGCGGCGCAGAGGCCGGCGAGGCCGAGCAGCAGGGCGCGCCGGTCGAGGGCCATCGGCCTCAATCGACCGCGATCGTCACGTCGCCGGACTTGATCACCGCGACGGCCGGCTTGCCGACCGCGAGGTGCAGCCCGTCGACGGAGTCGTTGGTGAGCGCCGCCGTCACCACCTGGCCGCCGGGCAGTTCCAGCGTGACGTGGGCGGTGGTCGTGCCCTTGGTGACGGACGTGATCGTGCCCGAGAGCTGGTTGCGCGCGCTGATCCTCATCGTGCCGGTCCCCGCGGCCCCCTGGCGGCCGCAGCCCCTGACATAGCGGGAGGGTGCGCGGCGGGGAGGGCCCGGGTGACGCACCGCAACCAAGCCCGGCCTCGCATGTTGTCCCGCCGATTCGCCGACCCGCCGCCGGCGCCGCGCCGGCCGGCCAACCATCGAGGAGATCCATGCATCAGGGCAGCCACCGCGACCACGAGGGCGCGCAGAAACTCTTCAGCCTGATCAAGGACGTCAAGGTCGCCATGATGACGACCGTGGATTCGGACGGCCAGCTGCGCAGCCGCCCGATGTGGAGCCAGGAGGCGGACCCGCAGGGCGACCTCTGGTTCTTCGTCAGGCTCGACGCGCCGGTGACCGGCGAGATCAGCCGCGACTCGCAGGTCAACCTCGCCTACGCGGACCCGTCGAACCAGAACTACGTCTCGGTGTCGGGCAAGGCCGAGATCGTGCGCGACAAGGCGACGATCGACTCCAAGTGGAACGAGAGCCTGAAGACCTGGTTCCCGAAGGGCAAGGACGATCCCTCCGTGACGCTGATCCGCGTGCATCCCGAGAAGGGCGAGTACTGGGACAGCCCGAACGCCACCATGCTGCACCTCTACGGCTACGTGAAGGCCGCGGTGACGGGCGAGTCGCCGAAGACCGAGAAGAAGGCGGTCGATCTCTCGGCGCGCTGAAAGCGGCCGCGCCGGATCCGGGAGGCCGGGCCCGGCGCGGGCCGGAGCGGTTCGGCGCGGATCCGCCCGCGCCAGCTTGACTTCGGCGCCTGAACCGTGCGGGGTGCGCCACCCCGCCCGGCCCGTGGTGCCGGGCCAGTCAGGCACGGGTGATGCTCGACCTCGCCACCAGGGTTTACAACCATACCTGGAAGATCGACCCGATCATCCGCTCGGTGCTCGACACCGATTTCTACAAGCTCCTGATGGCGCAGACCATCTTTCGCCGCCATCGCGACGTGGAGGTCACGTTCGGCATCCATAACCGCACCACGCGGGTCCGGCTCGGCGAGATCATCGACGAGGGGGAGCTGCGCGAGCAGCTCGACCATTGTCGCTCCCTGCGGCTCACCCGCGGCGAGTCGACCTGGCTGCGCGGCAACACCTTCTACGGCAAGCGCCAGATGTTCTCGCCGGACTTCATGGACTGGCTGGAGAACTTCCGCTTCCCCGACTACCTGCTGGAGAAGCAGGACGGCCAGTACGTCCTCACCTTCCACGGGCCCTGGATCGAGACCACGATGTGGGAGGTCCCGGCGCTCTCGATCCTCAACGAGCTGCGCTCGCGGGGCGTGCTCAAGGGGATGGGCAAGTTCGACCTGCAGATCCTCTACGCGCGGGCGATGACGCGGATCTGGGAGAAGATCGAGCGGCTCAAGCTGCTGCCCGGGCTCTCGATCGCCGATTTCGGCACCCGGCGGCGCCACGGCTTCCTGTGGCAGGATTGGTGCGTCGAGGCGATGATCGAGGGGCTCGGCCCGGCCTTCCTCGGCACCTCGAACTGCCTGATCGCGCTGCGCCACGACATCGAGGCGGTGGGCACCAACGCGCACGAACTGCCGATGGTCTACGCCGCCCTGGCGGAGGACGACGCGGCCCTGGCCCGGGCGCCCTACGCGGTCCTGGCCGACTGGCAGCAGGACTACGCCGGCAACCTGCTCGTCATCCTGCCGGACACCTACGGGACGACCGGCTTCCTGGCCAACGGCCCCGCCTGGATGGCGGACTGGACCGGCATCCGCATCGACTCGAAGGACCCGATCATCGGGGGCGAGGAGGTGATCGCGTGGTGGCGCGAGAACGGGCGCAACCCGCGGGAGAAGCTCGCGATCTTCTCCGACGGGCTCGACGTCGACACGATCGAGACCATCCACCACCGCTTCCACGGGCGGCTGCGCATCGGCTACGGCTGGGGCACCCTGCTCACCAACGACTTCCGGGGGCTGGCGCCGGACGGGCGCCTCGACCCGATCTCCATCGTCTGCAAGGTGATCTCGGCCAACGGCCGCCCGACCGTCAAGCTCTCCGACAACCCCACCAAGGCGCTCGGGCCGGAGGAGGAGGTCGAGCGCTACAAGCGCGTGTTCTCGGTCGGGGCGCAGGTGGCCCAGCCGCTCCTGGTGTGATCCGGCGCGCCGCCCGGGCGGCCCCCAGGCGCACGGCTATCTGCCGCTGCGGCAATCGGTTTTTCGCCCCGGCCGCCCGCCCTGCGCGGGGATCCAATCGGTCTCCCGGCCGTTCCTGACACGGGTACGGCCCGGCTTGACCCGCCGGGCGCGAGCGTGGGGCGGTGCATGGCGCGTGACGATGGTGGGCAGGCCTCCCTGATCCCGGCGGTGCCCAAGCGCATTGCCGCCGCGGAGACGCCCGGCCGCGGCTTCGCCCTGCCGCTGCTCATCGCCGCCCTCATCGTGGCGGCCCTGTATTTCGGCCGCGAGATCCTGATCCCGATCGCCATCGCGGTGCTCCTGAGCTTCGTGCTCTGGCCGCTGGTGAGCCTGCTGCGGCGGCTGCGCCTCGGGCGCACGGCCTCGATCGGCCTGTCGGTGCTCACCTGCCTCGGGGTCGTGGGCCTGCTCACCCTCGTCATCGGCCTGCAGGTCGCCGATCTCGGCAGCAACCTGCCCCAGTACCAGCGCACGATCGAGCGCAAGCTCGAGAATCTCAGGGAGGGTCCGGTCGGCTCCATCGCCGGCTACATGCGCAGCATCGGCAAGCACCTGCAGCAGGCCGGGAGCATCCCGGAGGACAAGGCCAAGCCGCAGGACCCGACCGCGCCGAGGCCGGCCCCCAGCGTGCAGAACCCCGACAAGCCGGTGCTGGTCGAGGTGCGCGAGCGCGAACTCACCCCGCTCGAACTCGCCGAGCGCCTGCTCTCGCCGGCCCTCGCGCCGCTCGCCACCACCGGCATCGTCTTCGTGGTGCTGATGTTCATCCTGGGCCAGCGCGAAGACCTGCGCGACCGCCTGATCCGCCTCGCCGGGTCGAGCGACCTCCACCGCACCACGGTGGCGATGAACGACGCGGCGCGGCGCCTGAGCCGCTTCTTCCTGGTGCAGCTCGCCCTCAACGCCGGATTCGGGGTGGCGATCGGGATCGGGCTCTGGATCATCGGCGTGCCGAGCCCGATCCTGTGGGGGATCTTCACCGCGCTGATGCGCTTCGTGCCCTATGTCGGCGCCTTCCTGTCGGCCCTGCTGCCGCTGCTGCTCGCCGCCGCGGTCGATCCGGGCTGGCACATGGTGCTGGCCACCGCGGCCCTGTTCCTGATCCTCGAGCCGATCGTCGGCCAGGTCGTCGAGCCGCTGCTCTACGGGCACTCGACCGGGCTCTCGCCCTTCGCGGTCCTGGTCTCGGCCCTGTTCTGGACCTGGCTCTGGGGGCCGGTCGGGCTGCTGCTCTCGACCCCGCTCACGGTCTGCCTCGTCGTGCTCGGCCGCCACGTCGACCAGCTCGAATTCCTCGACGTCCTGTTCGGCGACCGGCCGGCCCTGACCCCGGTGGAGAACTTCTACCAGCGCCTCCTCGCGGACGACCCCGACGAGGCGCAGGAGCTCGCGGAATCGATCCTCAGCGAGTGCTCGCTCTCCTCCTACTACGACGACGTGGTGCTCAAGGGCCTGCAACTCGCCGCCTCCGACGCCCGCCGCGGGGTGCTGACCGAGGAGCAGCTGGAGCGGATCCGCACGGCGATCGACGAGCTCGTCACCGACCTCGCCGACCGCGAGGACGTCGCGCCCGCCGCCCAGACCAGTCTCGCCGGGCGGCTCCTGGGGCGCGATGCCGACGCCGCCGCCCCCTGCGACGGCGAGCCGGCCGTGCCGGGCGCGCCGGCCCCGGAGACCCTGCCGGCGCCCTGGCGGCAGAAGGGGGCCGTGCTCTGCGTGGCGGGCCGCGGCCCGCTCGACGAGGCCGCCTCGACGATGCTCTCGCAGCTCCTGGAGAAGAACGGCCTCGGCACCCGGGTCGTGCCGTTCGCGGCGGTGTCGCGGGCGCGGATCGCCGACCTCGACGCGGGCGAGGCCCGGATGGTCTGCATCTCCTACCTGGAGATCAGCGGCACCCCGGCGCACCTGCGCTACCTCGTGCAGCGGGTGCGGCGGCGCCTGCCGCAGGCCCGCATCCTGGTCGGCCTCTGGCCGACCGACGACCTCGCCCTGGCCGATCCGGAGGCCCGCGCCGCCCTGGGGGCGGACGATCACGTCACCTCCCTGCGCGAGGCGGTGGAGGCCTGCCTGGCGGCCGCGACGGGCGAGGCGGCGTCCGCCGGCCGGCCCGCGCCTGTGGCGCCGGCGCCGCGTTCGGCCTCCCTCCCGGCGGGTGCTCCCGCCTGAGGGCTTGACGCAGGGCTCGCGGCGTCCTTTCGATCCTTGCGCGCCGCGAGGAGCCGGCCGGGGCGGCCGGCCCGGGGAGCGGCCTGAGGGGTGCGCAATGAGCGTCGTCGATTTCGCGCGGTTCGTGGACGAGCTCGCCACGCAGTCCGGACAGGCGATCCTGCCCTTCTTCCGCGCGGCCTTCGTCACCGAGGACAAGGCGATCGGCCCCAAGCCCTTCGATCCCGTGACGGAGGCGGACCGGGCCGGCGAGGCGGTGATGCGCCAGATCATCCGCCGCACCTTCCCGGACCACGGCATCCTCGGCGAGGAATTCGGCACCGAGGGGGAGGAGGCGGAGTACGTCTGGGTCCTCGATCCGATCGACGGCACGCGGGGCTTCATCGCCGGCCTGCCGCTCTGGGGGACGCTGATCGGCCTGACGCGGGCCGGCACGCCCTGCTACGGGCTGATGCACCAGCCCTTCCTGGGCGAGCGCTTCTCGGGCGACGGCCGGAGCGCGCAGTATCGCGGCCCGAACGGCACCCGCAAGCTCCTCACCCGCCGCCGCGCCGCGCTCTCCGAGGCGATCGCGGCGACGACCGACCCGCGCCTGTTCGGCGAGGGCCGGGACCGCGAGGCCTACGGCCGCGTCGAGGCGGCGACGCGCCTGATGCGGTTCGGCACCGACTGCTACTCCTACTGCATGCTGGCGGCCGGGCAGATCGACCTCGTGATCGAGGCCGGCCTGAAGCCCTACGACATCGTCGCGCTGATCCCGATCGTGGAGGGCGCGGGCGGGATCGTGACCAGCTGGGACGGCGGCCCGGCCGCGGGCGGCGGCAACGTCGTGGCGGCCGGCGACAAGCGCCTGCACGAGGCGGCGCTGGAGATGCTCAACCGCTGAGACCGGCGCTTCGGGCCGCACGGCAAGAACCTGGCGCAGGACCCGATGGCCGCGTGACCGGGCCCTGCCCTAAGCATCATTCGCCGAAGGGGTCACCGGTTCGGCGGCAAGAATGCTGCCAAAGCAAGGGACTAAGCGGAATTGCACGGCGCAATTCCGCTTAGCCGGGCGGCAGCCGCTCGAGCGCGATGAGGTCCTCCTCGCGCGGCTCCGGGAGCGGCGTGCCCGGGACGAAGGCCTCGAAGGCGGCCCAGAACTGGGCCCGGATCGCGTCCTGCTCCATCAGGATCTCGTGCCGGGCGCCCCGCAGGGTGATGCTGTGGCCGGCCTTGAGCCTCGCCGCGAAGCGCTCGATGGCGGGCGTGCTGCAGACCGGGTCGTCGCCCGCCGCCACCACCAGCACGGGCAGCCGGATCGCGAGCGGGTAGCGCGGGTCGCCGAGGCGGCGCATCGTCCGGAAGGCGGCGGCGAGCCAGGCCACGGTCGGATCCCCGACCGCGCCGGCCCCGACCGCGAGCGCCGCCGCCGCGTTGCGGGCGTAGCGCGCCGGATCGGTGGTGAGGCGATTGCCGGGGAAGGGCTTCGTGGCGATCGAGACCGGGCTGCCGCCCGGGACGAAGCGCGGGCCGAGGCCGAGCCCGTTGAGGAGGGCGGCCGCCCGCATCGCGGCCCGCGGGTGGCGCACCATCACGATGCCGAGCATCGGCGCGAGCGTGACGAGGCGGGAGAAGGGCAGCCATCCCTCCCGCGCCGCGGCCAGGCAGACCGCCCCGCCCATCGAGTGGGCGAGCCCGAAATAGGGCCGCGGCATCAGCGGCTCCAGCACCTGCGTGGCGACCGCCTCCAGGTCGAGCCGGTACTCCTCGAAATCGCCGACATGGCCCTTGCGCGCGTCCGCGACGGTGCGGTCGGAGCCGCCCTGGCCGCGCCAGTCGAAGGCCGCCACGGCGAAGCCCCGCGCCCGCAGGTCCTGGACCGTCTCGTAGTACTTCTCGATGAACTCGGCCCGGCCCTGCACCAGGCAGACGGTGCCCTTGGTGGTGCGGGTGGCCGCCGTCCAGGTCGCGGCCCGCAGGGTCAGCCCGTCCCGGGTCGGCACCGCGAGGGTGCGGGCGCCGGGCGGGATCGGGTTGTCCGGCGTGGCGATGAGCGGAACGGTCACGGGCGGGGATCTCGGGGCTGCGGCCTCGGGGATGCGTCTCCCGAGAGCACCCCGTCCGGCCGGCAAAATCAAGCGCGGGCCCCTCGCGATTCCCGCAATCCCCTCTTGAACGAAGAGGAGCCCCTCCCGATATCACGGTTGCGCCGGCCATCAGGCGGTGCAGACAAGACCACAGGTCCGGCCCTACGGCGGACCGTAAGATCACATATTGCTTCGGACGGAGAATATGTCATGCGTCAGTTCGACCTTGCTCCCCTCTATCGCTCGACTGTCGGCTTCGACCGGCTGTTCTCGGCGCTCGACCAGTTCGTGAGCGCGGAAGCGGCCCCGACCTACCCGCCCTACAACATCGAGCGCACCGGCGAGACCGCGTACCGCATCACGGTCGCCGTCGCCGGCTTCACCGACCAGGATCTGTCGATCGAGGTTCGTGAGAACGCGCTGACGATCAAGGGCGAGCGCAAGGCCGCCGAGGCCCGCAAGGGCGAGTTCCTCCATCAGGGCATCGCGGCGCGCAGCTTCGAGCGGCGCTTCCAGCTCGCGGATTACGTCCAGGTGACGGGCGCGACCCTGGAGAACGGCCTGCTCCACGTCGATCTCGTGCGCGAGATCCCAGAGGCCAAGAAGCCGCGCCAGATCCAGATCGCCACGGGCAGCGCCCCGCGGTCGATCGAGGGCACGGTCCAGCAGGCCGCGTGAGCGACCTCACCCTGACCTGAGAGCCGAGCGCCCCGGCGGAGGCCGAGGCGTTTTGACATCAGAGCCGAGCGCCCCGGCGGAGGCCGGGGCGTTTTGACGTCAGAGCCGAGCGCCCCGGCGGAAGCCGGGGCGTATTCACGCAAGAGCGGAGCGCCCCGGCGGAGGCCGGGGCGTTCTTGCATCGGGCGTCCCGGCCGCGCGTCGGGTCTCCCCCTCACGGATCCCCGAACAGCAGCTCCGTCTGGGCCTTCGGCTTGCGGGGGGTGGGCGCCTTCTCCTTCCCCTTGCGCGGGCGCTTGACGTCGGTGCCGCGGATGCGCGCCTTGCCCTTGTCGCGCGCCACCGCCTCCGGCGCGGCCTGGTCGCCGGAGAGCCACTTGCCGCGCTTGATCACCTCGTTCACCCGGCCCTGATTGACGCCGAGCTTGAAGGCGATCTCCTGCTGCGTCATCT
This sequence comes from Methylobacterium sp. CB376, assembly GCF_029714205.1. Taxonomy (NCBI): domain Bacteria; kingdom Pseudomonadati; phylum Pseudomonadota; class Alphaproteobacteria; order Hyphomicrobiales; family Methylobacteriaceae; genus Methylobacterium; species Methylobacterium sp. CB376. The sequence goes on along the minus strand of NZ_CP121648.1, from coordinate 493,955 downwards.
CGGTCGAGCCGTGCAGGTCGAGGATGGCCCGGGCGAGTTCCGGGGTCATCTTCTTGCCGACGATGCGCCGGCCCGGCTTCACGGTCCGGTTCGCCCGGTCGCGCTCGCGCAGCCGTTCCAGGAGGGCGAGCGCCATCAGCATCCCGTGCTCGCGCAGGGCCTCCTCGAATTCCTTCAGCGTCGTCATCGGCGCATCCTCGGATCGACGGATCGGCGCGACGATCCCGCCTGGGGCGGGGTCGGATGCCGCGGGGCGATCACGGTTTGTGCGCGCCGGCCGGGCCGGACGCAACCGCGCGGGCGCGTCATCCACTGCTCTCGCGGCGCGGTCGCGGCGCCCGATGTCGGGCGACGGCCGCCGCGGCGGCCGCATGGAGGAGCCGCATGGACTTGCCGAGACGGACTTGTCGGCATCGACTTGCCGACATGGACTTGCCGACATGGACTTGCCGGCGCGGATGCCGCATGCGGGGGCGTTGACCGGAGGAACGTCATGGTCCTGGAAATCGCGCAGATCGAGGTGAAGCCCGGCCACGAGGCCGCCTTCGAGGACGGGGTCGCCGAGGCGGCCGCCCTCTTTCGTCGCGCCAAGGGCTGCAAGGGCATGGAGCTGCACCGCTCGATCGAGCATCCGACCCGCTACCGCCTGATGGTGAAGTGGGAGACCCTTGAGAACCACACGGTCGATTTCCGCAGCTCGCCCGATTTCCAGGCCTGGCGCGACTTGGTCTCCGACCATTTCGCCGCGCCCCCGGCCGTCGAGCACACGACCACCACCGCCGCCGGGTTCTGAACGCCGGCCGCCTTCGGCGGTTGATCCGGCCGGAGGCGCCCCCATGACTGCAGACCGCACCCAGCCCGACCGCGACCAACCCCGCCGCGCGGGCGACCAGCCCCGCCGCGGGGGCGACCAGCCCCGCCGCGAGGGCCTCGCGGAATCCAGCCTCGCCACCAGCCGCCGCCCGGCCGGGCACGCGCCGGGCCAGCCGGCCGAGCCGCCCCATCCGGCCGGCACGCCGCAGGGCGAGCCGGTCGCCGACGAGCAGATCCCCAGGGATTAGGATTTCGCCGCAGGTGACAGGACCTTGGCTTGCGGCTACTCGCTCGGGAACGTGAAGGTTCTCTGACGGCGAGGCACGCGGCCATGGCTCATCGCCCCCTGCGCATCGGCACCCGCGGCAGCCCGATGGCGCTCGCGCAGACCGGCATGGTCCGCGACCGCATCGCCGCCGCGCATCCGCACCTCGCCGAGCCGGGGGCGATGGAGCTCGTCGTCGTCAACACGGTGGCGGACCGGATCCTCGACCGGCCGCTCTCGGCGATCGGCGGCAAGGGTCTGTTCACCAAGGAGCTGGAACAGGCGCTGTTCGCCGGCGAGATCGACGTCGCCGTGCACTCGATGAAGGATGTCGAGACCTGGCTGCCGGACGGGCTCGTCATCGCCTGCATCCTGGAGCGGGACGACCCCCGCGACGCCTTCCTGTCGCTCGCTTCCGGCAGCCTCGCCGAGCTGCCCGCCGGCGCCCGCGTCGGCACCTCGTCCCTGCGGCGGGGCGCGCAGGTGCTGATGCGCCGGCCCGACCTGCGGATCGTGCCCCTGCGCGGCAACGCCAATACCCGCATCCGCAAGCTGGAGGAGGGGGTCTGCGACGCGACCCTCCTCGCCATCGCGGGGCTGGAGCGGCTCGGGCTGGCGCATCTCGCCAGGACCGTGATCCCGGTCGAGGAGATGCTGCCGGCCGTGGCGCAGGGCGCGCTCGGCATCGAGTGCCGCGCGGCGGACGAGGACGTCATCGCCCTGCTGCAGGCGGTGGCCTGCCCGCGCACGACGACGGCGCTGGCCGCCGAGCGGGGCCTGCTCGCGGAACTCGACGGGTCCTGCCGCACGCCGATCGCGGCGCTGGCGCAGATCGACGGCGACCGGCTGACCCTCGACGGGCTGCTGTTCCTGCCGGACGGGAGCGCGCACTGGGCCACGACCCGCAGCGGCCCGGCCGCGGAGGCCGCTTCGATCGGCCGGGAGGCCGGGGCGGACCTGAAGGCGCAGGCGGGCGAGACCTATCGCCGGCACCTGCAATAGGGCGGGATCCGCACGACGGGAACGCGGCGGTGTGATCCGGGACCCCGGATGAGGCCTGCCGCGAAGCGGCTCGGGCCTCCGGCAGGACCTGCGCGGATGCCATGAGTTGTGTTTCATGGACTTCTCATCGTCGGTCCTATTCCAGCCGGACCACGACGCTGTCGCTCGCGCCCGTCGCGTCCATCACGGAGATCCGCGCGAACCCGGCCCCGTCCGGCTGCCACTCCGCCTGCCGGCGGGCGGCCTCGGGCAGGGGCAGGCTGTTCACCATCCAGGTCAGGGGCAGGGTGCCGCCCAGCGCCTTCAGGGCGAGCCCGGCCGGCGCCCCCTCCGCGAAGCCGAGATCGACCCGGGCGCCGTCCGGCGGATAGGCGATCCTGAGCGGGGCTCCCGGCGCCTCGCCCGCCACCTTGGCGGCGTCGCGGCGCAGGTGGCGGAGCGGCGGCGGCAGGCCGGCCGTACTGGTCACCAGGGCGTCGCGGACCGGCGGCACCGGCTCCGGCTCGCCGCCGCAGCGCGCGAAGGCGTCGAACAGGATCGGGGCCGCCGCCACGCGCCCGACCAGGCCGGGCACGCTCGCCCCGTCCGGGCGGCCGACCCAGACCGCCACGGTGATGCGGCGGTCGAATCCCACCGCCCAGGCGTCGCGGTAGCCGTAGGAGGTGCCGGTCTTGTAGGCGATGCGGTTCGGCAGGGCGTTCTCGGGCGGCGGCGTGCCGCGCAGGATGTCAGTGACGTACCACGCCGCCACCCCCTCGGCGATGCGGGGCGGCTCGCGGGCCGGCGGCCCGGCCTCCGGCCGCCGCACGAGATCGGGCACGAGGCCGCCCCGGGCGAGGCCCGCGTAGAGCCGGGCGAGGTCGGTCAGCGTGATGCCGAGCCCGCCGAGGGCCACCGGCAGGCCGGGGGCGGCGTCGCGGGGAGCGCGATCCCCGCCCCGCCCGCCCGCAGCCGGGCGATGAAGCGGGCCGGGCCGACCAACTCCATCAGTTCCACCGCGGGCACGTTGAGGGACATCTGCAGGGCGCGCCGGGCCGTGACCGTGCCCTGGAAGGTGAGGTCGAAATTCTCCGGCGCGTAGGCGGCCCCGAAGCGCGAGGGCCGGTCCTCGATCAGCGTCTCGGGATGGGCGAGGCCGAGTTCGAAGGCCAGCGCGTAGACGAAGGGCTTCAGCGCCGAGCCCGGCGAGCGCAGGGCGGCGGCCATGTCGATGGCGCCCGCGCGGCCGGCATCGAGGTAGCCGGCGCTGCCGACATGCGCCCGCACCGCGCCGGTGGCGTTGTCGACGACCAGGATCGCCGTCGAGAGGCCGGGACCGAGGGCGGCAACGCGCTCGGCCGCGAGCGCCTCCAGGCTCGCCTGCAGGCGCGCGTCGATGGTCAGGCGGTGGACCGCCCGGTCGGGCGCCTCGGCCAGGGCCGCCTCGGCCGCATGGGCCGCGAGCATCGGGAAGGGGCGGCGCCGCTGCGGCACCGGCTCGGCCTTGGCCGCCTCGGCCTCGTCGCGGCGGACGGCGCCCCGCGCCGCCGCGAGGTCGAGGACGCGGTCGCGGGCGCGCCGCGCCGCCTCCGGGAAGCGGTCGGGCCGGCGGGCCTCGGGCGCCTGCGGCAGGGCGACGAGGAGCGCGGCCTCCGCCAGCGACAGGCGCCCCGGCTCGTGGCCGAAATAGGCGAGGCTCGCCGCCCGCACCCCTTCGAGCGGCCCGCCATAGGGGGCGAGGGCGAGGTAGAGGCGCAGCACCCCCGCCTTGCCGAGCCGCCGCTCGAGCGCGACCGCCCCCCGCACTTGGCGCAGCTTGGCGGCGAGCGAGCGCTCGGCTCGCGGCTCGACCAGCCGGGCGACCTGCATCGAGAGGGTCGAGCCGCCCGAGACGATCCGTCCCGCCCGCAGCCATTGCCCGGCGGCCCGCAGCACCGCGAGCGGATCGACGCCCGGATGCCGGGCGAAGCGCCGGTCCTCGTAGGCCATCAGCAGGGTGAGGAAGCGCGGATCGACCGCCTCGGGGGCGAGCGGCAGGCGCCAGCGGCCATCCGCCGTCGCGAAGGGGCGCAGGAGCACGCCGGCCCGGTCGAGGACCACGGGCGAGCGGCGCTCGGCCGCCGCGAGGTCGAGGCCGGGATCGCGCCCGATCTCCCGCCACAGCCCGGCCGCGCCGGCGGCGAGCGCCGCGGCGAGCAGCAGCGCCGGGACGACGCGCCGCCACGCCCCATTCCGACCCGCCGCGCCTCCCGCCATCCCGCCCCCGCCCGAACCGATCGGCCGAGCATGGCGCATTTCGCGTCCGGACGCGACGCCCCAAAGCCGCGGGCGGGGTCGAGCGCCTCGGGCGGCGTCGAGCGTCTCAGTCGGTCTCGATGCCGACCATGCCGGCCTCGTCGTAGCGCGACCCGGCCACCGCCCCGGGCGCGAACAGCGCGTCGAGGGCGCGCAGGTCCTCGGGCGTGAGCCGGATCTCCATCGCCGCCGCGTTCTCCGCGAGGCGCGCCTCCTTGCGGGTGCCCGGGATCGGGATGACGTGCGGCTCGCGGGTGACGAGCCAGGCCAGCGCGACCTGGGCCGCGCTGGCGCCGCGCTCCGCCGCGAAGGTTCCGAGCGCCGCGGCGAGGCGCGCGTTCCGGGCGAGCGCCTCGTCCCGGAAGCGGGGATTGGCGCGCCGGACATCGTCCTGCGCGAGGCCCGCGACGTCGACGGCGCCGGTGAGGAAGCCGCGCCCCAGGGGCGAGTAGGCCACGAGGGCGACGCCGAGGTCGCGGCAGGCGGCGAGGAGCCCCTGCTCGGGCTCCCGGGTCCAGAGCGAGTACTCGCTCTGCACCGCCGCGATCGGGTGCACGGCCTGCGCCGCCCGCAGCGTCGCCGGCGAGACCTCCGAGAGGCCGAGGGCCCGCACCTTGCCGGCCTCGACGAGGCGGGCCATCGCGCCCACCACCTCCTCGATCGGCACGGCGGGATCCCGCCGGTGGCAGTAATAGAGGTCGATCGTCTCGACCCCCAGGCGCCGGAGCGAGGCCTCGCAGGCCGCCGCCACGTAGGCGGGGGAATTGTCGATGCGGCGTTCGTAGCGGCCGGGCGCGCGCACGATGCCGAACTTGGTCGCCACCACCGCCCGGTCGCGCCGCCCGGCCAGGACCGCGCCGATCAGCGCCTCGTTGTGGCCGTGCCCGTAAGTGTCGGCCGTGTCGAGGAAGTCGTAGCCGAGGGCGAGGGCGGCTTCGAGGGCGGCGCGCGACTGCGCGTCGTCCGCCGGCCCGTAGAACTCGGACATGCCCATGCAGCCGAGGCCGGGGAGCGAGACGGTGAGGCCGGACCGGCCGAGGGGACGCTGGCGCATGGGGATCTCCTGAGGGGACGCGCCCCCATCTGGCATCTCGCCGCCGCGCCGATAAGCTCGGCCGGGCCGCACGACCTCCTGAGCGCCGTTCACCAATGCCGCGCAGCGACCTCTCCGACCTCGTCGCCTTCGCCCGCGTGGCGCGGCACCGCAGCTTCCGCCGCGCGGCGGCGGAACTCGGCCTGTCGCCCTCGGCCCTGAGCCACGCCCTGCGCGACCTCGAGGCCCGGCTCGGCGCCCGGCTCCTCAACCGCACCACCCGCAGCGTGGCGCCGACCGAGGCGGGCGCCGCCCTGCTGGCGCGGCTCGGGCCGGCGCTCGACGAGATCGACCGGGCGCTCGGCGAGGTCGCGGCCTCCGGCGGGCGCCTCACCGGCACGCTGCGGCTCAACGCCCCCCGCTCGGCCTGCCGCCTCGTCCTGGCGCCGCTCGCCGCGCGCTTCCTCTCCCGGCATCCGGGCCTGCGGCTGGAGATCGCCTGCGACGACGCGCTCGCCGACATCGTCCGCGAGGGGTTCGACGCGGGCGTGCGCTTCGGCGAGCGCGTCCCGCGTGACATGATCGCGGTGCCCCTCGGGGGGCGGCAGCGCTTCGCCGTGGTGGGCTCCCCGGCCTACCTGGCCGCCCGCGGCCTCCCCGCGACGCCCGAGGACCTCGCCGGGCATGCCTGCCTGCGGCAGCGCTTCGCGGGCGGCGCCGTGATGCGCTGGGAATTCGAGCGGGACGGTCGCGCCCTCGCCCTCGATCTCGACGGGCCGCTGATCCTCAACGAGCAGGAATTGCTGCTCCAGGCCGCGGTCGAGGGGAGCGGCCTCGCCCAGGTCTTCGAGGGCTACGCCGCCCCCTTCCTGGCGGAGGGGCGGCTCGTGCGCCTGCTCGAACCCTGGTGCCCGTCCTTCCCGGGCTTCCTGCTCTACCACCCGAGCCGGCGCCAGCCGCCCCCGCCGCTGCGCGCCTTCCTGGATTTCGTCCGGGAGAGCGCGGCGGCGTGAGCGCGGCGGCGCCCGCCCGCCTCAGCGCGGCGCGCCCACCTCCATGGCCCCGAAGGCGGTGCGGCCGTAGCGCTCGGGCCGGTACATGTCCTCGATCGTCGCCGCCGGGTGGACGTAGCGGCCCGGCGTCACCGCCCTCACCGTGTAGGCGACCGTGAGGAAGGCCGGCTGCGACGGGTCGCGGTCGTAGGCCGCCACGAAGCGGTCGTCGCGGAACTCCTTGTGGGTCGGCTGCACGTCGCTCTTCACGAAGGACAGGGCCGGCACGGCGTCGGCGTCGAGGAGCTTCGGGTTGTCGATCTCCAGCCCGGCGGGCAGGCGGTCGACGAGGAGGAGGCGGGCCGCGCGGGCCTTGTCCTCCGTCACCTTCAGCACCACCACGACCCGGTCGTTCTGGCGCAGCTGCGTGACGTCGACGAGCGAGCCGTCGAGGCGGTGGTAGCGGCGCTCGACCGTGTAGCCCCTGGCCTCCGGCGGCTCGGGGACGATCGGGCTGCCCGCGACGCCGAGCACGAGCTGGGCACTCGTCGTGCCGCGATTGGTCACCGTGACCGGCTTGGCGTCGAGCTGCGCCGCCTTGAAGCTGCGGTAGAGGGGGCCGCCCTGCGCCTCGCCGTCGACCGCGAAGGCCATGGATTCGGCCTCCTTGCTCAGGCCCTCGGCGGCGAGCACCATCCAGGCATTCTCCTGGGTGCTGGTGACCCGCCCGGAGGCCCGCTCCTCGCCGATCACCGCCCCGAGCGGCGCGATGCTGTCGCGGACGAGTCCCGTCTCGGCCGCGAGCGCGATCAGCCCGGCCCCGTCGCGCAGGCGCGAGCCGTAATCCGGCCGGTACTCGGCCTTGTCCTTCTCCCCGCGCAGGGCCGACACGGCGGCCTCGAAGGCCTTCTGCGCCCGGCCGCGGTCGCCGAGCAGCGCCAGCGCCGCCGCGATCTGGCCGCGGGCGAGGGGGGTCGAGAAGTCCGAGAGCTTCGTGTCGGCGAGGTAGCGCAGGTCCCCCATCACCGGCCGGCCGTTGCGGGCCAGCACGTAGGCCGCGTAGGCGAGATCCATGCCGCCGCCGCTGACCTCGCTGGTGTTGGCGACCGCGTTGCGCAGCCGGTCGAGGGCGAGCGAGAAGGCGGTCTGCGGCACGGGAAAGCCGCGCTCGCGCGCCCTCGTCAGGAAGTCGGCCACGTAGGCGTTGAGCCAGAGATCCTCGGAATTGGCGGCCGACCACAGGCCGAAGCTGCCGCTCGCGTCCTGGCGCGACAGCACCCGGTCGATGGCGCCGCGGATCCGCTCGTCCACCTTGTCGTCGAGGGCGAGCCGGTCGAGGGAGGCGAGGCGGTTCACGTAGAGGAGCGGCATCGCCCGGCTCACCGTCTGCTCGGTGCAGCCGTAGGGGTAGCGGTCGAGGGCCTGCAGCAGGGCCGGCACGTCCAGCCCCGCGAGCGGCGAGGCCGAGACCGTGAGCGTCCCCGTGCCCGGCAGCAGGTCGGCGAGGAGGTCGTTCGACAGGGTCACGCTCGCCCCGGGGTCGAGGGAGCGCACCGAGCGGCGCAGCAGCGCCCCGGTCCCGGGCTGCACCGCGAGCGCGAAGCTCTGCCCGGCCGCGCCGTCGAGACCCGGCCCGGTCAGCCTGAGGTCGAGCCGCGCCACGCCGGGACCGGCCGCCGTCACCGGGATCTCGATCGCGCCCCGCTGGCCCGCCTCCAGGCGGATCTTCCGGGTCAGCGCCTCGGCCGGGACCACGACCGGCCCGGAGAGGTCGAGATCGACCGCGTAATCCCCCGCCGCTCCCTCGACATTGTCGAGGGCGACGTGCAGGCGCGAGCGGTCGCCCACGTTGAGGAAGCGCGGCAGGGTGCCGGTGAGCACCACGGCGTCGCGCACGATCACGTCGGCCGCGGCCGACCCGACCCGCCCGGCCGTCCAGGCGGTCACCATCACCCGGGCGGTGCCGTTGAAGGCCGGAAGCGGGAAGGTCACCTCGGCCCGCCCGTCCGGCCCGACCGTGACGACGCCGGAATAGCGCACCAGCGGCTCCTGGGTCGGGGGCGCGTCGGCGAGTTCGGCCCCGCCGGCATCGCCGCCCGAGCGGATCGCGCCGAGCGTCCCCTGCATGCCGTCGATCAGGTATCCGTAGAGGTCGCGGATCTCGGTCGAGAGCGCCTTCTGCCCGAAGAAGAAGGCGAAGGGGTCGGGCGCCGCGTAGCGGGTCAGGTTGAGGATGCCGACATCGACCGCCGCCACCGTCACCCGGGCCTCCTCGCCGGGCTTGAGGCCGGAAAGGCGGATCGGCAGGCGCAGGTCCCCGCGGGGCCGCACCTTGGCGGGCGCCTCGACGGCGACGTCGAGGCTGCGCGCCGCCCGGTCGACGGAGAACCACGCGAGGCCGAGCGCCCGGCCCGGCAGGCGCTTGGCCGCTTGGTCGAGGGGCCGGTAGGCGGTGGCGACCAGGTAGGCGCCCGCGCCCCACTCGGCCTTGACCGGGATCTCCACGGCGCCGCCGCCCGCCGGCACGGAGAGGGTGCGGATCTCGTGCACCCGGTCGCTCACCACCGCGACCGTGGCGGTGCCGGCGAAGCGCGGCGCGAACCGCGCCTTCAGCGTCTCGCCGGAGGCGTAGGCGGCCTTGTCGAGGGTGAGGTCGAGGAGGTCGGGCGCGTCGGCGCTCTCGCTGCCGCCGGTGCCGACCGTGAAGCTCAGGCTCGCGGCCTGCAGGTTCGGCGCGCTCACCTCCAGCCGGTAGGTGCCGAACTCGACCGGGGCGGCGATCCGGGCCGGGGCGTCGGGGGCGAGATCGAGCGCGCCGTTCGCCACCTTGCGGCTGGTCCTCACAGCCTCGTAGGACCAGCGGCCGTCCGCCCGGTACCATTGGTAGTTCCGCTCGACCTTCTTGAGCGTCCAGGCCGCGCCGCGGGCCGGCAGGCGCGTGCCGTCCGGCTGCGCCGCGACCACCTCGAAGGTCGCGGTCCCGCCCTCGCGCAGGTCGCCGAAGGTCTTGCGCAGGGCGACGACCGGGCCGGCCGGCAGGATCGGCAGCGTCACGCTGCGCTGCACGGCCCGCCCGCCCGGCTCGCCGACCTGGAGCGAGACCTTCGCCTCCAGGGGGCGCGGGGCGCTGAGCGCCGGCACGGGGGCCCGCACCGTCGCCCTGCCCTGCGCGTCGGTGGTGACCCGCTCGTCGATCTCGGCGGTGGTCGGCACCACGCTCTCGTCGTCGAGGCCGATCGCGAAGCCGTCGAGGCCGCGGATGCCGCTCGACGCCGCCGCCTGCACGGCGACGCTGCCGCCGACCTGGAGGTTCGCGCCCGGCGCTCCGTAGAGGAAGCGGGCCGCGACGTCGATCACGGCCGGCTGGTTCGGGGCGAGCGCGGGAGCCTTGGGCGTGAGCGTCACCTCCAGCCGCTCGGGCAGGTAATCCTCGACCAGGAAACTCGCCTCGCCGACCGGCGCCGCCTTCGGGTCGGTGTAGGCGAGCACGCGCCAGGTGCCGGGCGCGGCGCCGGGGAGGAGCGGCAGCGGGAAGGCGCGCCCGCCGAGCCCCGCATCCGGCACGGCGGCGCGGCGATACTCGATCCCGTCCGGGCGCTTCACCACCAGGGTGAGGGGCAGGCCCGGGATCGCCGCGCCCTTCGCGTCGCGCAAGAGGGCGGTGATCTGGACGGTCTCGCCCGAGCGGTAGACGCCGCGCTCGGGGAACACGAAGGCCTCCGCCGCGGCGGGGGCGGGCCGCCCCTTCACGCCGCGGTCGGCGAGGTCGAAGGCGCTGAGCGCGAGGTCGAGGAAGCCGTAATCGTCGCCGAGCCGCGCCACGACGAGGCTCGGCGCGATGCCGCCCTCGCCCCGGGACAGGCCCGGATCGAAGGCCGCGTGGCCCTGCGCATCGGTGGTCCTGACGCCGAGCACCTCGTTGTTGCGGGCGACGAGGCGGATCTCCGCCCCCTGCACGGTCGCGGCGCTGGCCAGCGAGCGCACGAAGACGTGGACCCCGTCCGCGCCCTTGAGGGCGGTCAGGCCGAGATCGGAGACGACGAACCACTGGGTCGCCTGCTGGTCGTAGCCGCCGGTCTCCTCGTCGCCGAGGGCGGCCGTCCCGCTCGGCTGCGCCAGCATCACGTAGAGCCCGGGCTCGATCTTGCCGACCGCCTGCAGGACCGGGAAGGCGGTGACCACCTCCTGGTTCGGCTCGGCCCCGGCGGTGTCGAGGGTGCCCTTCCAGACCCGCACGCCCTTCTCGCGCGCGAGGGTGCGGGCGGTGGCGCCGGTGAGCTGCGACAGGAACTCCTCCGAGCGCAGGGTCGGCAGCAGGCCGCGGTCGCCGATGCGCAGCACCTCGACGTCGAGCTTCGGGGCGTTCACCGAGACCAGGGGCACGCCGGCCTGGCCGGTGCGCGGCAGGACGTAGTTGCGGCCGGTGAAGCGCACCTGGGGCGAGCGGTCCCGGACGTAGATCTCGTAATCGGCGGATTTCCGCAGGGTCTCGCCGGCGATCGCCGAGGGAAGTCCCTGGCGCAGCACCACGGCGTAGCGCTCGCCGTGCTTGAGCCCGTCGACGCAGACCTGCTGGCCCTCGGCGGTGACGGCGGCGTTCGCGGCCCCCGACACCGCCACGAAGGGCGCCATGTCGGTCTTGGCGGAGAGGTCCTCCGAGAAGGTGAAGCAGGCCCGGGGGGCGGCGGCCTCCGAATCGACCTTGTAGTCGGTGATGCGGAAGCCGTGCTTCTCGCGCAGCTCCTCGTAGGCGGCGCGGATGTCGGACGCGTCCGCGAGGGCGAGGCTCGCCTTGTAGGCGTCGAGGGCCGGGCGCCAGCTCTCCTGGTCGGCCAGGACCCGCCCGAGCAGCGCCAGGGCCTTGGCCTCGTCCGCGCGGCTCGCCGCCCGCTGGTAGGCGAGGTAGGCGCCCGCGCGGGCGCGGCGGCGCAGCTTCTGGTTCTCGTCGTAATCGTCGTTCTCGACGCCGTTGGCGGTCTCGGCGAGGGCGTACCAGGTCTTCCAATCGCCCGGCTCGGCCGCGATCGCCCCCGCATAGGCGGCGAGCGCCCCGTCATGGTCGTCGTCCTTGAACAGCTTCTCGGCCTCGCGGCGCCACTGGGCGGCGGGCTTCTGGGGCTTTCCGGCGGCGTCGCTGCGGATCTCGGCCTCGAGCCGCACCGCCTCGCTGGCGAGGTCCTGGCGCACGAAGCCCTTGGGCGCCGGGTCCTTGGGCGGGGGCACGAGGGCGGACGGGGCGGGCCGGGGCGGTTGCGGGGCCTGCGCGGCGGCCGGGACGATCAGGGTCAGCGCCACCGCGAGGGCGCCGGCGAGGCGCCCCGTCCGGGTTGCTCTCAACATCGTCTGGCCTCGTGCGCGTGCGTTCCTCGCACGAGCCTATCATTTGGGCGGCGCGCCGCAACGCTTGGGAAGGCCGCCCGGCGCCGGACCCGGCGATCCGGTCCGGCGGGCTCACTTTATGCGGGGCGCGGCTTCTGCCAAGGTCGCGCGATCTCCCGGACAGAGCCGCCCATGCCGCGCCGCCTCGCCCTGCTCCTCGCCGTCCTGCTCAGCCTGCCGGCCGCCGCCCAGCAGCCGGCCCCGCGGCCGGGGCCCGCTCCGGCGCCGAAGCCTGCTCCGGCGCCCAAGCCTGCTCCGGCGCCCAAGCCTGCTCCGGCGCCCAAGCCTGCTCCGGAATCCAAGCCCGCCCCCGCCGCCCCGCCCGCCGACGCGGCCTTCGAGGCCGCCCGCGCCGCCTTCGAGGCCCGGCCCGAGGCCGAGCGCCGGGCGGTGCAGGAGGCTCTCGTCTGGGCGAGCGACTACACCAGCGTCACGACCGGCACCTTCGGCCGGCGCACCTACGAGGCGCTCGTGGCCTGGCAGGGCCAGAACGGGCTCGAACCCAGCGGCCTCCTCGACGAGCGCGCCCGCGCCCGGCTCCTCGCGGCCGGTCAGGCGGCCAAGCAGGCGGCGCAGTTCACCCTGCAGGCCGATGCCGCAACGGGCATCACCCTCGGGGTGCCGGAGCGGCTGCTGTCGCGGCGCGGCAGGATCCCGAACGGCAGCCGCTGGCAGAGCCCGGACGGCCGCGTCACCCTCGATACCAAGGCCTTCGCGCCGGGCGAGACCGACCTCGACGCGCTGTTCGAGAAGGCCGCCTCGGTCAGCCCCGAGCGCAAGGTGACCTACAAGCTCAAGCGGCCCGACTTCGTCGTCGTCACCGGCGAGACGCCTCAGGGCAAGTTCTACATCCGCTACGCGGCCGGCCCGGCGGGGCTGCGCGGCTTCAGCCTCGCCTACGACAAGGCCCTGGCCCGGGAGGTGGACAGGCTGGTGATCGCGGTGGCGAACAGCTTCGCGCCGTTCCCCTCCGAGGCGCCGGCCGCTCCCCCGGCAGCCGCGACCGCCGCGGCCCCGATCGCACCGGCCCCGGCCGGCAGCTCGGCGACCGGGCTCGCGGTCGGGCCGCGGCGCCTCGTGACGGCCGCCGCGGCGATGGCCGCCTGCCCGGCGCCCCTCGTCGCCGGGGCGCCCGCCCGCGTGGTGCGGCAGGAGGCGGGCCTCGCCCTCCTGGAGACCGAGCGGCCGCTGAGCCCCGGGACCCTCCCGCCCGCCGCGCCGGCGGCCCCGGCGCCGGGAGAGGACCTCGTCGTGCTCGGGATGGGCCGCGACGGCGCCCCGACCGTCGCGCCGGGGGTGGCGGGGGCGGCGGGCGGCGTTGTGGCGCCGCTGCAGCCGGGCGCGGCGGGGGCGCCGGTGCTCGACCGGGCCGGGCGCCTCGTCGGCTTCGTGGCGCAGATGCCGGCCCAGCCCCGGCTGATCGCGGGCGTGATGCCGCCGCTGACGCATCCGGTCGTCGGGGTCGCGGCCCTGCGCGGCCTCGGGGCGGCGGAAGGCGCGGCGCTTCCACCCTCCGGGCCCGCCGCCCCGAAGAGCGCGGGCGCCATCGCGGCGCCGCTCGCCGGGGCGCTGGTGGCGGTGCAGTGCCGCGGGTGAGGGGGCTGGCGGGACGGGGGCTCTCCGCGCGCCGGGGCCTGGAAGGCCGACCGTTCCTCGATCGCGATCGATCGGGTTCGTCGGAGAGGCTGGAGAGCCATCGGTCCGTTCGCCCGGCTCACCCCCGCGCGAGCGCCACGGCCGCCTCGGTCAGCGCCCCGTCCGGGCGGATCAGCTCGCTCAGCACCGAGAAATGGTCGTGCCCGGGCAGGGGCCGCAGCGCGCCGGGCAGCCCGGCCGCGCGCCAGGCCGCCCCGTAGGTCTCCGATTGCCGGCGGAGCTCCGGCAGCTCCTCCGCCCCGTAGGCGACGGTGAGCGGGCCGGACGCGGCCGGCAGGTGGCGGATCGGCGAGAGCGCCTCCACCTCCTCCGGGCTCAGGTTCAGCGCGTCGTTCAGGGCCGTCCCGCGGATCGGCGCGAGGTCGAAGATCCCGCTCACCGCGAGCGCCGCGTCGGCCTGTCCGCGGGTCAGGGCGAGCGCCGCGAGGTGCCCGCCCGCCGACCAGCCCGAGACGACGAGGCGTCCGGCCTCGCGGCGACGCAGGACGGCGAGCGCCGCGCCGACCTCCTCGGCGATGCGGGTCAGGCTCGCCTCGGGTGCCAGCGTGTAGCCGATCAGCGCCACGTCGAGGCCGCGGGCGAGGGGACCCTCGGCCATGCAGGCGAAGCCCTCCTTGGCGTTGCGCTGCCAGTAGCCCCCGTGCAGGAAGGCCAGCAGCGGCGCCCCGGCGGCGCCGCACCGGAACAGGTCGAGGCGCTGGCGCGCCTCGGCCCCGTAGCCGAGGTCGAGCTCCGCCGGATGCGCCTGGCGGAGGGCGGCGCTGCGCTCCCGCCAGCCCGCCACGATCGCGGCGCTGCCCGCCACCGCGCCGGAATTGTCGTAGGCGGCGCTCAGGGCCGCGCGGTCCATCGCTCGCCAAGCGTCAGGCATGGCGTCAGGCATGGCTTCAGTCACGGCGTCAGGCATCGTCCCCCGTCCCGAGATACCAGTCGAGAATATCCCGGCCCTGCCAGAACAGCACGTCCGATCGGGCCGCGAGGGCGTCGAGGAGCCGCTCCACCACGGCGATCCGGTGGGGCACGCCGGTGATGTAGGGGTGGATCGCGAAGCCCATCACCTTGGCGCCCCCGAGCGGCCCCGCGCTCGCGGCCTCGGCCGCGAGCCGCTCGACCTGCGCGAGGGCCCGCGCGAGGAACTCCTCGGCCCCGTGGTGCTGGATCGCCAGGACCGGGATGTCGTTCAGCTCGACCGAGTAGGGCAGGGTGACGAGGGGGCCGTGGCGGGTGCGCAGGCGGCAGGGCCGGTCGTCCATCGGCCAGTCGCCGACGTAGCGGATGCCCGCCGCCGCGAGGTGGTCGGGCGTGTCCAGGGTCTCGGTCAGGCCGGGGCCGAGCCAGCCCAGCGGCGGGCCGCCGGCGAAGCGCGCGATCGCCTCGACCGTGCGGGCGATCATGGCGGGCTCGTCCTCGACCCGCTGCGTCGGCACTTGGTGGAAGCCGTGGCCCATGAACTCCCAGCCGGCGTCGCGGGAAGCCGCCGCGACGCGCGGATAGGCCTCGCAGACCGAGCCGTTGATCGACAGGGTCGGGCGGATGCCACGGCGCGCGAACGCGTCGAGGAAGCGCCAGAACCCGACCCGCATCCCGTATTCGTGCCAGGCCCAGTTCGGCAGGTCGGGCAGCAGCGCCGCCGCGGTCGGCGCCACCAGCACCTGCCGGGGCATGGGGTTGTCGATGAGCCAGTGCTCGACGTTGACCACGGGCCAGACGACGACGCGCTTCTCCCCGGGCAGGACGAGGCGCGGCCGGTCGACCGCCGCCCGGTAGGCGAGCCGGCGCTCCGGGCGGCGGGGATCCGCGCTCACGCGGCCCTGCGGGCGTGGTGGCTGTGGAGCTGGCCCGCCAGCATCCGGCGCACGTCGTTGAAGGCGGGACTCGACACGTCCCGGCGGCGCGGCAGCGCGATCTCGTGCACCGTCTCGATGCGGCCGGGGCCCGGCGACATCATCACCACCCGGTCGGCGAGGAAGACCGCCTCCTCGATGGCGTGGGTCACGAACAGCACGGTCAGGCCGGTGCGGCTCCACAGGTCGAGGAGTTCGTCCTGCAGCCGCTCGCGGGTCATGGCGTCGAGCGCCCCGAAGGGCTCGTCCATCAGCACGATCTCGGCGTCGTTGGCGAGGACGCGGGCGATCGCCACGCGCTGCTTCATGCCGCCCGAGAGCTGGTGCGGATAGGCGTCGGCGAAGCGCTGCAGGCCGACCACCTCGATGTAGCGGGCGGCGGTCTCGCGCACCTCCGCGGCGGGCCGGCCACGGGATTTCGGCCCGAAGCCGATATTCTCGCGCACGGTCAGCCAGGGGAAGAGGCCGTAATCCTGGAACACCATGCCGCGGCTCGGATCCGGCCCGGCGATGGGCTTGCCCCACATCAGGGCCTCGCCCTCGCTGGCGGCCTCGAAACCCGCCACGATCCGCAGCAGGGTGGACTTGCCGCAGCCCGAGGCGCCCAGCAGGCAGATGAACTCGCCGCGCCGCACCGTGAGGTTCGCGCCCCGGAGCGCGTCGACCCGCCGTCCCTGGGTCGTGAAGCTCTTCGAGACGCCGCGGATGTCGAGGATCGGGAGGGTCGGGTCAGCCATTGGTTCGGTCAGCCATTGATTCGGTCAGCCATGGGTCGGGCTCCAGGCGAGGAGGCGGCGGCCGATCAGGGTGACGATCCGGTCGGAGACGAATCCCGCCACCCCGATCACCACCATGCCGCAGATCACGATCTCGGTGCGGGAGAGCTGGCGCGCCTCCATGATCATGGCGCCGAGGCCGGTCGGCACGCCGGTCATCTCGCCGACCACGATCACCACCCAGGCGAAGCCGAGGCCGAGCCTGAGGCCGGTGAAGATCGACGGCAGGGCGGCCGGCAGCACCACCTGGGTGAACTGCGCCGAGCCGCGGCAGCCCAGCATGGCGGCGGCCTCGAACAGCCGCGGCTCCACCGAGCGCACCCCGAACACCGTGTTGACCAGGATCGGGTAGAAGGCGCCGAGGAAGACCAGGAAGCAGGCCGAGCGCGGACCGAGGCCGAACAGGATCATGGCGAGCGGCAGCCACGCGGTGACCGGCACCGGCCGCAGGATCTGGAAGGTCGGGTCGAGGAGCTGGCGCACCAGGGGCACCCGGCCGATGAGCAGGCCGAGCGGCAGGGCGGCCAGCACCGCGAGGCCGAAGCCGCCGAGGACCCGGCTCACCGAGGCGGCGAGGTGGGTGAGGAGCGTGCCGCTGAAGGCGTCGTCGTTGACGCCGCCGACCGCGAGGTCGCGCAGCTCCGTCCAGACCTCGCCCGGCGGCGGGATCAAGCTGTAGGGCCGGCCGACCGTGGCGAGGTGCCAGACCGCGCCGAGCGCCAGCGGGAAGGCGAGGGCGAGGAGCGGCTCGCGCAGCCGCGCGAGGCCGGGCGCCCGCCGCGGGACGACCGGCGCCTCGCCCGCCGCGGCGGGCGGCGCCTGCGTCAGGTCGGCGGCGCTCACGCGGCCCTCATCGCGCTGACGAAGCGGGTGTCGATGAAGCTCGCGAAATCGGGCAGGCGCTTGATCTGCTTCAGGACCAGCATGTGCTCGGCGTAGGCCCGGGCCTGCTTCACCTCGGTCTCGCCGAGCTGCCAGGTCAGTTCGACGTTCGGGGCCGAGATCTCGATCGCCTCGCGCTTCTGGCCGAGCTTCGCCACCGCCATCGCCACCATGGCGTCGCGGTTCTTGGCGGCGTATTCGGTGCCCTTGCGGTGGATGTCGAGCATGGTGCGCACGAGGTCGGGCTTCTCCGCCAGCGTGTCGCGGTGGGCCCCGAACACCATGTTGAGGGCGCCCATCTCGGTGCCGTAGGGATACTCGACCAGGCTGCCGATCCCCGTCGAGAGGCTGACGCCCGGGCCCGGCTCGGCGCCCACGTAGGCGTCCACGTCGCCCCGCGCGAGCGCGATGTGCATCTCGCTGAACGAGACCCGCACGGGCGTGATGTCCTTCACGCTCATGCCCTCCATGCGCAGGCGCTCCAGGACGAAGACCTCCTGCGTCGAGCCCGGCCAGATCGCGACCCGCTTGCCCCGGAGGTCCTTGAGGCCGGCGATGCCCGATTCCTTCCTCGCGATGATCGCCATGCCGCGGTTGCAGGCGGAGGCGATCACCACGAGGGGCTCGCCCGCGGCGGCGCCGAGCGTGGCCGCCGCGATGCCGAACATGCCGAAATCCACCGACTTAGTGACGACGGCGTTCTTGCACTCGGTCGGGCTCTCGAAGGGCACCACCTCGACCCGCACGCCCGCCGGCGTGAACTGGTCGTAGAAGTGGGGCGCGATCGAGTGGATGAGCTTGAGCGAGCCCATGCGGATCACGGTCGGGGCCTGCGCGCGCAGGGGCAGGGGGCTGAGCACCAGGCCGGCGGCGAGGCCGGTCAGAAGGTCACGGCGGCGGATCATGGCGGCATTCCGGTAACCTGAGACGCGGCCAGGCTATTCCGCGCGGGTGTTGCGGGCGAGTGCTGGTTTTCGATTGACCCGTTGCGCTATCGGCAACACCCTGGCGCCTCGGGAGCGGGGACGGCGATGAAGCACCTGCGCAGCTTGTCCTACGTGGCGGAGATCGCGCGCAGCGGCTCGATCCGGCGCGCCGCCGAGGTGCTGCACATCGCGCCCTCGGCCCTGACCCGGCAGGTGCAGGAACTCGAATACGAACTCGGCACTCCGATCTTCGAGCGGCTTGCCCAGGGCATGCGGCTCAACGCGGCGGGCGAGCTGCTGGTGCGCCACATCCGCGACCAGCTCGCCGACCTGGAGCGGGTGCGCTCCCAGATCGCCGACCTCTCGGGGGTGCGGCGCGGCCACGTCGCGCTCGCCTGCAGCCAAGCCTTCGTCAACCAGGTCGTGCCGGAGGAGGTGGAGCTCTACCGGGGGCACTTTCCGCAGGTGACCTTCACGGTCCAGGTGCGCGACCACGTCCAGGCGGTGGCGGCCCTCGCCGCCTTCGAGGCGGACCTCGCCCTGGTGCTGCAGCCGCCGCCCTCGTCGGATCTCCAGGTGCTGTTCGCCTGCCGCCAGCCGGTCTGCGCCATGATGCGCGCCGGGCACGCGCTGGCCCGGGAGGCGGGGCCGGTGCGGCTGCGCGACTGCCTCGCCCACCCGCTCGCCCTGCCGGACCGCTCCCTGGCGCTGCGCCACCACCTCGACCGGGCGCTCGCCCGGACTGGCGCCCCGCCCCCCGCGATGGAATCGGGCTCGCTCGAATTCCTGCGCGAATTGGTGCTGCGGGAGGAGGTGGTGAGCTTCCAGGTCCCGAGCGGGATCCCGCGCGACCCGCGCCTCTGCGCCCGGCCGATCGACGCCCGGGACCTCGACACGATGGCGATGATCCTCGGGCAGTTCCGCGGCCGCATGCTGCCGGTGGCGGCGGCGAAGTTCGCCGACCAGCTCGCCAGCAGCCTCAACCGTCGCTACGGGGCGGCCGAGGCGGGCGACCCGGCCGGGCCGGCAGCGCCCCGGCCCGCGCCGGCCTGAGCGGCCCGCATCCCGCCGGCCGCGCCTGCCGCGGGTCAGCGCTGCAGGACGGCCCGGCAGTGATCCGCGAGCGCGCGCACCGTGCGCTCGAAGGCCTGGAAGGCCGGCGTCGCCTTGTCCCAGTTCTGGGCGCTGACCCCCTCGACCACCTCGGCGGCGTGGCGGCGGGCCTCGTTGGAGCAGGCCAGGATCGCCTCGAAGGGCAGCCCCGCATAGGCCGGGTCGGCCTTGAGGAGCCCGCACTGCGCCGGCACGTCGACGGCGCCGAGGACCGCCTCCTCGGGCCGCGCCGGGCGGGCGCCGATCAGCACCAGGGCGAGGCGCCGCTTCCAGGCGGCGAGGTCGGCGGGCAGGCGCACGAAGCCGAAGCCCGCGATGTCGCGGCCGGCGGACCCGTCCAGCGTCTCGATCGCGAGCGTTTCGGCCCGGGCGAGCTGGCTCATCAGCCCGTCGATCTCCTGGCGGGTCTTCTCGGTCTTGGCGGCGACCTGCTGCACGCCCGCGGAGATTTCCTGCGTGGCGGCCTGCTGCTGCCCGAGCACGTCGGCGAGCGCCCGGATGCCCTCGGCGGAATGGGCCACCGTCTGGCCCTCCTCCACGATCCGCGCGCCGACGCGCCCCACGGCGGCGGTCCCGGTCGCGACCGCCTGACGGCTCTCCGACACCGCGCCCTGCATGGCGGCGAGTTCCTGCAGCAGGGCGGCGAGGCGCGTGCGGATCTGGTCGGTCGCCCGCGCGGTCTGGCCGGAGAGCTGCTTCACCTCGGCGGCGACCACCGCGAAGCCCTTGCCGGCCTCGCCGGCCCGCGCCGCCTCGATCGTCGCGTTCAGGGCGAGCAGGTTGGTCTGGCTCGAGATCGCCTCGATGGCGCCCGCGATCTCCTGGATCTGCTGGGCCGCGGATTCGAAGCCCCGCAGCCTCTGCTCCATCTGCACGGCACCCGCCTCGATCACCTCCATGGTGCGGGTCGCCTCCTGCATGTCGGAGGCGCAGCCGACGATGCCCGCGCGCGCCTGCTCGGCGAGCTGGGCGCTGCCCTGCGAGCGGCTCCACAATTCCCGCGTGGAGGCCGCCACCTCCTCGACCGCCGACGCCATCGAGCGGGTCTGCGCCGCCATCTCGGACGCGTCGTGCGTCATCCAGACCAGGATGGTGCCGGCCTCAGAGGCTTCCGCCGAGACGCGGGCGCTGAGCCCGAGATCGGTGCCGGCGCTGCGCCGGCTGCGCGCGACCAGCTGGGCGAGCGCCGCGCCGATCCTCCCGCCGAGGCCGGTCATCTGGCCCGAGGCGATCGCTTGGTCGAGCAGGTCGGCGATCCGGTCCTCAGCCGCCGCGGCGGTCTCGATCGTGGCCACGGGTGCAGTGCGGGAGGAGCGCAGGGAGCGGAACATCAAGCGGTGCTCGCGGTTGGATTTCTCCTTTATCGTGCAAGTCAGTTGACGGACCGTTAATAACGTCCCGCTCCCCCCGCGACAGGTGCGGCCATCATAAACAAATACCAATCACGACGACGACCGGGCGGCTTCGCTGTCCACTATGGGACAATATCACCCGGAAACACACTCAACTTGCGATGTCCTGGAGCGCGCGTCGAGCCGAGTCGGCGGAGAGCGCAACTCCGACGGGAATCGGCGTGTGCTTCCGAAAGGAAGCGGCCGATCCGGCCGCGGCCCGGACCCCGCGAGGCCGGTCCGGGCCGGCCTCGAAACGAGGAGGCCCGGTCTCGCCGCGAGACCGGGCCCCGATCGCTCCCCGATGCCGGCGGCGCCGGCCCTCACTCGCCCCCGATCGCGGCCTTCGTGCGCGACCACCAGCCGGCCCGCTTCGGCCGGTCCGGGTCGGGCGGCGTCAGCACCACGGCGACCGGCTCGGGCTCCGGCGCGGCGGGCGCCTGCTCGGGCTCGGGCGCCTGGATGGCGTCGGCCCTGACCGCCTCGCGCTCGGTGGCGGTGAGGTCGGGCATCTCGGCGGGGCTCGCCGGGGCCACCGCCTCGGGCGAGGGGCCGCTGATCTCGCCCACCGCGACGATCTCCTCGGCCAGCGCATCCTGCGCCAGGGTGCCGGCGGGATCCGCCTCGGCGGTCTCGCTCGCCCCGACGACGACCTCGTCGCCGATATGGCCGACCTCCGCCTCCTCGTGGCGGTCGCGGCTGCGCCCGCCGCGGCGCCCGCGCCGGCGGCGGCGACCGCCGCCCTCGTCGCCCTCGCGGGCGATCACGGCCTCGCCGCCCTCGGTGATCGGGATCGTGACCGGGCCCTCGCCCGGCTCCTCGTCACCCTCGGGCCCGGCGGCGGGCAGGCCCGTCTCCTCCCCGGCGGCCTCCTCCCCGGCGGCCTCGTCCCCGGCGGCCTCGTCCCCGACAGCCTCCTGCCCGGCGGTCTCGGTCTCGCCCTCGATCTCGCCGGGGCGGCCCTCGCCGCGCCCGCGCCGCCGCCGGCGCCGGCGGCGACGGCGGCCGCCGCCCTCGTCCTCGGTGCCCGCACCCCCGGCCTCGCCGGCCTCCTCGGCGGCGCCCTCGGCCTGCTCGAGCGTCTCGTCCTCCTCCTCGTCCTCCTCCTCCAGGGGCGGCGGCTGCACCGCCTCCGCCCGGATGCTGGTGACCGGGAGGCGGGGCTCCGGCGGCTGCGCGGGCTCGCCCCGGTCGAGGTGGAAGGCCGAGGTCGGCGGCAGGCGCTCGTCGGCCGACACCGTGATCGACACGCCGAAGCGCGTCTCGAGTTCGCGCAGGTGCCCGCGCTTCTGGTTGAGGATGTAGAGCGCCACGTCCGTGCGGGTGCGCAGGATCAGGTTGTGGCTGCTCGACTTGATCAGCGCCTCCTCGATCGCCCGCAGGATCTGCAGGGCGACCGACGAGGTGGCGCGCACGAAGCCCGAGCCGCCGCAATGCGGGCACGGCACCGAGGAGGATTCGAGCACGCCGGTGCGGATGCGCTGGCGCGACATCTCCAGCAGGCCGAAGGGCGAGATCCGCCCGACCTGGATGCGGGCGCGGTCGTCCTTCAGGCACTCGTTCAGCTTGCGCTCGACCGCCCGGTTGTTGCGCTTCTCCTCCATGTCGATGAAGTCGATGACGATCAGCCCGGCGAGGTCGCGCAGGCGGAGCTGGCGCGCCACCTCCTCGGCGGCCTCCAGGTTCGTCTTGAGCGCGGTGTCCTCGATGTCGTGCTCGCGGGTGGCCCGGCCCGAATTCACGTCGATCGAGACGAGGGCCTCGGTCGGGTTGATGACGAGGTAGCCGCCCGAGCGCAGCGCGACGTGGTTCGAGAACATCGCGTCGAGCTGCTGCTCGACGCCGTAGCGGGCGAAGAGCGGCGTCGGGTCGCGATAGGGCTTCACGACCTTGGACTGGCTCGGCATCAGCATGCGCATGAAGTCCTTGGCCTCGCGATAGGCGTCGTCGCCCGCGACCAGAACCTCGTCGATGTCCTTGTTGTAGAGGTCGCGGATGGCGCGCTTGATCAGCGACCCCTCCTCGTAGACGAGGGCGGGCGCCGAGGACGAGAGCGTCAGCTCGCGCACGCTCTCCCACAGCCGCATCAGGTACTCGAAGTCGCGCTTGATCTCGGGCTTGGTGCGCGAGGCGCCGGCGGTGCGCAGGATGACGCCCATCCCGTCCGGCACCTCCAGGTCGGCCGCGATCTCCTTCAGGCGCTTGCGGTCGGCCGCGCTCGTGATCTTGCGCGAGATGCCCCCGCCCCGGCCGGTATTGGGCATCAGCACCGAGTAGCGGCCGGCCAGCGACAGGTAGGTGGTGAGCGCCGCGCCCTTGTTGCCGCGCTCCTCCTTGACGACCTGCACCAGGATCACCTGCCGGCGCTTGATGACCTCCTGGATCTTGTAGTGGCGGCGGGGCGCGCGGGGCCGGTCGGGGATCTCGGCGAGCGCGTCGCCGCGGCCGCCGACCTGCTCGACCACCGGCTCCTCCTCGTCGCCCTCGCCCTCGTCCTCGCCGTCCTCGTCGTCCCCTTCCTCGTCCTCGTCCTCGTCCTCGTCCTCGGAATCGTGCTCGTCCGCGTGGGCGGCCTCGGCATGCGCCTCGTCCGCCTCCTCGTCGTGCTCGTCCGCGTCGTCCTCGTCCTCATCCTCGTCGGCGTCCGTCGCGTCGTCCGATCCCGGGGCCGTTTCGGCCGCGGTTTCCGGCGCGGCCTCGGCGGCCTGGTCGGTCGGGGCAGTGTCGATCGCCGCGAGCGTCTCGGCCGGGGGCGCGGCCTCGGCCGCCGGGGCGGCGTCGGGCTCCGGCGCGACCTCGGCCGCCGGCGCGGCGGCCTGGTCGGCCGCCGAAGTGGCCGTCGGCGCGGCGGCCTGGTCGGCCGCCGAAGTGGCCGTCGGCGCGGCGGCCTGGTCGGCCGCCGAAGTGGCCGTCGGCGCGGCGGCCTGGTCGGCCGCCGAAGTGGCCGTCGGCGCGGCGGCCTGGTCGGCCGCCGCGGGCGCGTCCGCCGTCACGGCAGCGGGCTCGGCCGGCGCGGGTTCCGGCGCCTCCGGGGCCGCCGCGGCGCCCTCGCTCCCGGGGGCCGCGTCGCCGGGCGCGGCCTCGGCGACCGGCTCCCCGCGCGCCTCTCCGGCGGGCGCCGAGGCGGTCTCGGCGGCGGGATCCTCGCCGCCCTCGACCTCCAGACCCTCGACCTCCAGACCCTCGGCCGGGGCGCTCACCACCGGATCGGCCTTGGCCGAGGCGGCCTCGGCGCGCCGTCCGCGCCGGCGCCGGCGGCGGCGGTCGTCGGAGGCGCGCTCGTTGCGCTCGGGGCGCTCCTCCTGCTCGCGCTCGGCCCGGGCGTCCTCCTCCAGGAGGGCGAGCCGGTCCGCGACCGGGATCTGGTAATAGTCCGGGTGGATCTCGCTGAAGGCGAGGAAGCCGTGCCGGTTGCCGCCATATTCCACGAAGGCGGCCTGCAGCGACGGTTCGACCCGCGTGACCTTGGCGAGGTAGATGTTGCCGCGCAGCTGGCGGCGGTTAGCGGCCTCGAAGTCGAATTCCTCGACCTTCGAACCCTTGACCGTCACCACCCGGGTCTCTTCCGGGTGGGAGGCATCGATGAGCATCTTGTTGGCCATGACGAACTTTCGGCATGGCGAGTGACGGCAGCAAAGCTCGACCGAGCCGGCCCGGCGGTGACGCCGGCCTCCGGAAGGCTCTCATGGGCCGCGATCCTGCGATCGCGGCGGCTGATTTCGTGCTGGGTTTGCCGTCAATCGCCGCTGCGCGCGGTCTCGCGCGCGGGGGGTTGACCACGGTCGGGGGCAGGGGGCGCGGAAGGGCGCGACGCCGGATGCGCGCGCTCGGAACGGCAGCGACGGAACCCGAAGCTGTGCGTCCGCGCATACTCCCACCGACCTCTCGAAACGACGGGCCGACGCTCGCGGGGAGGCCGGCCGGCGATGAACTGGCGGCGACGCCGCTCCATGAAGCGCGTCACCGTCGCGAAAGCGACTCCTGCCCGGCTCTGGGGCTGATCCGTCTGACGGCGGGCCGGCGATGGGCCTGGACCCGGCCTCCCCGCGGAGGCCGGACAGGTCCGCTGGCCGCGACGGGAGCCGGCGGCGGGCGGGGGTCAATACCAATACAGAGGCTTCGACCGGATTGGCAAGCCGGATCGTCGCAGGGAAACGGCGCGGAGCGCGGCCGAGACCGGGCGGAGCGGCGCCCGGCCCGTCCGGCGCCGGGTCTCCCCGGCCCGTGACCAAGGGGAAGCTGTCCGCGGCGGGCGGGCCGAGTCCGGCGGGGCCCGGCCCCGGCAGGGCCCCGCCGCGACGGCGTCCGGCCTCGGGCGCGCCGGAGCATTTGTCCCCGCCCGCGTCCCGCGCTAGACCCCCTCCACCATGTCGCACAACAGCTTCGGCCACCTCTTCCGCGTCACGACCTTCGGCGAGAGCCACGGCCCGGCCCTCGGCTGCGTCGTGGACGGCTGCCCGCCGCTGATCCCGCTCGACGCCGCCGAGATCCAGGCGGAACTCGACCGCCGCCGGCCCGGCCAGTCGCGCTTCACGACGCAGCGGCGCGAGCCCGACGCGGTGCGCATCCTCTCGGGCGTCTTCGCGGACGACCGCACCGGCGGGCGCCAGCTCACCACCGGCACGCCGATCGCGCTGATGATCGAGAACGTCGACCAGCGCTCGAAGGATTATTCCGACATCCGCGACACCTACCGGCCCGGCCACGCTGACTACACCTACGAGGCCAAGTACGGCATCCGCGACTACCGGGGCGGCGGGCGCTCCTCGGCCCGGGAGACCGCCGCCCGGGTGGCGGCCGGCGCCATCGCCCGCAAGGTGCTGCCGGGCGTGACCATTCGCGGGGCGCTGGTGCAGATGGGGCCGCACGCCATCGACCGCGCCCGCTTCGACTGGGCCGAGGTCGGCAACAACCCGTTCTTCTGCCCCGACGCCGAGGCCGCCGCGCGCTGGGCCGAGGTCCTGGACGGGGTGCGCAAGGACGGCTCCTCGCTCGGCGCCGTGATCGAGGTGGTGGCGGAGGGCGTGCCGCCGGGGCTCGGCGCCCCAGTCTACGGCAAGCTCGACGCGGACCTCGCCGCCGCCATGATGTCGATCAACGCCGTCAAGGGCGTGGAGATCGGCGACGGCTTCGCGGCCGCCGCCCTGCGCGGGGAGGAGAACGCCGACGAGATGCGCCCGGGCCACGGCGGCGCGCCGAGCTTCCTCGCCAACCACGCGGGCGGAATCCTGGGCGGCATCTCGACCGGCCAGGCCGTCGTCTGCCGCTTCGCGGTCAAGCCGACCTCCTCGATCCTCACGCCCCGCGCCAGCGTCACCCGCGACAACCGCCCGACCGATGTGCTCACCCGGGGCCGCCATGATCCCTGCGTCGGCATCCGGGCGGTGCCGGTCGGGGAGGCCATGATGGCCTGCGTGCTGGCCGACCACGTCCTGCGCCACCGGGGCCAAGTCGGCGCTCATCCCGCCGGCGCTCATCCCGCCGGCGCTGATCCCGCCGGCACCCATCCCGGCGGCCCGGGCGGATTTCAGCCAGGCTGAAACGCCCGGCAGATTTCAGTTTCGCTGAAAACACCGGCCCGCTATGGTGCGGCCCGTGAAACTCGGCGACTGGCTTCGGCAGCAGGGCGTGTCCCGCACCACCTTCGCGCGCCGCTGCGGGCTCTCTCCCGCGGCGGTGACGGGCCTGTGCAACAATCCCGGCGCCTGGCTGTCGCGCGAGACGGCGGCGCTCGTGGCCCGCGAGACAGGCGGCGCCGTCACCCCGAACGACTTCCTGGGCCTGAGCCCCCCGCGGCAGGAGATGCCCATGCCCCACGCTTCCGTCGTCGAGACCATCGAGGCCTTCGCCCGCGGCGAGATCGTGGTCGTCACGGACGACGACGACCGCGAGAACGAGGGCGACCTCGTCGTCGCGGCCTCCCTCTGCACGCCGGAGAAGATGGCCTTCATCATCCGCAACACCTGCGGCATCGTCTGCGCGCCGATCACCGGGCCGGAGGCCAAGCGCCTGCGGCTCGAGCCGATGGTGGCCTCGAACGACGCGCCCCTCGGCACCGCCTTCACGGTGACGGTCGACGTCAAGCACGGGCTCACCACCGGCATCTCGGCCGAGCAGCGCTGCAACACCGTGCGGGCGCTCGCCAACGGCAACATGGGCGCGGCGGATTTCGTGCGGCCCGGCCACGTCTTCCCGCTGATCGCCCGCGACGGCGGCGTGCTGATGCGCTCCGGGCACACGGAGGCGGCGGTCGACCTCTGCCGCCTCGCCAAGCTGCCGCCGGTCGGGGTGATCTGCGAACTCGCCAACGACGACGGCACCGTCATGAAGGGGCCGCAGATCGAGGCCTTCGCGGAGGCGCACGGCCTGCGCCGGATCTCGGTGGCCGACCTCATCGCCTACCGGCAGGCCCGCGAGAAGCTGGTCGAGCGGGTCGGCACCTTCCCGGTCAAGACCGAGTGGGGCACGCTCACCGGCTACGCCTACACCACGCCCTTCGACCCGATGCAGCAATTCGCCTTCGTGCACGGCCGCATCGGCGACGGGCGGGACACGCTGGTGCGCCTGCACCGCTCCAACGTGGTGGCGGACGTGATCGAGGGCGGCCGGGCGATCGCCTGCGTGATGCGCCGCTTCGCCCAGGAGGGGCGGGGCGTCCTCGTCTACCTGCGCGACGGCACCGCGGGCGTGCCGCCGACCACGTTCCGCGAGGAGCAGACCGAGGCCGAGGCGGCCCGGGTGCGCCAGTGGCGCGAGATCGGGCTCGGCGCGCAGATCCTGCGCGACCTCGGGGTGGTGTCGATCCGCAACCTCGCCACCGCCTCGCGCTCGTATGTCGGCCTCTCCGGCTTCGGGATCGAACTCCTCGGGGACGAGCCGCTGGAATAGCGGCCGGGGCCGATGCCCTCGCGCGGCTGCGCCACGCGCATCCGCGGGGTCAGGTGGTCTCGGGGGTCAGGTGGTCTCGGGAGTCAGGTGCTCTCGGGCCGGTCCGCGGCGCGCGCCGCGCGGGTCGATACCGGGGACCGCGGCGCGGTCGTCACCACCGAGCCGGTCCGCCCGCGCCCGCCGGGCCCGGAGGCGCGCGGCGCATCCTGGAGGATCTTCCCGTCATCCGCCGCGCCCTGCCGCCGCTGACCTGCCTGCCCTTCGGCGAGCCGCAGCGGCGCCGGGCCGTGGTGCTGCTGGAGCGGGAGGAGCGCCCGGCCCAGCGCCTCGCCGGCGCCCTCGCGGAGGCGGTGCGGGCGGCCGCGCAGGCGCACGGCCCGCCCAACCCTTGAGCGCGGCTCGAGGGCAGGACGAGATCTTCGCGTTTTTCCTCAAGCGGCGAGGTCCCTATGGTCGCCGCATGATCGGCACCGTCCTCCTCGCACTCCTCCCCATCGCACTCCTGATCGGGCTCGGCGCCGGCCTGCGCCGGACCGGCTTCCTGGCCGAGAGCTTCTGGCCGCAGGCCGAGCGCCTGGGCTACTACCTGCTGCTGCCGGCCCTGTTCGTGCACGGGCTCGCGACGGCGCGGCTCGACGGCGTGCCGGTGGCAGGCCTCGCGGCCGTGCTGGTCGCCTCGACCCTGGCGGTGGCGGCCCTGCTCGTGGCCCTGCGGCCCCTCCTCGGCGGCAGCGGCGCCGCCTTCACCTCCGTCTTCCAGGGCGGCGTGCGCTTCAACAACTACGTGGGCGTCTCGGCCGCGGCGGGCCTGTTCGGCGCGCAGGGCGTCGCGCTCGCGGCGGTCGCCAACGCGGCGATCGTGCCGACCGTGAACGTGCTCTGCGTGCTCGTCTTCGCGCGCTTCGGCGCCGGCGGGCGCCCGCGGCCGCTCGCGCTCGCCCGCCAGCTCGCCCTCAACCCGCTGCTCGCGGCCTGCCTGATCGGCATCGCCCTGCAGGCCACGGGACTCGGCCTGCCGCCCGGCCTCGACGCGCTGCTGCGCAGCCTCGGCCAGGCCTCGCTGCCGCTCGGCCTGCTCTGTGTCGGGGCGGCCCTCGACCTCTCGGCGGCCCGCGCCTGGCTGCGGCCGGTGCTGGTCGCCTCGGCGGCGAAGTTCGTGCTGATGCCGGCCGCGACCCTGATGGCCTGCCGGATCACGGGCCTGCAGGGCAGCGCGGCGGCGACCGCCCTGCTGTTCCAGGCGCTCCCGACCGCCTCCTCGTCCTACATCCTGGCCCGCCAGCTCGGCGGCGACGCTCCCCTGATGGCCGGGATCACGGCCGCCCAGACGGTCCTGGCCGGGGCCGCGATCCCGCTCGTGCTGCTCGGCCTGCTCGGGCTCGTGGGCTTCTAGGCTGGCACGGGGCGCTTCGGCCGAGATCGTCGGTCCCGCATCGCTCCCGCCGCCGGACCGGTGAGCGCTCCGGCGAGGGCGGCTCAGCGCCCCATCAGCGCCTCGACATGGGCGGCGACGGAGCGCGACAGGCCGTCGAGGTCGTAGCCGCCCTCCAGCACCGAGACCACGCGCCCGCCCGCGTGCCGGTCGGCGAGGTCCATCAGCCGCCGCGTCGTCCAGGCGAAATCGGCCTCGGTCAATTGCAGGTTGGCGAGCGGGTCGCGCCAATGGGCGTCGAAACCGGCCGAGATCACGATGAGGTCGGGGTGAAAGGCGTCGATCCGCGGCAGGATCGCCGTCTCGAAGGCCTCGCGGAAGCGCTCGCCGTCGTCGCCCGGGCGCAGGGGCGCGTTGACGATCGTGTCGTGGTCGCCCCGCTCCGAGGTGGCGCCGGTGCCCGGGTAGAGCGGCATCTGGTGGGTCGAGCAGTAGAGCACCGACTTGTCGCGCCAGAAGATGTCCTGCGAGCCGTTGCCGTGGTGCACGTCCCAGTCGACGAGGGCGACGCGCTCGGCCCCGTAGGCCTTCCGGGCGTGGCGGGCCGCCACCGCCGCCTGGTTGAAGAAGCAGAAGCCCATCGCCCGGCGGCGCTCGGCGTGGTGGCCCGGGGGCCGCATGGCCGCGAAGGCGTTCGCCACCTTGCCGGACATCACCTCGTCCACCGCCTGCACGGCCGCGCCGAGCGAGCGCAGCACCGCCTCCAGCGTGCCCGGCGACATCACCGTGTCGGAATCGATCGCCACCAGCCCCTCGCGGGGCGAGGCCTCGGCGATCGCCGCCACGTATTCCTCGGGATGCGCGAGCGTGGCGACCGAGAGTTCCGCCCGCGGCGCCTGCTCCCGCACCAGGGCCGAGAAGCGCTCATCCTCGAGCGCGCGCTCGATGGCGCGGATCCGCTCGGCGCGCTCGGGATGACCGTGCGGCGTGGCGTGGTCGAGGGAAGCGGGGTGGCAGAGATACAAGGTCGTCATGCCTGGTTCGGCCCGCGGGGCCCCTCCCTGTCTGGTCCCTCCACCGTGGCAGGAGGCTGACCGCGACGCAACACGCGCCGTCAATCGTGCGGGCGGGCGGGGCGCCGCCTTCGCGGATGAGCAGCGGGGGGCTAATCGTAAGCATTGGTCAACCATGACGCGAACAGGCTGGCCGAAATCCGGATCGATCCCATGCGCCGCCCCGTCCCCGCCCTCGTCCTCACCGCCGCGCTCCTGTCGGGCTGCAGCTACAAGAGCATCCCCGACCCGACGCTCTCGGCGCAGGACGCGGCCTGGATGGCGATGGTGCCGGACGGGGAGACCGATCCGCGCTTCGCCCGCTACCTGATCGACGACCCGACCGGCGAGCCCCCCGGCACCATCGTGGTCGAGACGAGGGAGCGCCAGCTCTACTTCGTCCTGCCCGAGCGCAAGGCCATCCGGTACGGCGTCACCGTGGGCGACGAGGCCTACGGCTGGACCGGCACCGCCCGGGTCTTCCGCAAGGCGGCGTGGCCCGACTGGAACCCGCCGGCCGAGATGGTCAGGCGCTGGCCGCACGTCCACCCGATGAAGGGCGGGCCGGCCAACCCGCTCGGCGCCCGCGCCCTCTACCTCGCGGACGGCGCCCGGGACACGCTCTACCGCATCCACGGCACCAACGAGCCGGAGCGGATCGGGCAGGCCGCCTCCTCGGGCTGCATCCGCATGCGCAACATCGACGTGGTCGACCTCTCCAACCGCGTCGCGTCCGACGCGAAGGTCATCGTGCGCTGAGCCGGCCCGCAAGATTCTCGCAACGCTGCCTCCTTGCTCAAGCTTAACCTGAACGCTGATTCAGATTCAGGCGTTAACCGGTGAGCGGATCACCGGCGTGCATAGTCCTTCTCACGCAGGGACAAGCACCGGCATCCAAAAAAGCCGGGGAGGCACGACAGATGATCAAGTTCTCGCTGCAGGATTTCTGTAACCGTATGGTCGCGAAGGGTGAGATCGGGCCGGGCGACGTGCGCGAACTGGCCCGCACGATCCTCCCCGAGGGGCTCGGCAGCCGCGAGGAGGCCGACATGCTGATCGCCCTCGACCGGGCGGTGCCGGGCGCGGATGCCGACTTCGCCGACTTCCTGGTCAGCGCCGTGGTCGACCTCGCGGTCTGGGGCGAGCGCCCGACCGGCTACGTCGACGCCGAGACGGCGCGCTGGCTCTGCGCCTCCCTGTGCTGCGGCACGGGCCCGACCGCGACCGGCGCCCGCATCGCCGTCGAGGTGGTGCGCGAGGCGCACTCCGCCGACCCGGCCCTGGTGGCCTTCGCGCTCAGCGCCAACCGCCTGCGCGCCCTCGCCGAGGAGCCGGCGCCGCGGCCCGCCCTCGCCGCCTGACCGGGCCCCGGGCTAGGCCGGAGGGAGGGGGCGCGCCGCCACCGCCCCATCCTTTTCGCTGCTTTCGCGGCGCGCGCCGATGCTTTAACGGGAATTGAGCTTGGGCGTTGACGCCCCGGTCTCATCCTTCCCACGGCTCGAGTGCGCGCTTCGATGTTCGACAAGATCCTGATCGCAAACCGGGGCGAGATCGCCTGCCGCATCATCAAGACGGCGCGCCGGATGGGGATCAAGACGGTCGCGGTCTATTCCGACGCCGACCGCGACGCCGTGCACGTGGCGATGGCCGACGAGGCCGTCGCGATCGGGCCGGCGCCCGCCGCGCAATCCTACCTGGTGATCGAGAAGATCATCGCGGCCTGCCGGCAGACCGGCGCCCAGGCGGTGCATCCGGGCTACGGCTTCCTCTCCGAGCGCGAGGCCTTTCCGAAGGCCCTGGCCGAGGCCGGGATCGTCTTCATCGGTCCCAATCCCGGCGCGATCGCCGCGATGGGCGACAAGATCGAGTCCAAGAAGGCGGCCTCCGCCGCCGAGGTCTCGACGGTGCCGGGCTTCCTCGGCGTGATCGAGGATCCCGCGCACGCCGTCCGGATCGCCGATGAGATCGGCTACCCGGTGATGATCAAGGCCTCGGCGGGCGGCGGCGGCAAGGGCATGCGCATCGCCCACTCGGCCGAGGAGGTAGCGGAGGGCTTCGCCCGCGCCCGCTCGGAGGCGGCCTCCTCCTTCGGCGACGACCGCGTCTTCGTCGAGAAATTCATCACCGATCCGCGTCACATCGAGATCCAGGTCATCGGCGACAAGCACGGCAACGTGATCTACCTGGGCGAGCGCGAGTGCTCGATCCAGCGCCGCAACCAGAAGGTCATCGAGGAGGCGCCCTCGCCCCTCCTCGACGAGGCGACCCGCCGCAAGATGGGCGAGCAGGCGGTCGCCCTCGCCAAGGCGGTGAACTACGATTCCGCCGGGACCGTCGAGTTCGTCGCCGGCCAGGACAAGTCCTTCTACTTCCTGGAGATGAACACCCGGCTGCAGGTCGAGCACCCGGTGACCGAGATGATCACCGGCCTCGACCTCGTCGAGTTGATGATCCGGGTCGCGGCCGGCGAGAGGCTGCCGCTCTCCCAGGCGGACGTGAAGCTGAACGGCTGGGCGGTCGAGAGCCGCGTCTACGCCGAGGACCCGACCCGCAACTTCCTGCCCTCGATCGGCCGGCTCACCACCTACCGGCCGCCGGCCGAGGGGGCGCTGGGCGCCGCGACGATCCGCAACGACACCGGCGTCGAGGAGGGGAGCGAGATCGCGATCCACTACGACCCGATGATCGCCAAGCTGGTCAGCTGGGCGCCGACCCGCGCCGAGGCGATCGGCGCGCAGGCCCAGGCCCTCGACGCCTTCGCGATCGACGGCATCCGGCACAACATCCCGTTCCTCTCCGCCCTGATGCAGCATCCGCGCTGGCAGGAGGGCCGCCTCTCGACCGGCTTCATCGCGGAGGAATTCCCCGGCGGCTTCGAGGCGCCCCGGCCCGCCGGGAAGGTGGCCCTGCGCATGGCCGCGGTGGCGGCGGCGATCGACCACATGCTCAACGAGCGCAAGCGCGGCATCTCGGGCCAGATGCGCGACCCGGGGCACCTGCGCTTCGAGCGCGACCGGGTGGTCTGGCTCGGCGACCAGCGCTTCGAGGCGACGGTCGAGACCTCCGCGGCGGCCCCGGTCGGGGCGACGGCGGTCGCCTTCGCGGACGGCACGACCTGGCCGCTCGAGAGCGACTGGCGCCCGGGCGATCCGGTCTGGACCGGGACGATCGGCGGGGCCCGGGCGGCCGTGCAGGTGCGCCCGCTCCTCAACGGCGTCTTCCTGCAGCATGCGGGCGCGGCGGCCGAGGCCCGGGTCTACACCCGCCGCGAGGCCGAACTCGCCGCCCTGATGCCGGTCAAGGAGGTCGGCGGCTCGGGCAAGCAGCTGCTCTGCCCGATGCCGGGCCTCGTGAAGAGCATCATGGTCGCGCCCGGCCAGGAGGTGAAGGCGGGCGAGCCGCTCGCCATCGTCGAGGCGATGAAGATGGAGAACGTGCTGCGGGCCGAGCGCGACGCCACGGTGCAGACCATCCAGGCCAAGGAGGGCGACAGCCTCGCGGTCGATGCCGTGATCCTGGAATTCGCCTGAGACCGGACCCGCCGTGCCGCTCTACTTCGCGTACGGCTCCAACATGGACCGGGCCGCGATGGCCCGGCGCTGCCCCGCCTCCACGCCGCGGGGCATCGGGCGCCTCCACCGCCACCGCCTCGTCATCATGCGCGAGGGCTACGCCTCGGTGACGCGCGATCCCGGCGCCACCGTCTGGGGGCTCGTCTGGGACCTCGCCCTCTCCGACGTGCCGGCCCTCGACCGCTACGAGGGGGTGGCGAGCGGCCTCTACGTCAAGGCGCAGCAGCCGGTGGTGACCGGGGAGGGGGTGCGCCGCGCCCTGATCTATCTCGGGCGCGGCCAGGGCGGCGTGCCGCGGCCGGGCTACCTGGAGGGGGTGATCGCCGCGGCCCGGCAGGCGGGGCTGCCGGAGAGCTACTGCCGCGGCCTCGCCGCGCTCGGCCGCTGAGGCGCGGCGCGGGGTCAGGCCGCCCGCAGCGTCTCCAGGAAGCGGCCGACCTCGTGGGACAGCTGCGCGGATTGCTGCGAGAGGGTGGAGGCCGAGGCGAGGACGCGGTTCGCCGCCTCGCCCGTCGCCTCGGCGGCGTGGGCGACCCCGGTGATGTTCGCGGTGACCTCGCCGGTGCCGGCAGCCGCCTGGGTCACGTTGCGCACGATCTCCTGGGTCGCCGCGCCCTGCTGCTCCACCGCGGCGGCGATCCCGGAGGCGACGCCGCTGATCTCCCGGATGCGCGAGGAGATCGCGTCGATGGCCGCCACGGCCTCGCCGGTCGAGGTCTGGATGCGGCCGATCTGCGATCCGATCTCGTCGGTGGCCTTGGCGGTCTGGTTGGCGAGTTCCTTGACCTCGGCGGCGACCACCGCGAAGCCGCGCCCGGCCTCGCCGGCCCGCGCCGCCTCGATCGTCGCGTTCAGCGCGAGAAGGTTGGTCTGGCCGGCGATCGTGGTGATCATCGCCACCACGTCGCCGATCCGCGCGGCGGCGCTCAACTCCTGCACCAGGGCGGCGGATTGGCGGGATTCCTCGACGGCGCTGCGCGACAGGGTCGCCGAACTCTGCACTTGGCGGCCGATCTCCGCGATGGAGGAGCCGAGTTCCTCCGAGGCCGCCGCGACGGTGCCGACGTTGCTGGCCGCCTGCTGCGCGGCGCTCGCGACGGTGGCCGATTGCGCCGCGGTCTCGGAAGCGGTGCCGGCCATGGCCTCGGCCGTGCCGCGCAGGTCGGCCGCGGCCGCGGTCACGGCCCCGATGATCCCGCTCATCGCGCTCTCGAAGCGCTCGGCCATGGTCCGCATCGTTGCGCGCCGCTGCTCCTCGGCCCCGGCCCTGGCCAGCGCGGTCTCCTCCTCGAGCGCCCGCGCCCGCTGCATCGTCTCCTTGAAGACCTGAACCGCCGCCGCCATCGCGCCGAGCTCGTCGCCGCGCCCGGTGAACGGCACCGCCACCTGCAGATCCCCCGCCGCGAGGGTGCCCAGGCAGGCGGAGAGGTCCCGCACCGGCCGGGCCACGAAGCGCGCCGAGAACACCGCCGAGCCGATGAGGACCAGGATGACGGTGCCGCCGACCGCCAGCCCGATCAGGTTCGCGGATTCCACCGTGGCGGCCGTGTTCAGGCGCGCCTCGGTGGCGAAGCGCTGGGCGTTCGTCACCGAGGCATTGCCGGCCTGCTCAAGCTTGAGGCCGACCCGCTGCCGCTCGGCCGCGAGCTGCGCGAGCCTGTTCGCGTCCAGGCGGCGCGACCCGTCCTCGAAGCGGATCGCCGCGGCGCCCGCCGTGGCGAGGTCGGCGAAGCTCGCGAGGCTGGTCTGGAGCTCGCGCAGCACGTCGGGCAGCAGCGCGATGCGGATCGGCTCGTCCAGGGCCGCGACCCCGGCATTCCGGGATGCGCGGATCTGGTCGGTCGCTTGCGCCAGCTGGCCGGCCGTCTCGGCCGCCAGGATGTCCTGGGCGGCGGACCGGATCTGGGCGTGCGACAGGCGCGCCTGCTGGATCCCGTCCAGGATGACCTGCTCGCGCCCCGCCGCGGCATTGGCCGCGGCGATGCGCTGGGCGCTGGCCCACTGGTTCGCCACGAGTCCCGAGACCAGCGTGATCCCGAGGGCGGCTGCCAACGATAGTTTCTTGCCGATCGATAGCTGCATGATTGCTGATCCCAAGCGCGCTGCGGCGGAGGCGTGGCTCGACGATTGGAAGCGCCGACGGAACTCGGCGAGGGAACCAACACCCGGCCGCGCTGACCCTGGGTCATGAGAGTGAAGAAAATCTTTCGCCAGATCACCCGCGGAGGTCGTCAAAGGAGCGCCCTCTCGTCCCGGGCGCAAGTCGTCGCGCGTCTCCGGCGTCGCGGCCGTCATCGCGAGATCTGGTCCCGGCGAGGTCGGCCCGCTTGCTCAGCTTCGAATCATGCCCCGGGAGGGTATAAAACCCTGGATGGGACCGCGACGCGCGGCGCGCATCTTTCCTGCGATTGTGACCGCACCGCGGTTGAACGCGTCGCGCCGACGTCAGCGCCGCGCGGAACCGGAGCGCGCGCCAAGGCGCGTGGGGCGAGGGTTTCGGCCCGGGATGCGGGCGTGGCGTTCCGATGCCGGGCCCGGGGCCCGGCGCAGGTCCGAGCCCGGCCTCGGGCTCATCTCCGGTGACGGGTCTCGGTCCGGCCCCGCGCCGCGGCGGCCGAGCCCGCCCGCTCAGCGCCCCCTGAAGAGCGGGTGCTCCACCTTGTCGCCCGCGCGGATTCCGAGCTTGGCGGCGGTGCCGGCGTTGAGTTCGAGCACGGCCAGGATCGGCCCGCCCGACGGGATCACCCGGGTCGAGAGCGGCTCGGTGTCGGCGGCGATGCGCGACACCGTCCCGTCCGCGCGGATGAACAGCATGTCGAGGGGCAGGTAGGTGTTCTTCATCCACATGGTGACGGGCGCCACCTGGGCGAAGTCGAACAGCATGCCGTGGTCCGGCGCCATGCTGCGGCGGAACATCAGCCCCTGGGCGCGGCCCGCATCGTCGCGCATCACCTCGACCTGGAAGGCGTGGCGCCCGCTGCGCGAGACGATGGAGAGCGGCTCGGTCGGACCCTCCGCCCGCACGGGCGCGGCCAGGAGGGTGAGCACGAAGGCGAGGGCGGCGAGCGCCGCGGCGGTGTGGGGCCGCGTGAACCGGAGCGACATCGGCGGGGAGCTAGTGCGAGGCCGGCAGGCTGCCATCGGCGAGGCGCACCTCGGCGGCCATCAGCCCCTTCGAGCCGTCGCCGTAGCGCACCATCACCCGCTCGCCGGGCTTCAATTCGGCGATGCCGTAGCGGCGCAGGGTCTCCATGTGGACGAAGATGTCCGGCGTGCCCTCGCCGCGGCTGAGGAAGCCGAAGCCGCGCAGGCGGTTGAACCACTTCACGACCGCCGTCTCGAGCCCGCTTGTCGGCACCACGGTCACGTGGGTGCGCGGCATCGGCAGCTCGGCCGGGTGCGTGGCGGTCGACTGGTCGAGGGAGACCACCCGGAAGGCCTGCCAGCCGCGCGCCCGCTGCACCGCCTCCACGACGATGCGCGCGCCCTCGCTGGCGCTCTGGTGCCCGTCCCGCCGCAGGCAGGTCACGTGAAGCAGAACGTCGGGCGCGCCGCTGTCCGGCACGATGAAGCCGAAGCCCTTGGCGACGTCGAACCACTTGATGCGGCCGCTGATCTCGACGAGGTCCAGCGGCGCGTCCGCTTCGCCGTCCGCGGCGCGCTTGGCGCTGGCCTCGAACGTGCTCCCCGGCCTTGGGCCGAGCGGGCCTGAACCGACTTCGTCCGACATCGTAAGCAACCCACACCGAATCGCGCGCGGCGATTCACCCGGGAGCTTAACAAAGTCATGACTCCGGGGAAGCCCGAATCATCGCCTAATCCAGCCCGCCGCCGGGCGAAACGGGCCGAATCGGGCGCCATCCGCGCCGGCCCTGCATGGCGGGCGGGCAGAACGCGGCCCGGCTGGCCATCGCCCCCGCGCGCCGCGCGGGCCCCGCGGCGGAACCGCGCGCTCGTGTCGCAGGCGATGGCCCGCATGTCGCAGGGGTCGACCGCGGCCCGCGGCTCGTCTAGGAGCGCCGCGCCGAACGCAGCCGAGGCCCCCTTGCCCCGCTTCCCCGTCGCGGCCCTTCGCCGCCTTCTGGCCGCCCCGGCGGCGGGCCGCCTCGCCGT
The DNA here is from genome assembly GCF_029714205.1 of Methylobacterium sp. CB376. Lineage (NCBI taxonomy): Bacteria > Pseudomonadati > Pseudomonadota > Alphaproteobacteria > Hyphomicrobiales > Methylobacteriaceae > Methylobacterium > Methylobacterium sp. CB376. Next base: position 456,612 of record NZ_CP121648.1, on the reverse strand, counting down.
GATCGACGCGGCGCGCGGGGCGGCGCTCGCCGCGATGGCGCTCTACCACGCCACCTGGGACCTCGGCTTCCTGCGGCTGACGCCCGAGAACCTCGCGCTGACGCCGCCGGGCCGCGCGGCGGCGCACGCGATCGCCGGGAGCTTCCTGGTCCTCGCCGGCGTGAGCCTCGTCCTCGCCCAGGGCAAGGTCTTCCGGCCCGGCCCCTTCCTGGGGCGGCTCGCGCGCATCGGGGCGGCCGCCGCGGGGATCTCGCTCGCCACCCGGATCCTGTTCCCGGAGAGCTGGATCTTCTTCGGGGTCCTGCACTGCATCGCCCTGTCGAGCCTGCTCGCCCTGCCGGCCCTGCGCCTGCCGCCGTGGCTCGTCGCGGCCGCGTCGGCGGCGATCCTGGCCGCGCCGGCGCTCCTCGACGCCCCGGCGCTCGCCGCGCCGTGGGTCCTTCCCGCGCCGCTGCTCCTCGTCCTCGGCCTCGCCCCCGAGGTGCCGGCCACCAACGACTACGTGCCGATGATCCCCTGGTTCGGCTGCGTGCTCGCGGGCGTCGCCCTCGGGCGGATCGCCCGGCCCCGCCTCGCCGCGTCGCGCCTCGGGGCGTGGCGACCGGCCTCGCGGGGGGCGCGGCTGCTCGCCGGGGCGGGGCGGCGCAGCCTCGGGATCTACCTCCTGCACCAGCCGCTGCTGCTCGCCCTCCTGTCGGGCGTGGCGGCTCTGACCGGGCCGCATCCGCGGGCCGGCGAGGCGGGCTTCCGGCGCGACTACGCGCAGACCTGCGCGGTGGCGGGCGGCAGCCCCGCGCGCTGCCGGGCCGCGGCACGCTGCCTGCTCGGACGGCTGCGCGAGGACGGTCTGTGGCAGGCCGCCGGGCAGGGCGCCCTGTCCCCCGCGCAGCAGGCCCGGGCCGTGGCCCTGTCGCAATCCTGCTACGACGGGGCTGCCGAGTGACCCCGGCGGGTCAGTCCTTGGCGCGCTCCACGTAGGAACCGTCCGCGGTCATGATGACGACGCGGGTCCCCGTGGTGATGTGGGGCGGCACCAGGGTGCGCACGCCGTTCGAGAGCACGGCGGGCTTGTAGGACGAGGAGGCGGTCTGGCCCTTGGTGACCGGCTCGGTCTCGACGATCTCGAGGGTCACGCGCTGGGGCAGCTCGATGGCGAGCGGCACGCCGTTGTGCAGCGAGAGCATCACCGCCATGCCCTCCTGCAGGTAGGCGGCCTGGTCGCCGATGACGTCGTCGGGGACCGCCACCTGCTCGTAGGATTCCGGGTTCATGAAGTGGGAGCCCTCGCCGTCCTTGTACAGGAAGGTGTGCTCCCGGTCCTCCACGAAGGCTCGCTCCACCTGCTCGGTGGTGCGGTAGCGCTCCGAGACCTTCACGCCGTCGGTGATGCGGCGCATGTCGAGCTGCGTGACCGGGGTGCCCTTGCCGGGATGGATGTTCTCGGCGGAGAGGATCACGTAGAGGCGGCCGTCCTTCTCGACGACGTTGCCTTTGCGAAGCGAGCTGGCGATCACCTTCACGGGTCGGGTCCTAACAGCGAGCGTTGACAGAGACGGTCGGCGTCCCGCAAGCCGCTGGCGAAAGCGGGAGCCCGAGCGCCCGCCCTATCGCATCTGACGCGCGACCGCCAGTCGCGACCGGTTCCGACCCGATGACCTCCGCCTCGCCCTGGTGGGCCCCCCACGTCCACGCCGACCGCCGGCCCCGCCTGCTGGCCCGCAACCGGATCAAGGCCGCCCTGCGCGCGTGGTTCGCGGAGCGCGGCTTCGTCGAGGTCGAGACCGCCGCCCTGCAGGTCTCTCCGGGCAACGAGACCCATCTCAGCGCCTTCGCCACCCGGGCGATCGGGCCGGACGGCCGCGGCCAGCCCCTCTACCTCCACACCTCGCCGGAATTCGCCTGCAAGAAGCTGCTGGCGGCCGGGGAGCGGCGGCTCGTCGTCTTCGCGCCGGTCTACCGGAACCGGGAGCGCGGCCCGCTGCACCATCCGGAATTCACCCTCGTCGAGTGGTACCGGGCGGGGGACGGCTGCGAGGCGCTGATGCGCGACTGCGCGGCGCTCCTCGCCCGGGCGGCCGAGGCGGCCGGGGCGGAGCGGCTGCGCTACCGCGACCGGGAGGCCGACCCCTTCGCGCAGCCCGAGCGCCTGACGGTCGCGGAGGCCTTCGCGCGCCATGCCGGGATCGACCTCCTCGCCACCGTGGCGCCGGACGGCGCCACCGACCGGGAGGGGCTGCGCGCCGCCGTGACCGCTTCCGGCATCCGCACCGCACCCGACGACACCTGGGCCGACCTGTTCAGCCGCGTCCTCGTCGAGCGGATCGAGCCGCACCTCGGGCTCGGGAGGGCGACGATCCTGTGCGACTACCCGATCCCCGAGGCGGCGCTGGCCCGCCCGAGCCCGGCCGATCCGCGGGTCGCCGAGCGCTTCGAGCTCTATGCCTGCGGGGTCGAACTCGCCAACGGCTTCGGCGAACTCACCGACGCGGACGAGCAGCGCCGCCGCTTCGCCGCCGAGATGGACGAGAAGGAGCGCATCTACGGCGAGCGCTACCCGGTGGACGAGGACTTCCTCGCCGCCCTGGCGCGGATGCCGGAGGCGAGCGGCATCGCGCTCGGCTTCGACCGGCTGGTGATGCTCGCGACCGGCGCGCGCCGCATCGAGGAGGTGATCTGGACCCCCGTGGCGGAGCCCGGCCGGTGAGCCGTCGCACCCTGCGCGACCCCGCCTCCCTGGTCGAGGCCGGGCTGGTGCCGCGGGCCGCGCTCCCCGCCCTGGAGCGGGTCGCCTCCCGCTACGCGGTCGCGGTGACGCCCGCGATGGCGGACCTGATCGAGACGCCCGAGGACGGGATCGGCCGCCAGTTCCTGCCCCGGGCCGAGGAGCTCGACGCGGCGCCCGGCGAGCGGGCGGACCCGATCGGCGACGCGGCCCACGCGCCGCTCCCGGGCATCGTGCACCGCTACCCGGACCGGGTGCTGCTGAAGCCCTTGCACGTCTGCCCGGTCTATTGCCGCTTCTGCTTCCGGCGCGAGGTGGTCGGGCCCGACGGGATGGGGGCGCTGAGCGAGGCGCAGCTCGACGCGGCCCTCGCCTACGTGGCGGCCCGGCCGGAGATCTGGGAGGTGGTGGTCACCGGGGGCGACCCGTTCCTGCTCAGCCCCCGCCGCCTGGAGCGGATCGGCGCGGCCCTCGCCGCGACCGACCACGTCCGGGTGCTGCGCCTGCACACGCGGGTGCCGGCGGTGGAGCCGGAGCGCGTCGACGCCGCCCTGGTGGCGGCCCTCAAGCGCTTCGGCCGGGCGGTCTTCGTGGCGCTGCACGCCAACCATCCGGGCGAGTTCACGCCGGCCGCGCGCGCCGCGATCGCGCGGCTCGTCGATGCGGGCATCCCGCTCGTGTCGCAATCGGTGCTGCTGCGCGGCGTCAACGACGATCCCGAGACGCTGGCCGCGCTGATGCGGGCCTTCGTGGAGAACCGGGTCAAGCCCTACTACCTCCACCACGGCGACCTCGCGCCGGGCACGGGCCACTTCCGCACGAGCCTGCCCGTGGGGCAGGCGCTGATGCGCGGCCTGCGCGGGCGCGTCTCCGGCCTCTGCCAGCCGACCTACGTGCTCGACATCCCGGGCGGGCACGGCAAGGTGCCGGTGGGGCCCGCCTACCTGGAGCCGCGGCCGGGCGGCTTCACCGTGACCGATCCGGAGGGGCGCGCCCACGCCTATCCGCCCGAGGGAGACGAGCGATGCGCAGACTCTGGGGACGGCTGAGTTCGGTGAACGTGCAGAAGGCGGTCTGGGCGCTCGAGGAGCTCGGCCTCGCCTGCGAGCGGGTGGAGGCGGGCGGGGCCTTCGGGCGCGTCCGCGACCCCGACTACCTCGCCCTGAACCCGAACGGCCTCGTTCCCGTCCTCGAGGAGGACGGCTACGTGCTCTGGGAATCGAACGCGATCCTGCGCTACCTCGCCGAGGCACACGGCCCCGCGGCGGCGGCGCGGGGCGGCGTCGCCCTGATGCCGGAGGAGGAGCGGGCGCGCGGCCACGTCCACCAGTGGCTCGACTGGCAGGCCACCACCTTCACGCCCGCCATGCGCGACGCCTTCTGGCAGACGGTCCGCCTGCCCGCCGAAGGGCGCGACCCGGACCTGATCGCCCGCTCGGTGGCGGCGGGCGAGGCGGCCGCGGCGATCCTCGACGCGCATCTCGCGGGCCGGCCCTTCGCGGTCGGGGACGCCTTCACGGCGGCCGACATCGCGCTCGGCTGCGCGGCCCATCGCTGGCTGCACCTCGCCGTCCCGCGCGAGCCCCGGCCGAACCTGCAGGCCTGGTATGCGCGGGTCGCGGCCCGGCCGGCCGCCGCGAAGGTGCTGACCGTTCCGATCACCTGAGCGGCCGCCCGGCCGGCGGCGGCGGGCCTTCTGCGGCGCCCGCCCATCCGCTAAGCCCCTCGCCCCAGCCTGTTTCTCCCACCGGGACCGACGCCATGCCCCTCGACAAGACCCTCATCGACGCGCTGCAGGCCGTCACCACCGCGACCCTGACCACGGTGATGCTGAAGAAGGGCCTGCGCCGCTGCTGGATGAAGGGGCCGCAGCCGCGCTTCGCGGCGAATGCCCGCATCGTCGGCCCGGCCTTCACCCTGCGCTTCGTCCCCGCCCGCGAGGACCTCGCGACCCCCGAATCCTGGTCGAGCCCGACCTCGACCCGCGGCGCCATCGAGGCGATGCCGGAGGGCTGCATCGCGGTCGTGGACGCCATGGGCGTGACCGAGGCCGGCATCTTCGGCGATATCCTGGCGGCGCGGATGCACAAGCGCGGCGTCGCCGCCCTGGTCACGGACGGGGTGATGCGCGACGGCGAGGGCGTCGCCGGGACCGGGCTGCCGGTCTGGTGCGCGGGCGTCGCCGCCCCGGCCTCGGTGGCGGGCCTCACCTTCGTCGGCTGGAACCAGCCGATCGGCTGCGGCGGCGTCGCGGTCTTCCCCGACGACGTGATCGTGGCGGACGGGGACGGCGCCGTGGTGATTCCGGCCGCCATCGCCCAGGAGGTCGCCCTGGCGGCCGTCGAGCAGGAGCGGCTCGAACTCTGGATCATGCGCGAGGTCGAGAAGGGCCTGCCCCTGCCGGGCCTCTACCCGCCCAACGCCGAGACGCGGGCGCGCTACGAGGCCGAGACCGCCGCCAAGTAGCCGTCTCCGCCAAGCACTCGCCTCCGCGCACTCGCCTCCGCGCACTCGCCTCCGCGCGGTCAGCGCGGCAGGGAGAGGCGGTAGACCCCGCGAAACGCGTCCGGATCGGGAACCACGCGTCCCTTGCGCAGGATCGCGATCCGGCCCTCCTTCATGAGCCGCACCGCCTGACGGCGGACCGGCTGCATCAGGGGGGACCAGCCGTCCGGGTGCGGGCCGCCCAGCGCCCGGGCGACCTCCGAGGGGCAGATGGTCTTGTCCGGCCCGCGCTCCGCGACGAGGCGCAGCAGCGTCTCGGCGATGGCGGCCTCGTCAGGGTGCGGTGTCATCGGGCTCCTGCAGGGCGCGGCACGCCTCGGAGGCGAATTGGCGCTTCCACATCACGTAAACCACGGCGGCGGTCGTGGCGAACAGGATGTAGGGGCTGACGAACCAGCCGAGATAGGCCAGCGCGAAGAACCAGGCCCGCTGGCCGCGGTTGAAATGCGCCCCCGCCACCACGTTCATGGTGGCGGCCCGCTTGGCGGCGTGACGGATCGCGTCCGGGTCGCCGCCCCGCGGCGGCACCGCGCCGATCAGTATGGCCCCGTAGTTGAACAGCCGGTAGGCCCAGGCGAACTTGAAGAAGGCGTAGACGAAGATCACCGCCAGCCCCGCCACCTTGATCTCCCAGGTGGTCCGGGTGGTCTGCATGCCGAAGGGCAGGGTCGAGAACAGGGTCAGCACGTCGTCGGCCGAGCGCGTCAGGGTGAGGACGCTGCCGAGCGCGATCAGCGAGGTCGAGGCGAAGAAGGCGGTGCCGTTCTGCAGCGAGGCGTTGATGGTGGTGTCGACCACCCGGTTCTCGCGCAGTTCGAGCTGCTCGGTCCAGGTGTGGCGGTAGAGGTTCATCATCCGGTTGAGGCTGTTGCGCCCCCGCGAGAGCCGCTCCACCGCGACGCCGTAGCCGATCCAGGCGACCGCGAAGCTCACCACCGCGGCGAGATCGAGGAGGGAGAAGTCGCCCACGCGGCGCCGGCCTCAGCCGCGCCGGATCGCGAAGCCCGAGGGCGCCGTCTCCGGCGAGGCCTCCACCGCCACCTCGGAGACGCGGGCCCCGGCCGGGCCCCGGCGCAGCGCCGCGAGCATCTGCCCGACCGCCTCGGCCGGACCGGAGAGCAGGGCCTCCACGCTCCCGTCCGGGCAGTTGCGGACGTGGCCGCTGAGGCCGAGGCGCGTCGCCTCGTCCCGGGTCCAGGCCCGGAAGCCGACGCCCTGAACGCGGCCTCGGATCGCCGCCCGCACCGTTCTGTCCCCGCCCATCATCGCCCGGCCCGCCGCTCCCGCGCCGAGGTAGCACGCGGCCGGGCGGCTGGGAACGCGCGCCCTCCCTGGCGCGGGGTCGGGTCCGGAGCCCGGGCTCGATCCGGCGCCGCAGCGCCGGGCTTGATCCGGCGCCGCTAACCCTCTAAGCGGGCCGCGCCTTCCGCCCGGCTCGTGACGTCGTGGGCGGGCTTGCCGCAGGTGAGGGATATGGCGAAGGAAAAGTTTTCGCGGACGAAGCCGCACTGCAACATCGGGACGATCGGGCACGTTGACCACGGCAAGACGTCCCTGACGGCGGCGATCACGAAGGTGCTTGCGGAGGCGGGCGGGGCGACGTTCACGGCCTACGACCAGATCGACAAGGCGCCGGAGGAGAAGGCGCGGGGGATCACGATCTCGACGGCGCACGTGGAGTACGAGACGCCGAACCGTCACTACGCGCACGTGGACTGCCCCGGTCACGCGGACTACGTGAAGAACATGATCACCGGGGCGGCGCAGATGGACGGCGCGATCCTGGTGGTGTCGGCGGCGGACGGCCCGATGCCGCAGACGCGCGAGCACATCCTGCTGGCGCGGCAGGTCGGCGTTCCGGCGCTGGTGGTGTTCATGAACAAGGTCGACATGGTCGACGACCCGGAGCTTCTCGACCTTGTGGAGCTTGAGGTGCGGGAGCTTCTGTCGAAGTACGACTTCCCGGGCGACGACATCCCGATCACCAAGGGCTCGGCGCTGTGCGCGCTGGAGAACCGGGAGCCGAAGATCGGTCACGACGCGATCCTCGAGCTGATGAAGACGGTGGACGAGTACATCCCGCAGCCGGAGCGTCCGATCGACCTGCCGTTCCTGATGCCGATCGAGGACGTGTTCTCGATCTCGGGGCGCGGCACGGTGGTGACGGGCCGTGTCGAGCGCGGGATCATCAAGGTGGGCGAGGAGGTCGAGATCGTGGGGATCCGTCCGACCACCAAGACGACGGTGACGGGCGTGGAGATGTTCCGCAAGCTGCTGGACCAGGGCCAGGCCGGGGACAACGTCGGCGTGCTGCTTCGCGGGACCAAGCGGGAGGACGTCGAGCGCGGTCAGGTGGTGTGCAAGCCGGGCTCGGTGAAGCCGCACACGAAGTTCAAGGCGGAGGCGTACATCCTGACGAAGGAGGAGGGCGGGCGGCACACGCCGTTCTTCACGAACTACCGTCCGCAATTCTACTTCCGGACGACGGACGTGACCGGGGTGGTTCAGCTTCCCGAGGGCACCGAGATGGTGATGCCGGGCGACAACGTGACGATGGACGTGACGCTGATCGTGCCGGTGGCGATGGAGGAGAAGCTGCGCTTCGCCATCCGCGAGGGCGGCCGCACCGTCGGCGCCGGCGTCGTCGCCTCCATCTCCGAGTAGGCACTCCCCGATCGGCCCGGACGCCGTCCGGGCCCCGGCCGCGAACGGGGCGGGCGCGTGGCGCCCGCCCCGTTCGCGCATCCGCGTCCCGCCGCTCAGGCGGCGCGCACCGCGCCGCTCAGGCGGCGCGCACCGAGGCGAGGAACCGCGCCACCTCGGCGTCGAGCTGCTGCGACTGCCGGGACAGGCTCGACGCCGCGTCGAGCACCTGGCCGGCCGCGGCACCCGTCCGCTCCGCCGCCTGCGCGACGCTGCCGACATGCGAGGTGACCTCCCCGGTGCCGCTCGCCGCCTCGGCCACGTTGCGGGCGATCTCCTGGGTGGTCGCGCCCTGCTCCTCGACCGAGGCGGCGATCCCCATCGCCACGGTGCGGATTTCCTGGATCCGTCGCACGATCCCGCCGATGGCGCCGACTGCCTGATTGGTCGAGGTCTGGATCGCGCCGATCTGCCCGGAGATCCCCTCCGTGGCCCTGGCGGTCTGGTTGGCGAGCTCCTTGACCTCGGCGGCGACCACCGCGAATCCCCGGCCCGCCTCGCCGGCCCGGGCGGCCTCGATCGTGGCGTTGAGGGCCAGCAGGTTGGTCTGGCCCGCGATGGTCGAGATCAGGCTCACCACGTCGCCGATCTGCGAAGCGGCCCGGCTCAGGTCCTGCACCATCGTCGCCGTCTGGTCGGCCTCGGCGGCCGCCGCCTGGGCGAGTTCGGCCGCGCCGTCGACCTGCCGGCCGATCTCCTGCACCGAACTGCCGAGCTCCTCGGCCGCGGCCGCCACGGTGCGGACGTTCGAGGACGCTTCCTCGGCCGCGGCGGCGGCGCTCGTCGACTGGCTCGCGGTCTCGCCCGCGGTCACGCTCATGGTCCGGGCGGTGGCCTGCAGCTCCGCCGCGGCCGTGGTCACGGAGGCGACGATGCCTCCCACCATCGCCTCGAAGCCGGCGGCCATCTCGCGCATGCCCGCGCGGCGCTGGTCCTCGGCCTCGGCCCGGGCCCGGGCGGTCTGGGCCTCCAGTTCGGCGGCCCGGATCATGCCGTCCCTGAACACCTGGACGGCGCGGCTCATCTCGCCGATCTCGTCCCGGCGGTCGAGGCCCGCGATCTCCGTCGCGGTGTCGCCGGCGGCGAGCCGATGCATCGTCGCCGTCATCCGGCCGAGGGGGCGGCTGACCGCGAGGATCATCATCGCGGCCGCGCCCGCCGCCATCAGGGCAGCCACCATGATGAAGCCCATGAGCTGGATCTGGGCGTTGTCGAAGGTGCTGGTCATGGCGTCGCCGCTGGCCGCCGCGGAGGCGGTGTTGAGTTCGACGAGCTTCACCAGAGTCGCGATGACGGCCCGGATCGCGTCGGACATCCGGCCATTGTAGAGTTCCATCGCCGCGGCCGCGTCGCCCCGTTCGAGGGTCGCCACGGCTTCCGCCTGAAGGTCGAGATAGGCCTTCCATTGCCGGGTGTAGGTGTCGAAGAGGCTCGCCGCCTCGGCCAGGGCGAGGCGGCGGAAGTTCTCCTCCGCCGCGGCGAGTTCCCGGTAGCGCTGCTGCATCGATGTGGCCGCGTCGCGCTGCTGCTCCGGCGTCCTCGCGGAGAGCAGGCGGCTTCCGTTGATGCGCACGCGCAAGGCCTGCGCCTGGACCTGGCCGAGCGCCTGGGTCGCCTGGAGAACGTTGAGGCGGAGATCCGACGCCGCCTCATTCAGCACGCTCATCTGATGGTTGGCGAGCCAGGCCGTCGCGATCGTCAGGAGAAGCATGGTTGACGCACAAAAGATCATCTTTATTCGAATCGAGATCTGATTCAGCATGATAATCCTCGGAATGGCCATGTATTCAGGTAGGGAGATTCCCCGGCGCGATCATATCACTGCGTCAGATAGAGTTAAAAAATTGTGAACCAAAGACGATCCAATAAGGAATTCTTCGACGGCGGCCGTGGAGGCGGCGATCCCGCGGCTGTCCGGGCGCGCGACTATGCTGGCGCCCAGCGCTGGGACGTAACGTCATTCAGCCCGCCGCGTCGTCCAGGCCTCGTTGAGAGATGATGGAAGGCCATCTCTGACCTGGGAGATCACCTTGCGGCACTCGCCCTGTATCGTGTCCTGTCCTGGACAGGAGCCGTCGTCACGCACCGGACGCGCGGCGATCCCTTCGGGAGCTTGGAATGGATACTCGGCAAACCACTGCGGTCGGCAGAATCGGCGTGTTTCAGTCGATCACGTTCAGGATGGTCGCCGTCTCGGGGGCCTGCGTGATCGTCGTGTCCGGCCTCCTCCTCGGGCTCGGCGCCTCCTCGTCGCTGGGCAACGGCGCCTTCGCCACCGACGCGGTCGAGCGCATCCTCGACGCCAAGGCCAAGGAGAACCTGCGGGCGGTGGCCGGCAATCAGGCGGCCGTGATCCAGACCAAGGTCGATTTCGCCTTCGCGGCCGCGCGCAACGGCGCGGGGGCCCTGCGCGGGGGCCCTGGAGGTGATCGCGTCCGGGAAGGCGAGCGCGTCGCACCCGGAGGTGCGGCGCGGCCAGCTGAGCGAGATCCTGCTCAGCACCCTGAAGCGCAATCCCGAATTCAACGGAACCTACAGCGCCTGGGAGCCCGACGCGCTCGACGGCAGCGACGCGCGCTTCGCCGGCCGGCGCGACGCCGGATCCGACCAGAGCGGCCGCGCGCTGCCCTACTGGACCCGCAACGCGGAGGGCCGATCGCGCTCCAGCCCCTCGTCGAGTACGACAGCCGCGACCTGCACCCGAACGGCGTCATGAGGGGGGGCTGGTACGTGGGCCCGAAGGAGACCGGGCGCCAGCGCATGCTGGCGGAGATGGCCGACGGCTTCGAGCGGGCGGTCGGCGGCGTGGTCGGCGTCGTGTCCTCCTCGGCCGGCGCACTCCAGGACACCGCGCGCGGGATGATGTCGAGCGCGGCCGAGACGGCGAGCCAGGCCGCCGCCGTGGCGGCGGCGGCCGAGCAGGCGGCCTCGAACGTCAATACCGTGGCGGCCGCGGCCGAGGAGCTCGGCGCCTCGGTGCGGGAGATCGGCCGGCAGGTGCAGGGCTCGGCCGGGCTCGCCCGCACGGCGGTGCGGCGGGCGGACGAGACCGCCGGGCTCGTCGGCGCCCTGAGCCAGGCCGCGTCCCGGATCGGCGACGTGGTCGGCCTGATCTCGACCATCGCGGGCCAGACCAACCTTCTGGCCTTGAACGCCACGATCGAGGCCGCCCGGGCCGGCGAGGCCGGGCGCGGCTTCGCGGTGGTCGCTGCCGAGGTCAAGGAACTCGCCAACCAGACCGCCAGGGCCACCGACGAGATCTCGTCCCAGATCGCGGAGGTCCAGGGCGTGACCGGCCAGGCGGTCTCGGCCATCGGCGCCATCACGGGGCAGATCCGCGAGATCAGCGACGTCGCCGCGGCGATCGCCGCCGCGGTGGAGCAGCAGGAGGCGGCGACCCAGGAGATCGTGCGCAACGTGACCCAGGCGGCCGCCGGCACCGGCGAGGTGACGCGCAACATCTCCGGGGTGGCGAGCACGGCCGAGGGGGCCGGCCGGGTGGCCGCCCAGGTGCTGGCCTCGTCCTCCGACCTGTCGCGGCAATCCGAGCGGCTGAATGCGGAGGTGGCGCGCTTCGTCGAGACCGTGCGCGCGGCCTGATCCGCTGTCGGGACGATCACGTCCGGACAGCGGATGCCAAGCCCGCGCGCCGCCCGGCGGCGCGCCCCGTGGCCGGATCACGGGGGACATTTCCCTTGCATCCGGCGCCTTGTTGCGGCATGGAGCGGGCGCGCCGCGGCGCTGCAGGAGTGTAGCTCAACTGGTCAGAGCACCGGTCTCCAAAACCGGGGGTTGGGGGTTCGAGTCCCTCCACTCCTGCCAGGGGCCGCTCCGGACGACATCACCTTGGCGGCCAGATCACCTTTGCGGCCAAGCTCGTGGCGTGACGTCGCGGCCCACAGGCCCATCGACAAGCCCGCGCAACTGCGCTAGAGGCATCGCCCATCCCAGATCGAACAGACGGGCGGCGTGGGCTTGGGGGTTTGTCCAGGCCCCGCGCCCCTGTTGGTTTCGAGCGGCGACGGCTGTCGGATCATGGCATCGAACGAAGCGACCAAGAAAGTGGACCTCGGGCGCAATGCGACCCGCGGCACGCCCGTGCCCCGCGGCGCCGGGCCGACGCCGCCTCCGGTGCGGCCGGCGCCCAAGCGCGTCGGGCCCTTCGAGTTCCTGCAGCAGGTCCGCGACGAGGGCCGGAAGGTCACCTGGCCGACCCGCAAGGAGACCCTGATCACCACCCTGATGGTCTTCGTCATGGTGGTGCTGGCGAGCCTGTTCTTCGTCGTCGTCGATCAGGTGCTGCGCTACCTCGTCACCCTGGTCCTGGGCATTGGAGCCTGAGGCCCGAGAACGGGGCCCGAGGAGAGAGACGCCGTGTCCAAGCGTTGGTACATCGTCCACGCCTATTCGAATTTCGAGAACAAGGTCGCGCAGTCGATCAAGGACCAGGCTGCCCAGCGCGGCCTGCTCGACAAATTCGATGAGGTGATGGTGCCGACCGAGAAGGTCGTGGAGGTGCGCCGCGGCCGCAAGGTCGACGCCGAGCGCAAGTTCTTTCCGGGCTACGTGCTGGTGAAGTGCGACCTGACCGACGAGGTCTACCACCTCATCAAGAACACCCCGAAGGTCACGGGTTTCCTCGGGGCCGACAAGTCGAAGCCGGTGCCGATCCCCGACGCCGAGGCCGAGCGCATCAAGGGACAGGTCCAGGAGGGCACCGAGCGCCCCAAGGCCTCGATCTCCTTCGAGGTCGGCGAGTCGGTGCGCGTGGCGGACGGCCCCTTCGCCTCCTTCAACGGCGTCGTCGAGGAAGTCGACGAGAGCCGCTCCCGCCTCAAGGTGGCGGTCTCCATCTTCGGCCGGGCGACCCCGGTCGAGCTCGAATACGGTCAGGTCGAGAAGGTCTGACCGTTCCGCGAAGGGCGAACGGGCAAGAGCGATTGGGGCGTCGCGCCGGCGGCATGTGTCCGCCGGCACGAGGACCCTTCGCCACGCGCCGCTCGCCCCTCGCCTCACCCGCGGGAGGCCCGCCCGGTTCGCCGCCGGGGCATCCGGGCCGCACCGCGACCTGCAACCGCCTCGTCGAGCCCCTGAGGGCGCGAGGCACAGAACGGGAGCAGTCCCATGGCGAAGAAGATCACGGGCTACGTGAAGCTTCAGGTGCCGGCCGGCGCCGCCAATCCGTCCCCGCCGATCGGCCCCGCGCTCGGTCAGCGCGGCCTCAACATCATGGAATTCTGCAAGGCCTTCAACGCGAAGACCGCGCAGATCGAGAAGGGCACCCCGATCCCGGTGATCATCACCGCGTATCAGGACCGCTCCTTCACCTTCGAGATGAAGCAGCCGCCGGTCTCGTTCTTCCTCAAGAAGGCGGCCGGCATGAAGATCGGCAAGAAGCCGGCCTCCGGCTCGAAGACCCCCGGCAAGGGCGCGCCCGCCGGCCGGATCTCCGAGGCGCAGATCCGCGAGATCGCCGAGAAGAAGATGCCCGACCTGAACTGCGATTCGGTCGATTCCGCCGTCGCCATGATCCGCGGCTCCGCCCGGGCCATGGGTCTCGAGATCACCGGCTAAGGGGAGGGACGCATGGCACGTGAAGGCAAGCGCATCCGCGCCGCGCGCGAGGGCATCGACCCGACCAAGGTCTACTCCCTCACCGACGCGGTGAAGATGATCAAGGACCGCTCGAAGGCCAAGTTCGACGAGACCTTCGAGATCTCGATGAATCTCGGCGTCGATCCGCGCCACGCCGACCAGATGGTGCGCGGCGTCTGCAACCTGCCGAACGGGTCGGGCCGCACGGTCCGCGTGGCGGTCTTCGCCCGCGGCGCCAAGGCGGACGAGGCCCGCGCGGCCGGCGCCGACATCGTGGGCGCCGAGGATCTGCTGGAGACGATCCAGGGCGGCACGATCGACTTCGACCGCTGCATCGCGACCCCCGACATGATGCCGCTCGTCGGCCGTCTCGGTAAGGTGCTGGGCCCGCGCGGCCTGATGCCGAACCCGAAGGTCGGCACCGTCACCATGGACGTGAAGGGCGCGGTCGGCGCCGCCAAGGGCGGCGCGGTCGAGTTCCGCGTCGAGAAGGCCGGCATCGTGCATGCCGGGATCGGCAAGGTGTCGTTCGACGACCAGAAGATCGTCGAGAACGCCCGCGCCTTCGCGGACGCGGTGGCGCGCGCCAAGCCGACGGGCGCCAAGGGCACCTACATCCAGCGCATCGCCGTCTCCTCGACGATGGGCCCGGGCATCAAGGTCGACCCGGCGAGCGTGCTCGCCGCGCAATCGGCCTGATCCCTCCGCTCCGGCGAGATCCGAGCGCCCGGCCTCGCGGCCGGGCGTTTCTTTTCGGGCGCGGCCGCGGGCCGGCGCATCCGCGCCGCTCCCCCGCGTGCCTCGGCGCAGCGCCTGGCCGCGCGGCGGGACCCGCCCGCAGGAGGTGCCGCGTGCACGGAGCGCGCGAAATCCGCGCGGCGCGGGGGGGCGCCGCCGCGTCCTGCTGTGCTAGATAGGGCGTATGCGTAGCACCGTCCCGGTCTCCTCCACGCGACGCATCCTGTGCGTCTTCCCCGCCTACACGCCGTCCTTCGGCACGTTCCAGCACGCCTACCCGCTCATGGGCGGGGTCAAGGCGTTCATGCCGCCGCAAGGATTGCTGCTCATCGCCGCCTACCTGCCGGAGGCTTGGCAGGTCCGCTTCGTCGACGAGAACATCGCTCCGGCCGCGCCCGAGGATTTCGCCTGGGCGGACGCGGTCTTCGTCTCGGGGATGCACGTCCAGGCGCCGCAGATCCGCGACATCGGCGAGCGCGCCCACGCGGCCGGCCGGGTCGCGGTGCTGGGCGGGCCCTCGGTCTCGGGCGCGCCCGAGCAGTATCCGGACTTCGACTACCTCCACATCGGCGAGATCGGCGACGCCACCGACGAGCTCATCCGCCGGCTCGACGCCGACGTCGCCCGGCCGCCCGCGCAGCTGCGCCTGGAGACCGGGGAGCGCCTCGGCCTGTCCGATTTCCCGGCCCCGGCCTACGCGCAGGTGCCGCTCCGCCGCTACCTGATCGGCTCGCTGCAATTCTCCTCGGGCTGCCCCTACCGCTGCGAGTTCTGCGACATACCGGCCCTCTACGGCCGCCAGCCGCGGCTGAAGACCCCCGAGCAGCTCCTCGCGGAACTCGACGCGATCGTGGCCCAGCCCGGCCACCCGGCCGTGGTCTACTTCGTCGACGACAACTTCATCGGCAACCGCAAGGCCACGCGGGAGATGCTGCCGCACCTGGTCGCGTGGCAGAAGCGGAAGGGCTACCCGCTCCAATTCGCCTGCGAGGCCACGCTCAACATGGCCAAGCAGCCCGAGATCCTCGCGCTGATGCGGGAGGCCAACTTCGTCACGGTGTTCGTCGGGATCGAGACGCCCGAACTCGACGCGCTCAAGGTGATCGACAAGACCCACAACGCCGCCGTGCCGATGCTGGAGGGCATCGCGACCCTGAATTCCTACGGCCTGGAGGTGACCTCCGGGATCATCCTCGGCCTCGACACCGAGACCGCCGAGTCCGAGGAGAAGCTCGTCGCCTTCATCGACCGGTCCGGGGTGCCGGTCCTGACCATGAACCTGCTCCAGGCGCTGCCGCGCACGCCGCTCTGGGACCGCCTCGCGAAGGAGGGGCGCCTGGTGGACGACCCGCGCCTCGAATCCAACGTGCGCTTCCTGCGCCCGCACGACGAGGTGGTGGCGAGCTGGCGGCGTGCCATCGCCCACGCCTACGCGCCCGAGCGGCTGTTCGACCGCTTCCGCCACCAGATCGACGTGACCTACGTCAACCGCGTCCCCATCCCGGCGCGGAACCGCCTGACCCGGGACAATCTCCGGCGCGCCCTGGTGATGGGCTTCAACATCGCGGTGCGGGTGGGGCTGCTGTCGGATTACCGCCGCGCCTTCTGGCGGGCGGCCGGCTACGCCCTCCGGCGCGGCCAGGTCGAGGCGGTGTTCAACATGGGCTTCGTCGCCCACCACCTGATCCGCTTCACCCGCGAGGCGCTGGAGGGCAAGCAGAACGCCTCCTTCTACGCCACCCGCCCGGTGGAGAGGTCGAAGGAGGGCGCGGTCGGCTGGTGGCGCCGCACCCGCTCCGAGCGCAAGCCCGCCTGAGGAATGCGCCCCCGCGCTGCGTCGGGCCGCGCGCTCGCGTTGATCGCACGACGTCGCCGCACCCGCGGCGCGTCGCGCCAGTCTTCGCGCCGCGCCGCCGCACTCCGCTCCCGCCCTTCGCCAGCGTCAGCGCCGGTTGCGGATCCCCGAGTCTCGGAAAATTCGGCGCGGCCGCGGCCCGGGATCGATTCCGAATTCGCCCGGAGACTTCTTTAACCTTGCGTCAACTGTTTCAGAACAGGTTTCCCGGGAGCAGAATTTGCCCACGCACGGGCATCGAAAGTGCTGCTCGCGGCGCCCTGCCCTCGAGACAGAGTCGATCATGCAGATCAAGCATCGGCTGAATGCCATTCTCGCCCTCTTCGTGATCATCGTGATCGCGCTCTGCGGCCGCAGCCTGCACGAATCTTGGCGGCGCTGGAGCTTGGCCGAGGAGGTGTCGCGTCTCGCCAGCGTCGATCGCGCCCTCCTGGACACCTTGAGCGCGATGCGGTTCGAGGGCGGGGCCCTCAGCGCCGCCCTGCGCATCGAGGTGGACCAGGCGGCGAGCCTGCGCAGCGAGGCCGCGGAGCGGAGGGCGGCGCTGGAGGCCGCCCTGCCGCCGGCCCTGGCCCGGCTCGAAGAGGTGGAGCATCCCGCGATCCGCGCCGCCGCGGAGGCGGTGCGCGCGGTCATGGCGGAGTGGCGGCGCCTGCGCCAGGAGAGCGACGCGGCGCTGGCCAGACCCCTGGCGGAGCGCGACAGGGAGGTCATCGGGCGGGTGATGGCCGGCCGCGACCGCTTCGTCGCGGCGGGCGAGGCGCTGCTGGTGGCGGTCGAGGCGGAGATCCGCGCCGAGGATCCCACCCTCTCCGACCTCATCCTGGGCCGCACGATGTCCTGGGCGGCGCGCAGCCTCTCCGGCAGCGCGAACGTCCAGATCAACGAACTGCTCACGCAGAAGCGCCCGATGACGCCCACCGAGCAGCAGAGCATCAACGCCCTGTTCCGCGTCTCGGATTTCGCCTTCGCGGCCGCCCGCGAGATCGGCACCCGGACCGGGATGGCGCCGGCGCTCCGCGCGGCGATCGCCGACGCCGACGCGGGCTACTACAAGGGAGCCTA
The DNA here is from genome assembly GCF_029714205.1 of Methylobacterium sp. CB376. NCBI lineage: Bacteria > Pseudomonadati > Pseudomonadota > Alphaproteobacteria > Hyphomicrobiales > Methylobacteriaceae > Methylobacterium > Methylobacterium sp. CB376. The sequence continues at coordinate 439,429 of NZ_CP121648.1, read as the reverse complement.
CCAGGACACGCTGCGCAGGATCCAGGAGGTGCTGGCCTCGCCCGACCTGCCGCGCCCGAGCGTGGCGGAGTGGCGCAAGGGCTCGACGCCCGCCCTCAACACCATCGGGGCCGTGCCGACCGCCTTCGTGGTGGAACTCGACGAGGCGGCCGCGCGGGCGGCGCGGAGCGCCACCCAGAACCTCGCCGTCTTTGCCGGGCTGCTCGTCCTCAGCGTCCTCCTGGCGGTGTGCGGCATCGCCTTCATCGCCCGCGGCATCATCCGCCCCCTCTCGGCCATGACCGTCGCGGCCGAGCGCCTCGCGCAGGGCGACACGGCGGTGGCGGTGCCGGGCGGCGGCCGCCGCGACGAGATCGGCGCCCTCGCGGCCGCCGTGCAGGTGTTCAAGGACAACCTGCTGCGCAGCCGCGTCCTGGAGGAGGAGGCCGCCCTGGCGCGGGCCGGGGCCGAGGCGCAGCGCCGCGCCGCCACCCACGAGATGGCGGAGGGTTTCGAGCGCGCCGTGAGCGGCATCGTGCGCGCCGTGTCGCGCTCGGCCTCCGAGCTGCAGGCGACCGCCCGGACCATGACCGCCACCGCCTCGCAGACCGCGGTGCAATCCGCCTCGGTGGCCGCCGCCGCCGAGCAGGCCGCCTCGAACGTGGGGACGGTGGCGGCCGCCGCCGAGGAACTCGGGGCCTCGGTGCAGGAGATCGGCCGGCAGGTCGCCGGCTCGACCCAGCTCGCCCGAACGGCGGTGGCGGAGGCCGGGACGACGGCCGGCGTGGTGGAGGACCTCGCCGGGGCGGCGGCCAAGATCGGCGAGGCGGTCTCGCTGATCACGACCATCGCGGGCCAGACCAACCTGCTGGCCCTCAACGCCACGATCGAGGCGGCCCGGGCCGGCGAGGCGGGCCGGGGATTCGCGGTGGTCGCCGCCGAGGTCAAGGAGCTCGCCAACCAGACCGCCAAGGCGACGGAGGAGATCTCCGCGCAGGTGGGCCGGATCCAGGCCTCGACGCGGCAGGCGGTGGGGGCGATCGGGGGCATCGGCTCGCGGATCCGGGAGATCAGCGACGTGGCGACGAGCATCGCGGCGGCGGTGGAGGAGCAGGGCGCGGCGACCCAGGAGATCGTCCGCAACATCACGCAGGCGGCGACCGGGACCGGCGAGGTCACGGGGAACATCGCCAGCGTGGCGGGGGCGGCGGAGGAGACCGGGGCGGCAGCCAACCACGTGCTGGCGGCGGCGTCGGCCCTGTCGGAGGAATCGGACCACCTCGCCGCCGAGGTGCGGCGCTTCCTCGAGACCGTCCGGGCCGCCTGACGGCCCGCGGCGGCCGCCGGGCGCGCCGGCCGCCGCGCCGGCTGCCGGGGAGGGGCGCGGCAACGCCCTGCGACCGAATATCCCTCGTTCCCCACCTCGCTCCCCACTTGGCAGGGCGCTTGCACGCCGCTATAGACCGCGCTCCACGTTTTCACACCATTGAGAGGACTCGACCGATCGGTCGTGGCCTGACGAGATGTCCCCGGGCAACCGGGTGACGAATGGCCGGCGGGCACAAGGGGTTTCCCCTCGCGCCCCGTCCGGCCATGTCCTGTCCGAGACTGCAGGCGCCGGCTCGCCGGCTTAATTCCCCAGCCTGCACAGACGGGGAAGACCGAGTTTTCCGCCCCCGCCGCCCTCGCGGGCGGGCAGGGCGTCGGTTTGAACCATCTCACCCAACGTCAGCGACCGCAAGGCCGCCGGTTGGGGACAGGGCCGTGAAGCGTCGCTCGCGCCGCCGCGGTCTTCCGAGGCCCCGGCTCAGCACGGGCGGCAAGTGCAACCGGTGGGACCATCCCGGTCCCGCCAACCGGAGAGAGCCCGGTGGACAGAGCAGCAAAAGCTGATCTCGTCGCGTCGCTCAACGAGGTGTTCTCCACCACCTCGCTGGTCGTCGTGGCCCACTACAAGGGCCTCACGGTCGCCGACATGCAGAAGCTGCGCAGGCAGATGAAGCAGGCCGGCGCCACCGTGAAGGTCGCGAAGAACCGCCTCGCCAACATCGCTCTCGACGGCACGAACGTCGCCTCCATCAAGCCCCTCCTGAAGGGCCCGACCCTGCTCGCCTATTCGAGCGATCCGGTCGCGGCCGCCAAGGTGGCGGTGGACTTCGCCAAGGGTAACGACAAGCTCGTGATCCTCGGCGGCGCCATGGGCGCGACGGCCCTGAACCCGGACGGCGTGAAGGCCCTGGCCACGCTGCCGTCCCTCGACGAACTGCGCGCCAAGATCGTGGGCCTCGTGCAGGCGCCCGCGACCAAGATCGCCCAGGTCGTCAACGCGCCGGCGGCGAAGCTCGCCCGCGTGTTCGGGGCCTATGCCGACACGGCGAACAAGGACGAGGCCGCCTGACGGCGCTTCGCTCGCATCGCAACCGTTCAAACCGACAACACGCAGGAACTGAAAATGGCTGATCTTGCCAAGCTCGTCGACGACCTGTCGTCCCTGACCGTCCTCGAGGCCGCCGAGCTCGCGAAGATGCTCGAGGAGAAGTGGGGCGTCTCGGCCGCCGCGGCCGTCGCCGTGGCCGCCGGCCCGGCCGCCGGCGGCGCCGCCGCCCCGGCCGCCGAGGAGCAGACCGAGTTCACCGTCGTCCTGGCCGCGGCCGGCGACAAGAAGATCGAGGTCATCAAGGAGGTCCGCGCGATCACCGGCCTCGGCCTCAAGGAGGCCAAGGACCTGGTCGAGGGCGCTCCGAAGCCGGTCAAGGAGGGCGTGTCCAAGGACGACGCCGCCAAGCTCAAGGCCCAGCTCGAGAAGGCCGGCGCCAAGGTCGAGCTCAAGTAAGGCGATGCGGGTCCGCACGGGCCCGGACCTCCGCGTCGCGGCCGCCGGCTCAGGCCGGCGCGCCGCGGCCCCTCCAGCCCGCGGGTTCGCGCCCGCGGGCTAGAGCGTTTTCCGGCGAAGAGCGCGCTGCTTCGACGCCCCCTCGGGATCCTGGGCATGGATCCCCATATGTTTCCGTTCGGGTGAGGATCGCCGCAAGCGGTCCGGCCGGGAAGGTCGATGCGGCAGGGGTGCCCCGGCAGGGGGCCCCCCGCGTCCCTCCGGCCCCGTGACGCGGTGGATGAGGAGCGAGGTCACCTATGGCCAACACGCTGGTCGGTCGCAAGCGCATTCGCAAGTTCTTCGGCAAGATTCGGGAAGTCGCCGAGATGCCGAACCTCATCGAGGTCCAGAAGGCGTCCTACGACCAGTTCCTGATGGTCGACGAGCCCGAGGGCGGCCGTCCCGATGAAGGATTGCAGTCCGTCTTCAAGTCGGTCTTCCCGATCTCCGACTTCTCCTCGACCGCCCTGCTCGAGTTCGTCAAGTACACCTTCGAGGCGCCGAAGTACGACGTCGACGAGTGCCGCCAGCGGGGCATCACCTTCGCGGCGCCGCTGAAGGTCACGCTGCGCCTGATCGTGTTCGACGTCGATCCGGATACCGGGGCCAAGTCGGTCAAGGACATCAAGGAGCAGGACGTCTACATGGGCGATATGCCCCTGATGACGGAGAACGGCACCTTCATCGTCAACGGCACCGAGCGCGTGATCGTCTCGCAGATGCACCGCTCGCCGGGCGTCTTCTTCGACCACGACAAGGGCAAGACCCATTCCTCGGGCAAGCTGCTGTTCGCCGCGCGCATCATCCCGTATCGCGGGTCCTGGCTCGACGTCGAGTTCGACGCCAAGGACATCGTCTACGCGCGCATCGACCGCAAGCGGAAGATCCCGGTCACCTCGCTGCTGTTCGCGCTGGGCCTCGACGGCGAGGAGATCCTGTCGACCTTCTACAACCGCATCACCTATGCGCGGGACGGGCGCGACTGGCGCGTGCCCTACGACGCCGAGCGCCTGAAGGGCTTCAAGGCCACGACCGACCTCATCGACGCCGATTCGGGCGAGGTCGTGCTGGAGGCCGGCAAGAAGCTGACCGCGCGCGCCGCCCGCCAGATCGCCGAGAAGGGCACCAAGGCGCTGCGCGCCACCGACGAGGATCTGGTCGGCCAGTACATCGCCGAGGACATGGTCAACTACAAGACCGGCGAGATCTACGCGGAGGCGGGCGACGAGATCAGCGAGAAGCTGCTGAAGGGGCTCTCCGACGTCGGGATCGAGGAGATCCCGGTGCTCGACATCGACCACGTCAACGTCGGTCCCTACATCCGCAACACGCTCGCGGTCGACAAGAACTCGGCCCGCGAGGGCGCGCTGTTCGACATCTACCGGGTGATGCGTCCGGGCGAGCCGCCGACCCTCGACACCGCCGAGGCGATGTTCCACTCGCTGTTCTTCGACGCCGAGCGCTACGACCTCTCGGCGGTCGGCCGCGTGAAGATGAACATGCGCCTCGACCTCGACGCGCCCGACACGATGCGGACGCTGCGGCGCGAGGACATGCTGGCGGTGGTCAAGGCGCTGGTGGACCTGCGCGACGGCAAGGGTGAGATCGACGACATCGACCACCTCGGCAACCGCCGCGTCCGCTCGGTCGGCGAGCTCATGGAGAACCAGTACCGGCTGGGGCTCCTGCGCATGGAGCGCGCCATCAAGGAGCGGATGTCCTCCGTGGACATCGACACCGTGATGCCGCAGGACCTGATCAACGCCAAGCCGGCGGCGGCGGCGGTGCGCGAGTTCTTCGGCTCGTCGCAGCTCTCGCAGTTCATGGACCAGACCAACCCGCTCTCCGAGGTGACGCACAAGCGCCGCCTGTCGGCGCTCGGGCCGGGCGGTCTCACCCGCGAGCGCGCGGGCTTCGAGGTGCGCGACGTGCACCCGACCCATTACGGCCGCATCTGCCCGATCGAGACGCCGGAGGGGCCCAATATCGGCCTCATCAACTCGCTCGCCACCTTCGCGCGGGTGAACAAGTACGGCTTCATCGAGACCCCGTTCCGCCGGGTGCGCGGCGGCGTCGTGACCGACGAGGTGGTCTACCTCTCGGCCATGGAGGAGGCGAAGTACTACGTGGCGCAGGCGAGCGCCGCGATGGATGCCGAGCGCCGCCTGACCGAGGACCTCGTGGTCTGCCGCCGCGCGGGCGAGGTGATCGTGGTCGCCCCCGACCGCGTCGACCTGATGGACGTGTCGCCCAAGCAGCTGGTGTCGGTCGCCGCGGCGCTGATCCCGTTCCTGGAGAACGACGACGCCAACCGGGCCCTGATGGGCTCGAACATGCAGCGCCAGGCGGTGCCGCTGGTGCGGGCCGACGCGCCCTTCGTGGGCACCGGCATGGAGGCGGTGGTCGCCCGCGATTCGGGGGCGGCGATCGCGGCCCGCCGCGCCGGGGTGATCGACCAGGTCGACGCCACCCGCATCGTCATCCGCGCCACCGAGGAGACCGACCCGACCAAGCCCGGCGTCGACATCTACCGGCTGCAGAAGTTCCAGCGCTCGAACCAGTCGACCTGCATCACGCAGAAGCCGCTGGTCCGGGTCGGTGAGGTCGTCAAGAAGGGCGACATCATCGCGGACGGCCCCTCGACGGAGTTCGGCGAGCTCGCCCTCGGCCGCAACGTGCTCGTCGCGTTCATGCCCTGGAACGGCTACAACTTCGAGGACTCGATCCTGCTCTCCGAGCGGATCGTGAAGGATGACGTGTTCACCTCGATCCACATCGAGGAGTTCGAGGTGATGGCCCGCGACACCAAGCTCGGGCCGGAGGAGATCACCCGCGACATCCCGAACGTCTCCGAGGAGGCGCTCAAGAACCTCGACGAGGCCGGCATCGTCTATATCGGGGCCGAGGTCCACGCGGGCGACATCCTGGTCGGCAAGATCACGCCGAAGGGCGAGAGCCCGATGACGCCGGAGGAGAAGCTCCTGCGCGCCATCTTCGGCGAGAAGGCCTCGGACGTGCGCGACACCTCCCTGCGCGTGCCCCCGGGCGTCACCGGCACCATCGTCGAGGTGCGGGTGTTCAACCGGCACGGCGTCGACAAGGACGAGCGCGCCCAGGCCATCGAGCGCGAGGAGATCGAGCGCCTCGCCAAGGACCGGGACGACGAGCAGGCGATCCTCGACCGCAACACCTACGCGCGCCTCGCCGACGTGCTGGTGGGGCAGTCCCCGGTCGCCGGCCCGAAGGGGTTCAAGAAGGACACGCTCCTCACCCGCGAGGTGCTGGCCGACTATCCCCGCTCGCAATGGTGGCAGTTCGCGGTCGTCGACGATCGGATGATGACCGAGATCGAGGCGATGCAGAAGCAGTACGACGAGTCGAAGAAGCGCCTGGAGCAGCGCTTCCTCGACAAGGTCGAGAAGCTGCAGCGCGGCGACGAACTGCCCCCCGGCGTCATGAAGATGGTCAAGGTCTTCGTGGCGGTGAAGCGCAAGATCCAGCCCGGCGACAAGATGGCGGGCCGCCACGGCAACAAGGGCGTGGTGTCCCGGATCGTGCCGATCGAGGACATGCCGTTCCTGGAGGACGGCACGCACGCGGACATCGTGCTCAACCCGCTCGGCGTGCCGAGCCGCATGAATGTCGGGCAGATCCTCGAGACCCATCTCGGCTGGGCGGCCGCCGGGCTCGGGCGCCAGGTGGCGCAGGCGGTCGACGCCTACCTGCGCAATCAGGACGCGCAGCCCCTGCGCGAGCAGATGAGCCGGATCTACAGCCCCTCCGAGCTGGAGGGCCTGTCGGATCGCGAACTCGCCGAGGTCGGCAACAACCTGCGCCGCGGCGTGCCGATGGCGACGCCGGTCTTCAACGGCGCCAAGGAGGCCGACATCGAGGCGATGCTGGAGATGGCCGGGCTCGACCGTTCGGGGCAGTCGACGCTCTACGACGGGCGCACCGGCGAGCCCTTCGACCGCAAGGTCACGGTGGGCTACATCTACATGCTCAAGCTGCACCACCTCGTGGACGACAAGATCCACGCCCGGTCGATCGGCCCCTACTCGCTCGTCACCCAGCAGCCGCTGGGCGGCAAGGCGCAGTTCGGCGGCCAGCGCTTCGGCGAGATGGAGGTCTGGGCGCTCGAAGCCTACGGGGCGGCCTACACGCTGCAGGAGATGCTCACGGTCAAGTCGGACGACGTCGCCGGCCGCACCAAGGTCTACGAGGCCATCGTGCGCGGGGACGACACCTTCGAGGCCGGTATCCCGGAGAGCTTCAACGTGCTGGTGAAGGAGATGCGCTCGCTCGGCCTCAACGTCGAGCTGATCTCCTCCAAGCGCGCCGCCAACGACCAGCTCGAGGCGCCGCCGGAGGCGGCCGAGTAGGACCGACCCGACGCGGCGGGCGCGACGCGGGAGCGATCCCGCGGCCTCGCGCGCCCGCTCACGCCTCCCGGCCCGGCCGGGGGGCGCCTCCCGGTCTGCGGGAGACACGACCCTTCGCGGAGTTCAAGCGCGACGCGTCACCCCACCCGCCCCGGGTGACACGTCCGCTTCAAGGAGATGATCATGAACCAAGAGGTCATGAATCTTTTCAACCAGCAGGCTCAGCCTCAGAGCTTCGACCAGATCAAGATCTCGATCTCGTCGCCTGAGAAGATCCTGTCTTGGTCCTACGGTGAGATCAAGAAGCCCGAGACCATCAACTATCGGACCTTCAAGCCGGAGCGGGACGGCCTGTTCTGCGCGCGGATCTTCGGGCCGATCAAGGATTACGAGTGCTTGTGCGGCAAGTACAAGCGGATGAAGTACAAGGGCGTCATCTGCGAGAAGTGCGGCGTCGAGGTCACCCTCGCGCGCGTGCGGCGCGACCGCATGGGCCACATCGAGCTCGCGGCGCCCGTGGCCCATATCTGGTTCCTGAAGTCCCTGCCGAGCCGCATCGGCCTGCTGCTCGACATGGCGCTCAAGGACCTGGAGCGCATCCTCTACTTCGAGTCCTACGTCGTCATCGAGCCGGGCCTCACCCCCCTCAAGGAGCGTCAGCTCCTCTCGGAGGAGGAGTACCTGCGCGCGCAGGAGGAGTACGGCGAGGATTCCTTCACGGCGATGATCGGCGCCGAGGCGATCCGGCGCATCCTCCAGGACCTCAACCTGGAGAAGATCGCGGCCGACCTGCGCCAGGAGATCGCCACGACCACTTCCGACCTGAAGCCCAAGAAGCTGCTCAAGCGCCTCAAGATCATCGAGGCGTTCCAGCTCTCGGGCAACAAGCCGGAATGGATGATCCTGACGGTCGTGCCGGTGATCCCGCCGGACCTGCGGCCGCTGGTGCCCCTGGACGGCGGCCGCTTCGCGACCTCCGACCTCAACGACCTCTACCGGCGCGTCATCAACCGCAACAACCGCCTGAAGCGGCTGATCGAGCTGCGCGCGCCCGACATCATCATCCGCAACGAGAAGCGGATGCTGCAGGAGGCGGTCGACGCGCTGTTCGACAACGGCCGCCGCGGCCGCGTCATCACGGGCGCCAACAAGCGCCCGCTGAAGTCGCTCGCCGACATGCTGAAGGGCAAGCAGGGCCGGTTCCGCCAGAACCTGCTCGGCAAGCGCGTCGACTATTCGGGCCGCTCGGTCATCGTGGTCGGCCCCGAACTGAAGCTGCACCAGTGCGGCCTGCCCAAGAAGATGGCGCTTGAGCTGTTCAAGCCGTTCATCTACGCGCGCCTCGACGCCAAGGGCTTCTCGGCCACGGTGAAGCAGGCCAAGAAGCTGGTCGAGAAGGAGAAGCCGGAGGTCTGGGACATCCTCGACGAGGTGATCCGCGAGCACCCGGTGATGCTGAACCGGGCGCCGACGCTGCACCGGCTGGGCATCCAGGCCTTCGAGCCGAAGCTGATCGAGGGCAAGGCGATCCAGCTGCACCCGCTCGTCTGCGCCGCCTTCAACGCGGATTTCGACGGCGACCAGATGGCCGTGCACGTCCCGCTGTCGCTCGAGGCGCAGCTGGAAGCGCGCGTGCTGATGATGTCGACCAACAACATCCTGCACCCGGCGAACGGCGCCCCGATCATCGTGCCCTCGCAGGACATCGTGCTCGGGCTCTACTACCTGTCGATCGTCGCCGACGGCGCGCCGGGCGAGTACAAGTCGAACAACCCGCTGAACCCGATGCAGGGCGTCTACGGCGATTTCGGCGAACTGGAGCACGCCCTGGCCTCGCGGGCGGTGACGCTGCACTCCAAGGTCAAGTGGCGCTGGAAGGGCCTCGGCCCGGACGGCGAGGAGGTCACGCGCACCTACGACACCACGCCCGGCCGCGTCATCCTCTCCAGCGTGCTGCCGCGCCACCCCAAGGTTCCCTTCGACGTCGTCAACAAGCTGATGACCAAGAAGGAGATCTCGGCGATGATCGACACCGTCTACCGCCATTGCGGTCAGAAGGAGTCGGTGATCTTCTGCGACCGCATCATGGGCCTGGGCTTCAGCCACGCCTTCAAGGCCGGCATCTCCTTCGGCAAGGACGACATGGTCGTGCCGGAGAACAAGTGGACGATCGTCGACGAGACCCGCGCCTTGGTGAAGGACTACGAGCAGCAGTACCAGGACGGTCTGATCACCCAGGGTGAGAAGTACAACAAGGTCGTGGACGCCTGGGCGAAGTGCTCGGACCGGCTCGCCAGCGAGATGATGAACCGCATCTCCTCGGTGCAGAAGGACGAGAAGGGCGCCGACAAGCAGGTCAACTCGATCTACATGATGAGCCACTCCGGCGCGCGCGGCTCGCCGGCCCAGATGAAGCAGCTCGCGGCGATGCGCGGCCTGATGGCGAAGCCGTCGGGCGAGATCATCGAGAGCCCGATCATCTCGAACTTCAAGGAAGGCCTGGACGTGCTCGAGTACTTCAACTCGACGCACGGCGCCCGCAAGGGCCTCGCCGACACCGCCCTGAAGACCGCGAATTCGGGCTACCTGACCCGCCGCCTCGTCGACGTGGCGCAGGACGCGGTCATCCGCGAGGTGGATTGCGGCACCGATGCGGGGATCCGCATGCGGGCGATCATCGATGCCGGGCAGGTCGTGGCGACGCTCGCGACCCGCATCCTCGGCCGCGCCACGGCGGAGGACCTCGTCGCGCAGGACGGCTCGATCATCGTGCCCAAGGGCCAGATGATCGAGGAGCGCCACCTGGACGCCATCAACAAGGCCGGCATCCAGGAGGTGAAGATCCGCTCCGTGCTGGTCTGCGCCACCAAGAACGGCGTCTGCGCCACCTGCTACGGGCGCGACCTCGCCCGCGGCACCCCCGTCAACCAGGGCGAGGCGGTCGGCGTCATCGCGGCGCAGTCGATCGGCGAGCCGGGCACCCAGCTGACGATGCGGACCTTCCACATCGGCGGCGCGGCCCAGATCGCGGATTCGTCCTTCATCGAGTCGAGCTTCGAGGGCACGGTGAGGATCCGCAACCGCGGCCTCGCCCGCAACTCGGACGGCGACCTGATCGCCATCGGCCGCAACGTGGCCGTGGTGATCGTCGGGCCGGACGGCACCGAGCGGGCGGTCCACCGCCTGCAATACGGCGCCCGCGTCCGGGTCGACGAGGGCGACTCGATCAAGCGCGGCCAGCGCATCGCCGAGTGGGATCCCTACACCCGGCCGATCCTGACCGAGGTCGACGGCATCGTCGCCTACGAGGACCTGATCGACGGCCAGTCGATCACCGAGACCACCGACGAGTCGACCGGCATCGCCAAGCGCGTCGTCATCGACTGGCGGGGCTCGGCGCGCACCGCCGACCTGCGCCCGGCGCTCGCGATCCACGACCAGAACGGCAAGGTGCTGAAGCTGCCCCGCGGCTCCGACGCCCGCGCCCTGCTGCCCGTGGAGGCGATCATCGGTGTGGATCCGGGCGCCCGGGTCAAGGCCGGCGACATCCTGGCCCGCGTCTCGACCGAGAGCGCCAAGACCCGCGACATCACCGGCGGTCTGCCGCGGGTGGCGGAGCTGTTCGAGGCGCGGCGCCCGAAGGACGCGGCGATCATCGCGGAGAAGTCGGGCACGATCTCGTTCGGGCGCGACTACAAGAACAAGCGCCGCCTGTCGCTCACCCCGCATGACGGGTCCGAGCCGGTCGAGTACCTGATCCCGAAGGGAAAGCACATCCACCTTCAGGACGGGGACGTGGTCGAGGTCGGCGACTTCATCGTCGACGGCAACCCGGCGCCGCACGACATCCTGGCGATCAAGGGCGTAGAGGAGCTCGCGGCCTACCTCGTCAACGAGATCCAGGAGGTCTACCGGCTGCAGGGCGTGTCGATCAACGACAAGCACATCGAGGTGATCGTCCGCCAGATGCTGCAGAAGGTGGAGATCACCGACAGCGGCGATTCCGAGATCCTGACCGGCGACCAGATCGACCGGACGGAGCTGCAGGAGATCAACGAGCAGTTGGTCTCCGAGGGCAAGAAGCCGGTGCAGGGCGTGCCCGTCCTGCTCGGCATCACCAAGGCCTCGCTGCAGACCCGCTCGTTCATCTCGGCGGCGTCCTTCCAGGAGACCACCCGCGTCCTCACCGAGGCGGCGGTCAACGGCAAGGTCGACACCCTCGAGGGGCTGAAGGAGAACGTGATCGTCGGCTCGCTGATCCCGGCGGGCACGGGCGCGATGATCGCCGACATCAAGTCGATCGCGCGGCGCCGCGACGAGCTGATCATGGCCCAGAAGACCGCCGAGAGCGGCGCGGCCCTGCAGGAACTGCCCGCCGCCGAGTAGGCGAGGGCAGACCGTCGCGCCCCAGCGAGGGCCGGCGCCGCCGAGGGGCGGTGCCGGCCCTTTCTCTTGGGCCCATCCCATCCCAGGGGCGGGGGCACGACGCCGCGCCCTCGCCGGCGTCACGCTGCACCTCAGGCGCCCGCACGGGGACGCTCCCGCGACGCGAAGGCCCCTCCCGTCCGGCCGCACGCACCCGCGCGCCGCGAAACCCGGCCTTAACGCTTGACACCGCCACCCCGAAGGACTAGGACCCCTCCCACTGAACGGCCGGCCGTAGGCGGCAGCTGATCGACGTGCCCTTAGAGCCTCGATCCACGCCGCCTAAACGCGACCGAACTTCAAACCGACTGACACGTGTCAGACCGGCATGACCGCGGGAGCTCGCGCTCCGGTGGTCCTCTGCTCGCATGGCGCGCCAAAGGCTGGTTTTCAGCCTGGGGCGCGATTTGCGTTGCGCTGACCTGAAAGCGCCGGCCCGCCCGGACGAGATGGAATTCTGACGATCGCCCCGGACGGCGATGCGTTGCGAGAGGAATGGCATGCCGACGATCAACCAGCTGATCGCCAATCCGCGGAAGATCCAGAAGAGCCGCAACAAGGTGCCGGCCCTGGATGCCTGCCCGCAGAAGCGCGGCGTCTGCACCCGCGTCTACACCACGACGCCGAAGAAGCCGAACTCGGCGCTGCGCAAGGTGGCGAAGGTCCGCCTGACCAACGGCTTCGAGGTGATCGGCTACATTCCGGGCGAGGGTCACAACCTCCAGGAGCATTCCGTGGTCATGATCCGCGGCGGCCGCGTGAAGGACCTGCCGGGCGTGCGCTACCACATCCTGCGCGGCGTGCTCGACACCCAGGGCGTCAAGAACCGCAAGCAGCGCCGCTCGAAGTACGGCGCCAAGCGGCCGAAGTAAGCCCCTCCGACCCGTTACCCCATCGCCTGCCCCGCAAGGATGCCGCCGGCCTCGATGCTCAAGGCGGCCTGCGCGGGGCGTACCAGATCGTATTGCAAGACCTGAAGGAAGCGCGCGATGTCCCGCCGCCACTCTGCCGAGAAGCGTGAGATCATCCCGGATCCCAAGTACGGGGACGTGGTCCTCACCAAGTTCATGAACTCGGTCATGTACGAGGGCAAGAAGTCGGTCGCCGAGAGCATCGTGTACGGCGCCTTCGACATCATCGAGAGCCGGGCCCGCGCCAACCCGATCGAGGTGTTCCGCGCCGCCCTCGACAACGTCGCCCCGGCGATCGAGGTGCGCTCGCGGCGCGTCGGCGGCGCCACCTACCAGGTGCCGGTCGAGGTCCGTCACGAGCGCCGGCAGGCCCTGGCGATCCGCTGGCTGATCCAGGCCGCGCGCTCGCGCAACGACCGCACCATGGTCGAGCGCCTCTCCGCCGAACTCCTCGACGCCGCCAACAACCGCGGCGCAGCCGTCAAGAAGCGGGAAGACACCCACCGGATGGCCGAGGCCAACCGCGCCTTCTCGCATTACCGCTGGTAACCAGCGGTCTCTCCCGCTTTCCAGGAGCACCCCCGATGCCCCGCACGCACGCGATCGAGGACTACCGCAACTTCGGCATCATGGCCCACATCGATGCCGGCAAGACCACGACGACCGAGCGGATCCTCTACTACACCGGCAAGTCCCATAAGATCGGCGAGGTCCACGAGGGCGCCGCCACGATGGACTGGATGGAGCAGGAGCAGGAGCGTGGCATCACGATCACCTCGGCCGCGACGACCTGCTTCTGGCGCGACAAGCGCCTGAACATCATCGACACTCCCGGCCACGTCGACTTCACCATCGAGGTCGAGCGCTCGCTGCGCGTGCTCGACGGTGCGGTCTGCGTGCTCGACGGCAACCAGGGCGTCGAGCCCCAGACCGAGACCGTGTGGCGCCAGGCCGACAAGTACGATGTCCCGCGCGTCGTCTTCGTCAACAAGATGGACAAGATCGGCGCCGACTTCTTCAAGTGCGTCGCCGACATCATCGACCGCGTCGCCGGCAAGCCGGTCTGCCTGCAGCTGCCGATCGGCTCCGAGAACAATTTCCGCGGCGTGATCGACCTGATCAAGATGAAGGCGATCGTGTGGTCGGGCGAGGCGCTCGGGGCCAACTTCTCCGAGGAGGCGATCCCGGCCGACCTCGCCGAGCAGGCGGCGGAGTACCGCACGAAGCTCATCGAGGCCTGCGTCGAGATGGACGACGACGCCATGACCGCCTACCTCGACGGCGTCGAGCCGGACGAGGACACGATGCGCCGGCTCGTGCGCACGGCGGTGCAGCGGCGCGCCTTCCACCCGGTGCTCTGCGGCTCGGCCTTCAAGAACAAGGGCGTGCAGCCCCTGCTCGACGCCGTGGTCGACTACCTGCCCTCGCCCGCCGACCGCGGCGAGATCAAGGGCATCGACTACAAGACCGAGGAGGAGGTCGTCCGCCGGCCGTCCGACGCCGAGCCCTTCTCGATGCTGGCGTTCAAGATCATGGACGACCCGCATGTCGGCACCATCACCTTCTGCCGCATCTATTCCGGCAAGGTCGAGTCGGGCGCCAACCTCCTGAACTCGACCCGCGACAAGCGCGAGCGCGTCGGCCGCATGCTGCTGATGCACGCCAACAACCGCGAGGACATCAAGGAGGCCTACGCGGGCGACATCGTGGCGCTGGCGGGCCTCAAGGACACCCGCACCGGCGACACGCTCTGCGACCCGACCAAGGCGGTGATCCTCGAGAAGATGGAGTTCCCCGAGCCGGTCATCGAGATCGCCGTCGAGCCGAAGTCGAAGGCGGACCAGGAGAAGCTCGGCATCGCGCTCTCGAAGCTCGCCGCCGAGGACCCGTCCTTCCGGGTCTCGACCGATCCGGAATCGGGCCAGACCATCCTGAAGGGGATGGGCGAGCTCCACCTCGACATCAAGGTCGACATCCTGAAGCGCACCTACAAGGTCGAGGCCAATATCGGCCAGCCGCAGGTCGCCTACCGGGAGAAGCTGACCCGCCGGACCGAGATCGACTACACCCACAAGAAGCAGACCGGCGGCACCGGTCAGTTCGCGCGGGTGAAGCTGGTGGTCGAGCCGAACGAGCCGGGCGCCGGCTACGCCTTCGAGTCGAAGATCGTCGGCGGCGCGGTGCCCAAGGAGTACGTCCCGGGCGTCGAGAAGGGCCTCAACAGCGTGCTCACCGCGGGCATCCTGGCGGGCTTCCCGGTGGTCGACATCAAGGTGGAGCTGATCGACGGCGCCTACCACGAGGTCGATTCGTCGGCGCTCGCCTTCGAGATCGCCTCGCGGGCGGCGCTCCGCGAGGCCCTTCAGAAGGGCGGCTCGGTCCTGCTCGAGCCGGTGATGAAGGTCGAGGTCGTGACCCCGGAGGATTACACCGGCTCGGTCATCGGCGACCTGAACTCCCGGCGCGGCCAGATCCAGGGCCAGGACATGCGCGGCAACGCCAACGTCATCAACGCGATGGTGCCGCTCGCGAACATGTTCGGCTACGTGAACCAGCTCCGCTCCTTCACCCAGGGGCGCGCGAACTTCACGATGCAGTTCGACCACTACGAGGAGGTCCCGCGCGGCGAGGCCGAGAAGGTGGTGGCGAAGTACGCCTGACGACCCCGAGGGCCCCGGCCGACGGCCGGGCGCCCCGACCCCGAGAGGGCCCGACGCGGCGACCCGCGCGGACCCGACCTGACCAGACAGATCGTGACGGAGATTGGCGATGGCGAAGGAAAAGTTTTCGCGGACGAAGCCGCACTGCAACATCGGGACGATCGGGCACGTTGACCACGGCAAGACGTCCCTGACGGCGGCGATCACGAAGGTGCTTGCGGAGGCGGGCGGGGCGACGTTCACGGCCTACGACCAGATCGACAAGGCGCCGGAGGAGAAGGCGCGGGGGATCACGATCTCGACGGCGCACGTGGAGTACGAGACGCCGAACCGTCACTACGCGCACGTGGACTGCCCCGGTCACGCGGACTACGTGAAGAACATGATCACCGGGGCGGCGCAGATGGACGGCGCGATCCTGGTGGTGTCGGCGGCGGACGGCCCGATGCCGCAGACGCGCGAGCACATCCTGCTGGCGCGGCAGGTCGGCGTTCCGGCGCTGGTGGTGTTCATGAACAAGGTCGACATGGTCGACGACCCGGAGCTTCTCGACCTTGTGGAGCTTGAGGTGCGGGAGCTTCTGTCGAAGTACGACTTCCCGGGCGACGACATCCCGATCACCAAGGGCTCGGCGCTGTGCGCGCTGGAGAACCGGGAGCCGAAGATCGGTCACGACGCGATCCTCGAGCTGATGAAGACGGTGGACGAGTACATCCCGCAGCCGGAGCGTCCGATCGACCTGCCGTTCCTGATGCCGATCGAGGACGTGTTCTCGATCTCGGGGCGCGGCACGGTGGTGACGGGCCGTGTCGAGCGCGGGATCATCAAGGTGGGCGAGGAGGTCGAGATCGTGGGGATCCGTCCGACCACCAAGACGACGGTGACGGGCGTGGAGATGTTCCGCAAGCTGCTGGACCAGGGCCAGGCCGGGGACAACGTCGGCGTGCTGCTTCGCGGGACCAAGCGGGAGGACGTCGAGCGCGGTCAGGTGGTGTGCAAGCCGGGCTCGGTGAAGCCGCACACGAAGTTCAAGGCGGAGGCGTACATCCTGACGAAGGAGGAGGGCGGGCGGCACACGCCGTTCTTCACGAACTACCGTCCGCAATTCTACTTCCGGACGACGGACGTGACCGGGGTGGTTCAGCTTCCCGAGGGCACCGAGATGGTGATGCCGGGCGACAACGTGACGATGGACGTGACGCTGATCGTGCCGGTGGCGATGGAGGAGAAGCTGCGCTTCGCCATCCGCGAGGGCGGCCGCACCGTCGGCGCCGGCGTCGTCGCCTCCATCTCCGAGTAACGAAGAGCCCGCTCAGAGCCAACGGGACAGGTGAGGGGGCGGGCCCTCGAGCCCGCCCCTTCCCCGTCGCGAGGACGAGAACATCATGAACGGCCAGAACATCCGCATTCGCCTGAAGGCGTTCGATCATCGCATCCTGGATTCGTCGACCCGCGAGATCGTCTCGACGGCGAAGCGGACCGGGGCCCAGGTCCGCGGGCCGATCCCGCTGCCGACCCGGATCGAGCGCTTCACCGTCAACCGCTCGCCCCACATCGACAAGAAGTCGCGCGAGCAGTTCGAGATGCGCACCCACAAGCGCGTGCTCGACATCGTCGACCCCACCCCGCAGACCGTGGACGCGCTGATGAAGCTCGACCTCGCCGCGGGCGTGGACGTGGAGATCAAGCTCTAGGATCCGGACGGATCGCTGGAGCTTCGGGCAGAACCGCGCGGGGGAGAACCATGCGCTCAGGAGTCATCGCACAGAAGGTCGGCATGACCCGCGTCTTCACGGACGCCGGCGAGCATGTTCCGGTCACCGTGCTCAAGGTCGATCAGTGCCAGGTGGTCGCCCACCGCACGGTCGAGAAGAACGGCTACGTCGCGCTGCAGGTCGGCGTCGGCAAGGCCAAGGTCAAGAACGTGTCCAAGGCCGAGCGCGGCCGCTTCGCGATCGCCAAGGTCGAGCCGAAGCGCAAGCTCGCCGAGTTCCGCGTGACCGAGGACGCGCTGATCCCGGTCGGCGCCGAGATCACCGCGGACCACTTCATCCCGGGCCAGTTCGTCGACGTGACGGGCACGACCACGGGCAAGGGCTTCGCCGGCGGCATGAAGCGCTGGAACTTCGGCGGCCTGCGCGCCACGCACGGCGTGTCGATCTCGCACCGCTCGATCGGCTCGACCGGCGGCCGCCAGGACCCGGGCAAGACCTTCAAGAACAAGAAGATGCCGGGCCATCTCGGCGTCGAGCGGGTCACGACCCAGAACCTGCGCGTCGTGCGCACCGATCCGGAGCGCGGCCTGATCCTGGTCGAGGGCGCGGTCCCGGGCGTGGCCGGCGGCTGGATCCAGATCCGCGACGCCGTGAAGCGCAAGCTGCCGGCCGAGGCGCCGATGCCGGGCAAGTTCCGCGAACTCGCCGACGGCGCGGCCCCGGCGGTGGACGCCGCCCCCGAGGCTCCGGCGGTTGAGGAGAACGCGTGATGAAGTTCGAGATCACGACCCTCGACGGCGGCGAGGCCGGTTCGGTCGAGGTCAACGAGGCCATCTTCGGGCTCGAGCCGCGCGCCGACCTGCTCCAGCGCTGCGTGCGCTGGCAGCTGGCCAAGCGCCAGGCCGGCACCCACAAGGTGAAGACCCGGTCCGAGATCAGCCGGACCACCAAGAAGATGTACAAGCAGAAGGGCACCGGCAACGCCCGCCACGGCGCCGCCTCGGCCCCGCAATTCCGCGGCGGCGCCCGGGCCTTCGGGCCGGTGGTGCGCTCCCACGCCCACGACCTTCCCAAGAAGGTGCGGGCGCTGGCGCTCCGCCACGCCCTCTCGGCCAAGGCGCGGGCCGCCTCCCTCGTCGTCGTCGACGACGTGCGGCTGGAGGACGGCAAGACCAAGGCCCTCAAGGACCGCTTCGGCGCACTCGGCTGGTCGAACGCGCTGATCATCGGCGGCGCCGAGGTGGACGAGAATTTCGGCCGCGCCGCGCGCAACCTGCCGTCCATCGACGTCCTGCCGGTGCAGGGCATCAACGTCTACGACATCCTGCGGCGCGACAAGCTCGTCCTGACGCGCGCGGCCGTCGATGCGCTGGAGGCGCGTTTCAAATGAGTGCGGATCCGCGCCACTACGACGTGATCGTCGCTCCGGTGATCACCGAGAAGGCCACCAACCTCTCGGAGCTGAACAAGGTGGTCTTCCGGGTCGCCCCGAAGGCCACCAAGCCGCAGATCAAGGAAGCGGTCGAGCGGCTGTTCGAGGTCAAGGTGAAGAGCGTCAACACGCTGATCACCAAGGGCAAGACCAAGATGTTCCGCGGGCAGCGGGGCCAGCGTTCGGACGTGAAGAAGGCGATCGTGACCCTCGAAGAGGGCCAGACGATCGACGTCACGACCGGGCTGTGACGGAACGGCGGTAAGGGAACACGACGATGGCTTTGAAGACATTCAAGCCGGTCACGCCGAGCCTTCGCCAGCTCGTGATCGTGGACCGGTCCGAGCTCTACAAGGGCAAGCCGGTGAAGGCGCTGACCGAGGGCAAGATCTCCTCCGGCGGCCGCAACAACCTCGGCCGGGTGACCGTCCGCTTCCGCGGCGGCGGCCACAAGCGCACCCTGCGCAACGTCGACTTCAAGCGGCGTGAATTCGCCGGCAAGGTCGGGACCGTGGAGCGGATCGAGTACGATCCGAACCGCACCGCCTTCATCGCCCTCGTGAGCTACGAGGGCGGCGGCCAGAGCTACATCCTGGCGCCGCAGCGCGTGAAGGCCGGCGACCGGGTGGTCTCGGGCGAGCAGGTCGACATCAAGCCGGGCAACGCCATGCCGATCGGCAACATGCCGGTGGGCACGATCGTCCACAATGTCGAGCTCAAGATCGGCAAGGGCGGGGCGCTGGCGCGCTCGGCGGGCAACTACGCCCAGATCGTCGGCCGCGACCAGGGCTACGTGACGCTGCGCCTCAACTCGGGCGAGCAGCGCCTCGTGCACGGCCAGTGCTACGCCACTGTGGGCGCGGTCTCGAACCCCGACCACATGAACATCTCGCTCGGCAAGGCGGGGCGCAAGCGCTGGCTCGGCCGGCGCCCGCACAACCGCGGCGTCGCGATGAACCCGATCGATCACCCGCACGGCGGCGGCGAGGGCCGCACCTCGGGCGGCCGTCACCCGGTCACCCCCTGGGGCTTCCCGACCAAGGGCAAGAAGACCCGCTCGAACAAGCGCACCGACACCTTCATCGTGTCGAGCCGCCACAACCGCAAGAAGTAAGGGCTTCGACCCATGGCACGTTCAGTCTGGAAGGGGCCGTTCGTCGACGGCTACCTCCTGAAGAAGGCGGAGACCGCGCGCGGCTCGACCCGCGCCGAGGTGATCAAGATCTGGAGCCGCCGCTCCACGATCCTTCCGCAGTTCGTTGGCCTGACCTTCGGGGTCTACAACGGGCAGAAGCACATCCCGGTCTACGTCACCGAGGAGATGGTCGGGCACAAGTTCGGCGAGTTCTCGCCGACCCGGACCTTCCACGGTCACGCGGCCGACAAGAAGGCGAAGAGGCGCTAAGATGGGCAAGGCAGCAGCACCCCGCGCGCTCCCCGAGAACGAGGCGAAGGCCGTCGCGCGCATGCTGCGCGTCAGCCCGCAGAAGCTCAACCTCGTCGCGCAGCTGATCCGGGGCAAGAAGGTGGCGAACGCGCTCGCCGACCTGCAGTTCTCGCGCAAGCGCATCGCGGTCGAGGTCCGGAAGTGCCTCGAGAGCGCGATCGCCAACGCCGAGAACAACCACGACCTCGACGTCGACGACCTCGTGGTCAAGGAGGCCTACGTGGGCAAGGCGCTGGTTCTCAAGCGATTCCACGCCCGCGCCCGCGGCCGGGGGGCCCGCATCCTGAAGCCGTTCGCGAACCTCACCATCGTGGTGCGTGAGGTCCGGGCCGAGGCCGCCTGAGGAGGAACTGATGGGACAGAAAGTCAATCCGATCGGTCTCCGGCTCGGCATCAACCGGACCTGGGACTCGCGCTGGTACGCGAACAAGGGCGAGTATGCCCGCCTCATGCACGAGGACGTCGCGATCCGCCAGGCGCTGATGAAGCAGCTCAAGCAGGCGGCGGTCTCCAAGATCGTGATCGAGCGCCCGCACCGGAAGTGCCGCGTCACCATCCACTCGGGCCGCCCGGGCGTGGTGATCGGCAAGAAGGGCGCGGACATCGAGAAGCTGCGCAAGCTCGTCGGCACGATGACCAAGGCCGACGTGACGATCAACATCATCGAGGTGCGCAAGCCCGAGATCGACGCGACGCTCGTCGCCGACTCGATCGCCCAGCAGCTCGAGCGCCGCGTCGCCTTCCGGCGGGCCATGAAGCGCGCCGTGCAATCGGCGATGCGCCTCGGCGCCGAGGGCATCCGCATCAACTGCTCGGGCCGCCTCGGCGGGGCCGAGATCGCGCGGCTCGAATGGTACCGCGAGGGCCGGGTGCCGCTGCACACCCTGCGCGCCGACGTCGATTACGGCACGGCGACGGCCTTCACCACCTACGGCACCTGCGGGATCAAGGTGTGGGTGTTCAAGGGCGAGATCCTCGAGCACGACCCGATGGCCCAGGACAAGCGGGCCCAGGAGGAGGGCGGCCGCTCGGGCGGGCGTCGCGACCGTGATCGTGAGCGTGGCGACCGGGATCGCGACCGCGGCGATCGCGGCGGGCGCGACGCGGCCTGATCGGCTCACGCCCGCTGGAGTTTGAGAGACAGCCATGCTGCAACCCAAGAAGACGAAGTTCCGCAAGCAGTTCAAGGGCCGCATCCACGGCACCGCGAAGGGCGGGACGGACCTGAACTTCGGCTCCTACGGCCTCAAGGCCCTGGAGCCCGAGCGCGTCACCGCGCGCCAGATCGAGGCGGCCCGCCGCGCGATCACCCGCGAGATGAAGCGCCAGGGCCGCGTGTGGATCCGGATCTTCCCGGACGTGCCCGTGACCCAGAAGCCGACCGAGGTCCGCATGGGCTCGGGCAAGGGCTCGCCCGAGTACTGGGCGGCCCGCGTCCACCCGGGCCGGGTCATGTTCGAGATCGACGGCGTCGCCGAGGACATCGCCCGCGAGGCGCTGCGCCTCGGCGCCGCCAAGCTGCCGGTCCGCACGCGCTTCATCCAGCGCATCGCGGATTGAGGGAGGCCCAACCATGAAGTCGTCCCAGCGACTGTCTGATCTGAGCGCGATGTCGCCCGATCAGCTCGGCGAGGAGCTCGTCAACCTGAAGAAGGAGCAGTTCAACCTGCGCTTCCAGCGGGCGACGGGTCAGCTCGAGAACGTCGCGCGCATCCGCGAGGTGCGCCGCGACATCGCCCGCGTCCGGACCCTGCAGCGCCGCAAGACGCTGCAGGCGGCGCAAGGCTAAGGAGAGAAGCCCATGCCGAAGCGCGTGCTGCAGGGCGTCGTCGTCAGCGACAAGCAGGACAAGACCATCGTGGTCAAGGTGGAGCGCCGCTTCACCCACCCGGTGATGAAGAAGACCGTCCGGCGGTCGAAGAACTACCACGCCCACGACGAGAACAACGCGGCCAAGGTCGGCCAGACGGTGTTCATCGAGGAGTCGCGGCCGTTCTCCAAGCTCAAGACCTGGCGGCTGGTCGAGGGCGAGGCGCGGGACGTGGCGGCCACCGAGGCGTGAGGCGCGGCGCCGCTCCCCCCGCGGGGGAGCGGGCACCTCGCGCCGGCACCGGATTGCCGCTTGCCATCGGGGCCGATCCGGTGTAACCGACCGGCCTCCACGACAGCTGACCGGGTGTTCGCGCCCATCGTCGCGATCGTTGACCGCGCCGGCCCCGATGCCGCAGCGCGGTCGTTTCAATGGCGGGGACGTCAGATCCCCATCAGGCTGCCGTCCGCGCCGCATGCCGCGCCGCGGAGACCTGCCTGAAACAAGGAAAGGGTGTTGGGCCGTGATCCAGATGCAAACGAATCTGGACGTCGCCGACAATTCCGGTGCGCGTCGCGTGATGTGCATCAAGGTGCTCGGCGGATCCAAGCGGAAATACGCCGGCGTCGGCGACATCATCGTGGTGTCGGTGAAGGAGGCGATTCCGCGCGGGCGCGTCAAGAAGGGCGACGTCATGAAGGCCGTCGTCGTGCGCACCGCCAAGGACGTGCGCCGTCCGGACGGGTCGGTGATCCGCTTCGACCGCAACGCGGCCGTGCTGATCAACAACCAGAAGGAGCCGATCGGGACCCGCATCTTCGGACCGGTGCCGCGCGAGCTGCGCGCGCGCAACCACATGAAGATTATCTCGCTCGCCCCGGAGGTGCTGTGATGGCCGCCAAGGTGAAGAAGGGCGACAAGGTCGTCGTCCTGACCGGGCGCGACAAGGGCCGCACCGGCGAAGTGATCCAGGTGATGCCGAAGGAGAACCGCGCGCTGGTCCGCGGGGTGAACCTGGTGAAGCGCCACCAGCGCCAGACCCAGACGCAGGAGGGCGGCATCATCTCGAAGGAGGCCGCGATCGACCTGTCGAACCTCGCGGTCGCCGACCCCAAGGACGGCAAGCCGACCCGGGTCGGGTTCCGCATCCTGGAGGACGGGCGCAAGGTGCGCTTCGCGAAGCGCTCGGGAGATCTGATCGATGGCTGAGGCGCGCAAGGACGGCTACACGCCGCGACTGCGGAAGCACTACGACGAGGTCGTGCGTGCGAAGATGATCCAGGAGTTCGGCTACACGAACCCCATGCAGGTGCCCACGATCGAGAAGATCACGATCAACATGGGCGTCGGGGAGTCGACCCAGGATTCCAAGAAGGCGACCGTGGCGGCCGAGGATCTCGGCCTGATCGCCGGCCAGAAGCCGGTCATCACCCGGGCCCGCAAGGCCATCGCGACCTTCAAGGTGCGCGAGAACATGCCGATCGGCTGCAAGGTCACCCTGCGCCGCCAGCGCATGTACGAGTTCATGGACCGCCTGATCACCATCGCGCTGCCGCGCGTGCGCGATTTCCGCGGCCTGAACCCGAAATCCTTCGACGGGCGCGGCAACTACGCGCTCGGCCTTCGCGAGCACCTCGTGTTCCCGGAGATCAACTACGACAAGGCGCAGAACGCCTGGGGCATGGACATCGTCGTCACCACGACGGCGAAGACCGATGCCGAGGCCCGCGCCCTGCTCAAGCACTTCAACTTCCCGTTCCGGCAGTGAGGGGCGGCTAGCCCCTCAGACGCGGCAACCGGAGAGCGACAGACATGGCCAAGAAGAGCAAGATCGAGAGAAACAAGCAGCGGGTGGCGCTGGTGAAGCGCTACGCCGCCAAGCGCGAGGCGCTGCTGTCGACGGCGAACGACGAGTCGCTGCCGATGGAGGACCGCTTCGAGGCGCGCCTCAAGCTGGCGGAGCTGCCCCGCAACGCCAACCCCACCCGCATCCGCAATCGCTGCGCGATGACCGGCCGTCCCCGGGCCTATTACCGCAAGCTCGGCATCTCGCGTGTCGCGCTGCGGGACCTCGGCTCCCGCGGGATGATCCCCGGCCTCGTGAAGTCCAGCTGGTGAGGGGAGGGCACAGCCGATGATCACCGATCCCGTGGGCGATATGCTCACCCGCATCCGCAACGGTCAGCAGCGCCGCCGCAACGTGGTGCAGACGCCGGGCTCCAAGCTCCGCGCCCGCATCCTCGACGTGCTGAAGTCCGAGGGCTACATCCGCGACTACGCGACCACCGATTACGGCAATGGGCGCACCGAGTTCGCGATCGAGCTCAAGTACCATGACGGCCAGCCCGTGATCCGCTCGATCGAGCGCGTCTCGAAGCCCGGCCGCCGGGTCTATTCGTCGGTCGATACCCTGCCGCGCGTCGCCGACGGCCTGGGCGTCACCATCGTGTCCACTCCGCTGGGCGTCATGGCCGACCACGAGGCGCGCGAGCGCAACGTCGGCGGCGAGGTGCTCTGCAAGGTCTTCTGACCGGCAGACCCCACCCGACGAGGAGAGACGAACATGTCCCGCGTAGGCAAGAAGCCCGTGACCGTCCCGGCCGGCGTCACCGCCACGGTCGACGGCCAGAACGTGAAGATCAAGGGCGCGAAGGGCGAATTGTCGTTCCGCGTGCCCGACCTGGTCGAGGTCAGCCACGCCGACGGCGCGATCTCGGTCCAGCCCCGCAGCCAGACCAAGGAGGCCCGCGCGATGTGGGGCCTCTCGCGGGCCCAGGTCGCCAACCTCATCGAGGGCGTGACCAAGGGCTTCGAGAAGAAGCTGGAGATCAACGGCGTCGGCTACCGCGCCGCGGTCGCCGGCAAGGTGCTCAAGCTGTCGCTCGGCTACAGCCACGACGTCGAGTACGAGATCCCGGCCGGGATCACGATCACCACCCCGCGTCCGGTGGAGATCATCGTGGCCGGCATCGACAAGCAGCGCGTCGGACAGATCGCCGCCGAGATCCGCGAGTATCGCGGACCGGAGCCCTACAAGGGCAAGGGCGTGAAGTACTCCGACGAGTTCATCTTCCGCAAGGAAGGCAAGAAGAAGTAAGGGCGGCCGACGATGTCTCGCAAAATCGACCTGCTCGACCGGCGCCGCGCGCGCGTCCGCCGGGCGCTCCGCGCGGCGGCGAATGGCCGTCCGCGCCTCTCGGTCTTCCGCTCCTCGAAGCAGATCTACGTCCAGGTCATCGACGACGCGAGCGGGCGCACGCTCGCGGCGGCGTCGAGCCTCGACAAGGACCTGCGCGCCCGTCTGAAGACCGGCGCCGACAAGGCGGCGGCGCTCGAGGTCGGCAAGCTGGTGGCGGAGCGCGCCAAGGCGGCCGGGGTCACCAAGGTGATCTTCGACCGCTCGGGCTACCTCTACCACGGCCGCGTCAAGGCGCTGGCCGACGCCGCCCGCGAGGGCGGCCTCGAGTTCTGATCCGGGGGCGGGGCCGCGCAGGGGCCCCGCGCCAACGGCGGACATAAGCACATCATGCGAGCGGGACCGCCGCCCGCGCCAGTGAACCGGAAGTGATCTGATGGCACGTGAACGTGAGGGTCGCCGTCGCGACGAGCGCGAGGAGCGCGATACCGAATTCGTGGACCGGCTGGTCCACATCAACCGCGTCGCCAAGGTGGTGAAGGGCGGCCGGCGCTTCGGCTTCGCCGCCCTCGTCGTCGTCGGCGACCAGAAGGGCCGGGTCGGCTTCGGCCACGGCAAGGCCCGCGAGGTGCCCGAGGCGATCCGCAAGGCCACCGAGGCGGCCAAGCGCGGCCTGATCCGGGTGGCCCTGCGCGAGGGCCGCACGCTCCACCACGACGTCGCCGGCCGCCACGGCTCCGGCAAGGTCATCCTGCGCGCCGCCCCCCAGGGCACCGGCATCATCGCGGGCGGCCCGATGCGCGCCGTGTTCGAGTCGGTGGGCATGCAGGACGTGGTGGCGAAGTCGCTCGGCTCGTCGAACCCCTACAACCTGATCCGCGCCACGTTCGACGCGCTCAAGCGCGAGGATTCCCCGCGGGCGGTGGCGGCGCGCCGCGGCCTCAAGGTGTCGGCCCTGCAGGCCCGCCGCCGCGACGCCGAGCCGGGCTCGGCCGATTCGGCCGACGCGGCGTAAGGAGGGCGGCATGGCAGAGAAGACCGTGCGGGTTCAGCAGATCGGCTCGCCGATCCGCCGCGAGGCCAGCCAGCGCGAGACGCTGATCGGCCTCAAGCTGAACAAGCTCCACCGCATCGCCGAATTGCCGGACACCCCGTCCGTGCGCGGCATGATCGCGAAGGTGCATCACCTCGTGCGCGTCCTCGACGGCGCGGCGTGAGGAGGGCGTCATGAAGCTGAACGAGATTCGCGACAACGAGGGCGCGACCAAGGACCGGATGCGCGTCGGACGCGGCATCGGGTCGGGCAAGGGCAAGACCGCGGGCCGCGGCGTGAAGGGTCAGAAGGCCCGCACCGGCGTGGCCATCAAGGGCTTCGAGGGCGGTCAGATGCCGCTGCATCGTCGCCTGCCGAAGCGCGGCTTCAACAACCCGGGCGCGACCGACCTCAACGAGGTCAATGTCGGGCGCATCCAGCAGGCGGTCGATTCCGGCAAGCTCGATCCGAGCGCGCCCGTCACCGTCGAGGCGCTGGTCGCCGCCGGCGTGGTCTCGCGGGTGCGCGACGGCGTGAAGATCCTGGGCGTCGGCGAGCTCACCGCCTCCCTGACCTTCCAGGTCGCCCGCGCCTCCAAGTCGGCCGTCGCGGCCATCGAGAAGGCCGGGGGCTCCGTCACCCAGTCGCTCGCCGCGACCGACGGCGCGGTTGCGTCCGCGTAGGGCAGACCTTAAGTCGATCGAGATCGGCGGCGGCCCGTGCGTGCAGCGCGAGGCCGCCGTCTCCGTTTCTGAACGCGATTCGTCGCCGCCGCTCCTCCAAGGACCCTGTCATGGCCTCTGCAGCCGAGCAGCTCGCCGCAAACCTGAACTTCGGCGCCATCGCCAAGGCGGACGAGCTCAAGAAGCGCATCTGGTTCACCCTGGGCGCCCTGATCGTGTACCGGCTCGGGACCTACATCCCGCTGCCCGGCATCGACCCCGACGCGCTCCGGCAGAGCTTCGCCAATGCGCAGGGCGGCGTGCTCGGCCTGTTCAACATGTTCTCGGGCGGGGCGGTCGAGCGCATGGCGATCTTCGCGCTCAACATCATGCCCTACATCTCGGCCTCGATCATCGTGCAGCTCCTCACCTCGGTGCTGCCCTCGCTCGAAGCCCTCAAGAAGGAGGGCGAGTCCGGCCGCAAGGTGCTCAACCAGTACACCCGCTACCTCACGGTGGTGCTGGCGATCTTCCAGGCCTGGGGCATCGCGGTGGGCCTGCAGAGCTCGGGCGGCATCGTGCAGGAGCCCGGCCTGTTCTTCGCGATCTCGACGGTGATCACGCTGACCGGCGGCACGCTGTTCCTGATGTGGATCGGCGAGCAGATCACCTCGCGCGGCATCGGCAACGGCTCGTCGCTGATCATCTTCGCGGGCATCGTCGCGCACCTGCCCTCGGCCATCGCCGGCACGCTGGAGCTCGGCCGCCAGGGCGCGCTCTCGACCGCCGTGATCCTCGGCGTGGCCGTCATGGCCACCGCGGTGGTCTACTTCATCGTCTTCATGGAGCGCGCCCAGCGCCGCCTGCTGATCAACTACCCCAAGCGCCAGGTCGGCAACCGCATGTACGAGGGGCAGACCTCGTTCATGCCGCTCAAGCTCAACACGCCGGGCGTGATCCCGCCGATCTTCGCCTCCTCGCTGCTGCTGCTGCCGGCCACCGCGGCGAGCTTCCAGAGCGACCCGAGCGGCACCGGCATCGTCGCCACGCTGGCGACCTATCTGGGCCATGGCCGGCCGCTCTACATGGTGCTGTACGCCGCCCTGATCATCTTCTTCGCCTTCTTCTACACGGCGGTGGTGTTCAATCCGCAGGAGACGGCCGACAACCTCAAGAAGCATGGCGGCTTCATCCCGGGCATCCGGCCGGGTGAGCGCACGGCCGAGTACATCGACAAGGTGCTGAGCCGCGTCACCGTGATCGGCGCCGCCTACCTCACCCTGATCTGCCTGATCCCGGAGATCCTGGTCTCCTACGCGTCGCTGCCGTTCTACTTCGGCGGCACCTCGCTGCTGATCGTCGTCTCGGTCACGATGGACACCGTTGCACAAGTCCACGGACACCTGCTGGCGCATCAGTACGAGGGGCTGGTGAAGAAGGCGAAGCTGCGCGGCGCGCGCCGCCGTTAGTCCATAGTCGGGGGCCGGGTGGGTATCGCGATCCGGCCGGACCGATCATCATTGGCCGGTTGCCGACTCGGCGCTTATGCTCGGGTGGTCGGCACCTGGTCGGATCCGAGGTCGGCCGCACGCGTGAGAACAATCGGCCCCAAGGCGGACGCCACCGCCCGCGGGGTCCAAGGGAGAGACAGGTTATGCGGATCATTCTCCTCGGCCCGCCGGGTGCCGGGAAGGGCACGCAATCGGCGCGGATCGTCGAGCGGTTCGGGATTCCCCAACTCTCGACCGGGGACATGCTGCGCGCCGCGGTGGCGGCGGGCACGCCGGTCGGCCTCCAGGCCAAGAGCATCATGGAGAGCGGCGGCCTCGTGCCGGACGAGGTGGTGATCGGCATCGTGGGCGACCGCATCGAGGAGCCGGATGCCCGCAAGGGGTTCATCCTCGACGGCTTTCCCCGCACCGTGGCGCAGGCCAAGGCCCTCGACGCGCTCCTCGCCGGGAAGGGGCTGCGGCTCGACGCGGTGATCGAGTTCAAGGTCGACGAGGCCGCGCTGGTCGGCCGCATCGCCAACCGCGCCGCCGAGACCCTGGCCCGCGGCGAGGTGGTGCGCAAGGACGACACCCCGGAGGTGTTCAAGACCCGCCTCGACGCCTATCGCAGCCTGACCGCCCCCCTCTCGGAATATTATGCGGGGACCGGCCTGCTGCGGCCGATCGACGGCATGGCGCCGATCGACCAGGTGAGCCGCGAGATCGAAGCGTTGCTCGGCGGCCTTCAGCCGGTCTCGGCGTGAGGCGGGCGCGGACATGCCGGTTGACAAGCCGGGGCGTCCGCGCTAGGCGACCCTCCTTCGTTCAGGCATGGACGGCCCGGCGGTCTCCTCGGAGGCCGCTCGGGCCGATTTGTCGTCGGGACGGCGCGCAGGGGCCGGGCTCCACCGGACGCGCGCGATCACCCTGAAGACCGTCCGCGAGGGCTCGCCGCCCCGGACGCGATGGAGAGCACACCAGTGGCCCGTATCGCAGGCGTCAACATCCCGACCAACAAGCGCGTCGTCATCGCGCTCCAGTACATCCACGGCATCGGCCCCAAGAAGGCCGAGGAGATCACCGAGAAGGTCGGGATCCCGGCCGAGCGCCGCGTCAACCAGCTGACCGACGCCGAAGTGCTGCAGATCCGCGAGGCCATCGACCGCGACTACGTGGTGGAGGGCGACCTCCGCCGCGAGGTCGCGATGAACATCAAGCGCCTGATGGACCTCGGCTGCTACCGCGGCCTGCGGCACCGCCGCAACCTGCCGGTCCGCGGCCAGCGCACCCACACCAACGCCCGCACCCGCAAGGGCAAGGCGAAGCCGATCGCCGGCAAGAAGAAGTGATCCGCGGCGGGGAGGGGCCCGGCAGAGCCCCGCCCAGCCCTCGTCCGCGGCGCCCGTCGCCGCCCCCGTTCGCGGCGCGGCGCGCCGCCTGACCCGCGGCGCCGCGCGCCGCCTGAGCCCCGCGGCCCGTCGCCG
Source organism: Methylobacterium sp. CB376 (assembly GCF_029714205.1). Taxonomy (NCBI): domain Bacteria; kingdom Pseudomonadati; phylum Pseudomonadota; class Alphaproteobacteria; order Hyphomicrobiales; family Methylobacteriaceae; genus Methylobacterium; species Methylobacterium sp. CB376. Next base: position 409,988 of record NZ_CP121648.1, on the reverse strand, counting down.
CCAGCACCGTCCCGAGCGCCTGGCACGACGGGCGCGCCTGAAGGATCGAAAGAGAATATGGCCAAGGAAGCAACCCGCATCCGTCGTCGCGAGCGCAAGAACATCGTGTCCGGCGTCGCGCACGTGAATGCGTCGTTCAACAACACCATGATCACCATCACGGACGCGCAGGGGAACACGATCTCCTGGTCGTCCGCCGGCGCGATGGGCTTCAAGGGCTCGCGCAAGTCGACCCCCTACGCGGCCCAGGTCGCGGCCGAGGATGCGGGCCGCAAGGCCGCCGAGCACGGCATGCGCACCCTCGAGGTCGAGGTGTCGGGTCCCGGTTCGGGCCGCGAATCGGCGCTTCGCGCCCTGCAGGCGGCGGGCTTCACGGTGACGTCGATCCGCGACGTGACGCCGATCCCGCATAACGGCTGCCGGCCGCGCAAGCGCCGCCGCGTCTGATCCGGTCCCCCCGACGGACGCCGTAGCGCCGGGCGGGATTCGCGAACGGGTACCCGGCGTCCTGTCCAGGGCGCTGGGTTTCTCCGTTGAGGGCTCGGGAAGCGTCGCAGCGGTGTCCTGACCGCATCCGCTCCCCATCAAGCTTCGAGACTGATCAGGACGAGTCGCGGGCTGGCCGGGCGCGGGCTGCAGCCCGACAGGTCGACGAGAGGTGTCATCGTGGTGATTCAGAAGAACTGGCAAGAGCTGATCAAGCCGAACAAGCTCGAAGTCGTTCCGGGGCACGACCCCAAGCGCGTGGCGACCGTGGTGGCCGAGCCCCTGGAGCGCGGCTTCGGCACGACGCTCGGCAACGCGCTGCGCCGCGTGCTGCTGTCGTCCCTGCAGGGCGCGGCCGTGACCTCGGTCCACATCGACGGCGTGCTGCACGAATTCTCCTCGATCCCGGGCGTGCGCGAGGACGTCACCGACATCGTCCTCAACATCAAGACCATCGCGATCCGCTCGAACAGCGACGCGCCCAAGCGCATGACCCTGCGCAAGACCGGCCCCGGCCTGGTCACGGCGGGCGACATCAGCACGATCGGCGACATCCAGATCCTCAACCCCGACCTCGTGCTGTGCACGCTCGACGAGGGGGCCGAGATCCGCATGGAGTTCACGGTCGCGACCGGCAAGGGCTACGTCCCGGCCGACCGCAACCGGCCCGAGGACGCGCCGATCGGCCTCATCCCGGTCGACGCGCTGTTCTCGCCCGTCACGAAGGTGTCCTACCGCATCGAGAACACCCGCGAGGGCCAGGATCTCGACAAGGACAAGCTGACCATGACGGTCGAGACCAACGGCGCGGTCTCGCCCGAGGATGCGCTCGCCTACGCGGCCCGCATCATCCAGGACCAGCTCCAGATCTTCGTGAACTTCGAGGAGCCCCGGAAGGAGGAGGCGGCCCCGCTCGCGCCGCAGCTGCCCTTCAACCCGGCCCTGCTCAAGAAGGTGGACGAGCTCGAACTGTCGGTCCGCTCGGCGAACTGCCTGAAGAACGACAACATCGTCTATATCGGCGACCTGATCCAGAAGACGGAAGCCGAGATGCTGCGGACGCCGAATTTCGGCCGCAAGTCTCTCAACGAGATCAAGGAAGTGCTCGCCGCGATGGGCCTGCACCTCGGCATGGACGTGCCCGGCTGGCCGCCGGAGAACATCGAGGACCTCGCCAAGCGCTTCGAGGAGCACTACTGAGCGGACCGGGAGCGGCGAGGGGGAAGATCCACCTCGCCGCTTCCCGCGCCTCTCCCGACGGGCCTCGCGGGGCCCGTCGGGAGAGGCGATGGGTGCTGCCGGGCTCTGCCCCCTTCGCCCCTCGCCGCTCAATCAACGAAGACCGGCCGGCCCGTGGCACGGCGGCCGACAATCAATGGAGACAGCCATGCGTCACGGATACCGGGGCCGCCGCTTCAACCGCACCACCGAGCACCGCAAGGCGATGTTCGCCAACATGTCGGCCGCGCTGATCAAGCACGAGCAGATCGTCACGACGCTGCCGAAGGCCAAGGACCTGCGCCCGGTCGTCGAGAAGCTGATCACCCTCGGCAAGCGCGGCGACCTGCACGCCCGCCGTCAGGCGATCGCGCAGATCCGCGACGAGGCCATGGTCAAGAAGCTGTTCGAGGTGCTCGGGCCGCGCTACCAGGCCCGCCCGGGCGGCTATTGCCGCATCATGAAGGCCGGCTTCCGCTACGGCGACAACGCCCCGCTCGCCGTGATCGAGTTCGTGGACCGCGACGTCGACGCCCGCGGCCGGGATTCCGGTCCGACCCAGGCCGCGGCCGAGGCGGCCGAGTAGGCCCGAAGCCGGATTCCCACGCGAAGGCGGCCCCCGGGCCGCCTTTTTCATGAGCCCCGCGCGAGGCCGGTCCCCGCGCCGCGCCGCTGGACCCGGGCGGCCGGTCGCGCGAGGCTCGCCCGGTTCCGGCGCGGGCCCTGCCGCGTCCCCGCCCGTCACGATTGCGCTCGCCATGATCCCGCTCCGTATGGTTCCGCTCGCCGAACTCCCGCCCGAGGCCCTGCGCACCTCCCTGGCCGCGCTCCAGGAGCGCTACGCCGCCCTGACGCGGCGCGGCCTCAAGCTCGACATGACCCGCGGCAAGCCGGCGCCCGAGCAGCTCGACCTCTCCGAGGGATTGCTGGCGCTGCCCGGCAACCGCGACCACCTCACCGAGACCGGCGAGGACGCCCGCAATTACGGCGGGCTGCAGGGCCTCGCCGAGGTGCGCCGCCTGTTCGCGCCCATCCTTGGCGCCCCGCCGGAGCAGGTCGCGGTCGGCAACAATTCGAGCCTCGCGCTGATGCACGATTGCCTGGTCTACGCGCTGCTCAAGGGCGTGCCGGGCGGGGCCGGCCCGTGGTCGCGCGAGGGGGAGATCCGGTTCCTCTGCCCGGTCCCCGGCTACGACCGCCACTTCGCGCTCTGCGAGACCTACGGCATCGTCATGGAGCCGGTGCCGATGAACCCGGACGGCCCCGACCTCGGATCGGTCGAGGAGCGCCTGCGCGATCCCCGCGTGAAGGGGATGTGGTGCGTGCCGCAATACGCGAATCCGGGCGGCGAGACCTACGCGGAATCCACGGTCGAGCGCCTCGCGGCGATGCCGGCGGCCGCGCCCGATTTCCGCCTGTTCTGGGACAATGCCTACGCGCTCCACCACCTGACCGAGCGCCGGCCGGCCCTGCGCAACGTGCTGGAGGCTGCGGCGGCGGCCGGGCAGCCGGACCGCCCCATCGTCTTCGCCTCGACCTCGAAGGTGACGCTCGCGGGCGCCGGCCTCGCCTTCCTGGCCGCCTCGCCGGCCAATCTCCGCTGGTACCTCGCCCATGCCGGCAAGCGCAGCATCGGGCCGGACAAGCTCAACCAGCTGCGCCACGCCCGCTTCCTCTCCCGCGAGGGCGCCCTCGAGGCGCTGATGGACGGCCACCGGCGGCTCCTCGCGCCGAAGTTCCGGGCGGTCACCACCATCCTGGAGCGGGAACTCGGCGGATCGGGCGCGGCGCGCTGGACCAACCCGGAGGGCGGCTACTTCATCCTGCTGGAGGTGCCCGAGGGCTGCGCCACCCGGGTGGTGGAACTGGCGGCGGGGAGCGGGCTCGCCCTCACCCCGGCCGGCGCCACCCACCCCTACGGGCGCGACCCGCAGGACCGGATGCTGCGGCTCGCCCCCTCCTATCCGAGCCTCGCCGAGGTGGAGGCGGCCGCGGAGGTCGTCGCCCTGTGCACGCTGCTCGCCGCGACCGAGGCGCGGCTTCGCGCCGTCGCCTGAGCGGCGGCGGCCCTGCCGGCCGCCCCCTCGCGCCGCCCGCCCTCAATTCGCGTAGGTGAAGGCCCCGTCGCGCCAGACGTAGAGCACGTAGCCCGGCGCCGTCACGTCGCCCTTCTGGTCGAAGCCGACATTGCCGAGCACGAGGTTGAAGCGCTCGGAATGGAGCGTCTCGGCGATGGTCTTCGGGTTGCTGGAGCGGGCGAAGTTGCCGGCCTCGACCAGCGCCTGCATGGCCGCGTAGCCGTAGAGCACGAAGCCGCCCGGATCGATCCCGTCCGCCTGCAGGGCCTTCACGGCCGCGGCGGCCTCGGGCTTGCGGCGCAGGTCCGGGTTGAAGGTCATCAGCACGCCGTTGCTGGCCGGGCCGGCCAGGGTGCCGAACTCCTTGGTGGCGATGCCGGAGGTGCCGAACCATTGCGGGCGGTAGCCCTGCTCGGCGGCGCTGCGCACCAGCTTGCCCATCTCCTGGTAGTGGCCGCCATAGTAGACGACCTCGATCCCGGCCCCCTGCAGCCGCTTGATCAGCGCCGCGTCGTCGGTCTGGCCCGGCACGATCGCGGCGAACAGCGTCTCGTTCTGCCCGATCTTGTTGAGGTTGGCCTTGGTCGAGTCCGCGAGGCTGCGCGAGAGCGGGGTGTCGTCGTACAGGATGGCGATCTTCTTGTCCCGGAAGCGCTCCGCCAGGATCGTGGCGGAGAGCCGCCCCTGGTCGTCCTCGCGCCCGGAGACCCGGAAGATGGTCGGCAGACCGCGGTCGGTCAGGCGCGCGGCGTTCGAGGCCGGGCTGATCATCACCACGCCCTTCGCCGCGTAGACGTCCGAGGCCGCCAGGGAGGCGCTGGAGCAGACGTGGCCGACCACCAGGCCGACCCCCGCCTTCGCGAAGCGCTCCGCCACCTCGACGGCCTGGCCCGGCTCGCAGGCATCGTCCTGCACGTCGAGGATGATCGGCTCGCCCGCGAGGCCCCCCCGGGCATTCGCCTCCTTCACGGCGGCCTGGACGCCCTGCAGCACCTGCTCGCCGATGCCGGCCACCGGCCCGGTGCGCGGCACCGCCACGCCCACCACCACCTCGGCCGCGGCCGGACGCGCGGCCCCGAGCAGACAGGCGACCACGAGCCACGGCGTCACGGCCCGGCCCCGCCTCCACCCGCCTGCGCGCGTCTGGGTCACGTCCTCGTCCTCCGCACCCGTTTGCACCGCGCCATAGCACGGGCGCTCCCCCTTGTCCGCCGCGCGCTGAGCGGCGCGGCGCCGGATCGCGCCTCCCCGCCGGATGCCGGGGAAAGCCGCCCGCGAACCGGCGGCGCGGCGCGGGAGGCGGCCCCGGACCGCATCATCTCGCGCCGCGCCGCGGCCGTCATCCTCGCCGTGCCGGCGGCGGGCGCGGCCGGGGCCGGACGCTCCATGGACGCGCGTCCGCGCAGCGCGGAGAATGGCCGCGGCGGCCCGGGACGCGGCCGCAGGGAGGACCGGATGGCTGGGCAGGATCCGATTCGCGTCGCGGTGCTCGACGATTACCAGCGCGCCGCCGCCGGGCTGGCCGATTGGGCCGGGCTCGGGCCCGGGATCGCGGTCGATTTCCTGCACGAGCCGGTGCCCCGGGCCGAGGCCGCCGCGCGGCTCGCGCCCTACGCGGTGCTCTGCCTGATGCGCGAGCGCATGCCCCTCGACGCCGCGCTGATCGAGGCCCTGCCGAACCTGCGCCTCGTCGTGTTCACGGGCGGGCGCACGCACGCGCTCGATTTTCCGGCCCTGGCGCGGGCGGGCGTCACGGTCTGCCACACGCGCAACGGCGAGGGGGGCGTCGCCACGGCGGAACTCGCCTTCGCGCTGATCCTCGCCTGCCTGCGCCACCTCCCGGGCGAGTTCGCCCGCATGCGCGCCGGCCTCTGGCAGGACAGCATCGGCAGCGTGCTCGACGGGCGGCGGCTCGGCCTCGTCGGGCTCGGCCGGATCGGCGGCCGGATGGCCCGGATCGGCGCCGCCTTCGGCATGGAGCCGGTCGCCTGGAGCCCGCACCTCACGCCCGAGCGCGCCGCGGCCGGCGGCGCGGCCCTCGTCTCCCGCGAGGATCTGTTTCGCACCGCCGACGTGGTGAGCCTGCACCTCGTGCTGGCGCCCGCGACCCGCGGCATCGTCGGGGCGGCGGAGATCGGGCTGATGCGGCCCGGGGCGGTCCTGATCAACACCGCCCGCGGCCCGCTGGTGGACGAGGCCGCGCTGATCGCGGCCCTGCGCGAGGGCCGCCTGCGCGCGGCCGGCCTCGACGTCTTCGACCGCGAGCCGCTGCCGGCGGACCACCCGCTGCGCGCCCTGCCGAACGCGGTGCTCACCCCGCATCTCGGCTACGTCACCGACGCGACCTACCGGATGTTCTACGAGGACACGGTCGAGGCGATCGCCGCCTGGCGGCGGGGCGCCCCGGTCCGGGTGGTCGAACCCGCCGCCTGAGCCGGTCCCGGCGGGCCGGGCCCCGGCCCGCCGGGGCGGGGCTCAGCGGGTCACCGTGTAGATCGAGGCGCCGGCCGCGACCGGCGCGGTGACGGTCGAGAAGGCGCCGAGCACCTTCTGCACCTCGGTGAAGGGCGCGTTCGAGACGTAGACGAGATCGCGGTTGCGCATCCGGAAGGCCTGCGAGACGAACAGGCTGTTGGGGTCGCGCATGTTGATCCGGTAGACCACCGGCACCTGCGGGCTGCCGAGGAGCGGGCTGCCCGGCCGCAGGCGGCGCACCACCGAGGCCGGCTCGAAGCGGAACACGAACACGCCCGCCGGATCGGCCTGGAAATCCGACAGACCGCGCGCCTTGGTGAGCGCCTGGGCCAGGGTGATGCCGTCGGCGCTGAACGGGATCTCGGACTGGGTGCCGAGCGCGCCGATCGCCAGGAAGGTCTGGGGATCGCGCACCAGCGTGACCGTGTCGCCCGGGCGCAGGAAGATGTTCTCGCGCGGGTTCGAGACGACGCTGAGCAGCGGCACCGTCGCGGTGGTCGGGCCGCGGGAGAGCCGCACGAAGGTCTCGTTCACCGGGGCGGAGACGCCGCCGGCCGCCGCGATCACGTCGAGCAGGCGGTCGCCGCGCTCGGAGAGCGGCACGCGCCCGCCGCCGATCGAGGAGACCGGCCCGCGCAGGGCGGCCGCGCTGAGCCGGGCGCCTCCGCCCGCGCTCGCCGCCTCGCCGATCACCGTCACGCTCGAACTGAGCGGCGAGGTCACGGTGACGAGCACCTGCGGCTGGATCGCCTTGCCGGCGAGCTCCTGCTCGATCTGGCCCTGCACCTCCTGGACGCGCTTGCCCGCGACCTGGATGCGGCCCGCATAGGGCACCGAGATCGAGCCGTCGCGGCCCACGATCTGCTCCGGGATGGTCGAGGCCTTCGACCCCGCCGAGAAGCGGTCCGCCAGCACCGGGCCGGAGAACAGGCCGCCCGTCCCCGCCTCCCAGATCGTCACCGTGACGGCGTCGCCGATGCCGATCACCGGCGCGACCGCGGCGCGGCGGTCGCCGAAGGAGGCGAGCAGGCTGTCGAGGGGGCGGCCGCGCAGGGCCTCCACCACCGCCGCGTCGACGTCGATGATCTCGTAGCGGGCGAGGAGGCCCTGGTCGGTGGCGATGTCCGCACCCTCGGTCACGGCGCTGGCCGTCGGGCCGGCGGCCGGCAGAAAGTTGCTGCAGCCGGAGAGCAGCACGGCTCCCGCAACTGCGAGCGGTCCGACACGCACCATCAAGGTCCTCCACACGGAACGCCGCCGGGCCGCGCGCCCGGGGCATTCGTCGTCCCGAGGGCGCGGGTGCCGGCGGCAGGGGCCGCGCGGCGGCATCCGCGCCCGATTGGTCTCTCCAGAGCGGGCCGCCTCGGGCGGTCCACGGTCGCGGATCGCCGCCCGGGGCGAAGCGCCGGCCCGGGGGCTGGCGGCAGCCTAGCAGGCAGGCTCCCCGCAGGCGATTTACCAGACCCTACCGGCCGTCCGCCGGCCCCGGACTCCGGCGGCTTGTTGCCCGAAATCCACAGCCGGCCCCGCGGCCGGGCCGTGCGGGATGTGGTGGCGAAGCTTGGTCGTGCAGGAATGCGACGGGCGTGTGGCGGCGGCGACCGGGTGGGGAAAACCGCAGCCGCATCATCGTCTTTCCATGTTGCTGCCGCGATTGGGCGATCATTAGCGCCAGCTTGACGCGGCGGGGCCGTGGCCCTGTCGCCGTCAAGTCCCCCTGCGCGAAATGGCCAATCTGGACAACCGACGTGTGAATCCCGGTGAGTGTTGCAGAGGCGCCATTGCTCCACCGGGGTCCGTCCGTACCCTGCCGCCGCGACGGGATGACCGCCCCGCCGTCCTGCAACCAGCCCCGAGGTGCCTGCGTGAGAGCTGATGCTGCGAGACACGGCGGAACCGGTGTCGGGGACGGCGCGAAGCGCCAGGTCTTCCTGTTCCTGCAGGGACCGATCTCTCCCTTCTTCGCGGAGACGGCGGACGCCCTCGAGGCGCGCGGCCACCGCTGCCTTCGGGTCAATCTCTGCTTCGGCGACTGGCTGTTCTGGCGCCGGCCGGGCGGCATCGACTTCCGCGGCTCGCGCGAGAAGTGGCCGGCCTTCGTCGCCGACCTGATCGACCGCGAGGGCGTCACCGACCTCGTGCTCCTCGGCGAGCAGCGCTTCTACCACAAGGTGGCGATCGCGGCCGCCAAGGCCCGCGACCTCAAGGTGACGGTCACGGATTTCGGCTACCTGCGGCCGGACTGGATCACCTTCGAGCGCGACGGCATGTCGGGCGACAGCTGCTTCCCGCGCGATCCCGAGGCGGTGATGGACCTCGCCCGCGACGTGCCGGACCCGGATCTCGTCCCCCGCTACCGGGACAGCTTCGTCACCCAGGTGATCTGGGACATGGCCTACCACCTGATGAGCAACTGGCTCTGGTGGCTCTACCCGGGCTACCGGTCGCATCAGGTGCACCATCCGGCGCTGGTCTACATCGCCACGGCCCTGCACATCCTGCGCGCCAAGCGCACCGGGCCGCGCGGCGACCGCCACGTCGAGGCCCTGCGCGAGGCGGGCACGCCCTACTACGTGATGCCGCTGCAGATGGAGAACGACTTCCAGCTGCGGGCCTACTCGCCCTTCTTCGACCTCAAGACGCCGATCCACATGGTGATCCGCTCCTTCGCGGCCCATGCGCCGGCGGGGTCGCGGCTGCTCATCAAGATCCACCCGCTCGATCCGAACATCCGCAACTGGAAGCGCATCGTGCGCCGCTCCGCCGTGAAGTGGAACGTGCCGGACCGGGTCGACTACATCGACGGCGGCAATCTCGGCACCATGCTGGAGGGCTGCCAGGGCGTGGTGACCGTCAACAGCACGGTCGGGATGTGGTCGATGCGCGCCGGCAAGCCGACCATGACGCTCGGTGCCGCGGTCTACGACATCGACGGTCTGACCTATCAGGGCTCCCTCGACCGGTTCTGGACCGAGGCGCGGCCGCCGCGCCGGGACCTGTGGGACGCCTTCGTCAAGGCGATCGTCGCCAACATCCAGATCCGCGGCGTCTATTACCGGCGCGAGGGGCTCGCCGCGGCGGTCGAGGCCGCGGCCTCCCGCCTCGACCTCGCCCAGGGCACCTGGCTCGAGGTGCGCAGCCGCGCCGCCCGCCGGCAGCGGGAGGCGCCCGCCCTCGCCGCCGAGATGGAGATCGGCGGGATCGAGGCGATGCAGAACGCCTGATCCTCAGCCCCCCGCGCGAGGACACGACCGCGAAGCCGGCCCGGCAACGGGCCGGCTTCGTCGTTCCGGCCGCCCTCCGGCCCGTCCGAGCCCGCGCGTCGGCACCATCGATCAACACAGCGGACGAAACCGCGGCCTGGATCGACCGGCGTGATCATTGGATTGATCCGCCGTCCGGGCGATCACGTCCGGACGGCGGATGCCAAGCCCGCGCGGCGCTTGAGCGAAGCCCACATCCGCCATCCCGAAGGGATCAAGCGGATCACCAGCCCGCGCGGCGCCTGAGCGAAGCCCACATCCGCCATCCCGAAGGGATCAAGCGGATGGGGGATGACGAGCCCGCGCGGCGCTTGAGCGACGCCGACATCCGCATGGCCGAAAGGGGAGATGGCGAAGCCATCCGTCGGATGTCGTCCGACAGCATATCGGCAACAGTGACGCGATCTTACGGTTAGATTGTCCCGCAAAGCCGCCAACATCACAGTTTGGCCGAGAAAACCCGCGAGCCGGGAACGTCCCCGCCGGCCTCGCGCCGCGCGGCGGACGGGAGGCAAGGAGCCGAACGAAGCCCATGGCCGCACTTACCCGCACAGCCGCCCGCGCGGCCGGAACCCTGGCATCCGCCGCCCGCGTGCCCGTCTGGCTCGCCGGAATCGCCGGCGCCGACAAGTCCTTCGCGAAGAACCCGATCCTCGGCAGCCCGACGCTCAACCGCCTGGGCCTGCACGCGGCGCGGGTGCAACTCGCCGCCCGCATAGCCGAGCAGCGCCGCGCCCGGCTGGCGCCGCTGGTCGACCCGGCCGACCGCGCCGCCTTCGACCGGGACGGCATCGTCATCAAGCGCGACTTCCTGGACCCGGAGACCTTCCGGGCCCTCAAGGACGAGATCTTCGGGCGGCGCTTCGCGGCCCGGGAGCTGCGCCAGGGCCAGGCCGTGCAGCGCATGGTCCCGCTCGGCCGCGACACGCTCCCCGGCCTGCCGCAGCTCTCGGCGCTGGTAAGCCACCCCGCGCTGCGCGGCCTGACCTACTACGCGGCCTCGCGGGCCGGGGAGCCGGTCTACTACCTGCAGACCGTCGTGGCCGAGCCCGACGGCCCGAACGACCCGCAGACGGCGCTGCACGCCGACACCTTCCACGCCACCACCAAGGGCTGGTTCTTCCTGCACGACGTGGCGGAGGAGGAGGGTCCCTTCGTCTACGTGCCCGGCTCGCACCGGCTGACGCCGGAGCGCCTGGCCTGGGAGCGCGCGCAGAGCGTCGCGGCGCGGGGGCATGCCAACAGCCACCACGCGGCCGGCTCCTTCCGGATCCGCGAGGAGGACCTGCCCGGCCTCGGCTACGGCGCGCCGGTGCGGGTCGCGGTGCCGGCCAACACCCTGGTGATCGCTGACACGTTCGGCTTCCACGCCCGCGCCCCGAGCCTCCGGGCGAGCACGCGGGTGACCGTCCACACCTACATCCGCCGCAACCCGTTCCTGCCCTGGACCGGCCTCGACCCGAAGGCGCTGCCGGGGCTGCGCGGCCGCGAACTCGCGCTCTATCTCGGGTTCCAGGACCTGAAGCGGCGCCTCACCGGCCGCGGCGCCCCCTGGCGGCCGGTAGGGCCGGTGACCGTCGACGCGCCCGCGCAGGTCTAGGGCCGACCGACGGCGCCGGGACGCGGCGCACCCGGGGCGCGCCGGCGGGGCTCAGCCCCGCGCCGGCGGGGCTCAGCCCCGTGCCGGCGGGGCTCAGCCCCGTGCCGGCGGGGCTCAGCCCCGCCGCAGCACGTGGCGCCAGATCAGGGACCAGACCTGCTTCATCACCGCCTCGGCCGTGAGTTCCCGCCGCGACAGGGAGGGATCGCCCTCCGCGAGGCGGCGCACCAGCACCTCGGGCGGGCAGGGCAGGCCGGTGCGCGGATCGACGTAGCGCGGATAGGCGATCAGCGCCCCCGCCACGAGTTCGTCCAGGCTGAGCCGCCGCGTGCGCCGCGGGCAGGGCGGGCTCTCCGTCAGGCCCCAGCCGGCGTAGAAGGGCAGGCCGTGCGTCGTCACCGGCTTGCCCCGCAGCAGCGCCTCGAAGCCGATCAGGGAGGTCAGCGTCTCGACGTGGTCGGCCGCGTCGATCGCGTCCGCCGCCGAGACGTCCCGCAGCACCATGTCGGCATGGGCCGCCAGGTCCTGCGCCGGCACCCAGCCGGGGCGCAGGCCCGCCTCCACGTCCGGATGCGGCTTGAAGGCGATCACCGCCTCCGGATGACGCTCCCGGGCGCGGCGCAGCAGGTCCGCGTTGGTGCGCACCTCCAGGCAGCCGAGCCGGATCGAGGCGTCGTTCTCCACTTGGCCGGCCACCAGCACCAGGGGGCCGGGCCGCGGCCGCGGCGGCATCGGCGCGCCGCCGACATTGTACTTGCTGACCCGTGCGGCGACGATGGTCTCGCGCAGGTCGGCCGCGCGCTCCAGCATCGCTTCGTCGAACTCGGCCGTCTCCAGCAGCCGCTCCAGGTCGCTCGGGCGCGTGGCGTCGTAGTAGACCCCCGCGCGGTCGAGGACGTGCGAGGCCCCCGGCCGCAGGGCGACCCCGAGCCCGACCGAGCGCAGGAACCCGTCCTCCATCCGCAGTAGCGGGATGCCGGCGGCGCGGCAGGCCTCCTCCGTCCCCTCCGGCATCCGGCTCGCCCAGGCGACGACGCGCGCGAAGCCCCGCAGGTCGGAGGCGGTCACGCGCGCGACCTTCTGCGGGATCACCGGACGCTGGCCCGGGGACGAGAAGGTCTCGCTCACCGAGCGCCGCTTCCAGGCCGAGAAGCCGAGGCAGAGCGTGCGCGCCGTGTTCTCCCGGGCGCGGCCGACGATCAGGGCCAGGTAGTCGAGGGCGTCCTCCAGCCGGCAGGCCTCGCCCAGATAGGGGTCGAAGTAGCGGGAGCAGACGATGTAGGCCGCGGCGAAGACCTCCTGCGGGCTGCGGCGGCGGGAGCGCCGCGGCAGGTGCAGCCGGTCGTCCGTGAAGCCCCAGCCGGCGTAGAAGGGCAGGCCGAAGCAGGTCACCCGGCGCCCCGCCAGGGCGGCTTCGAGGCCGATATGGCTGGTCACCACGAACAGGCGGGCGCATTCCTCCACCACCGACCAGGCGGCGACCGGCTCGGTCACCAGCCGGGCGCCGAAGCGCGCGGCCGTGGCGGCGTCGATGTGGCCGACCGTGCCGGGCGGGGCGGCCGGGTCCATCACCACGACCCGCTCGGCCTGCGGGTGCTCGGCGGCCGCGGCGGCCAGCATCGCGGTGAAGCAGGTCGCCCCGGCGAGCCCGAAGCCGATCGTGGCGTCCCGGCGCCCCTGGTCGACGATGGCGACGCGCGGGGCCGCGCGCGGGCCGGGCGCCTCGCCGAGCACCTCGCCGAGCAGCCGGCGGCGCGGGTCGTTGTCGAGGCTCAGCCGCTCCTCGCGCAGGCGGGCGCTGCCGGCCTCGGCCCGCGCCAGGGTCTCGGGCGTCTCCCAGCCGCCCTCCTCCAGCATGATCTCGAGTTCGCTCGGCGCCGTGGCGTCGTAGTAGATGCCGAGCCCGTCCACGATGTAGCTGAGGCCGCGCGCGCCGCGCCCCGCCGCGGGCAGGCGCAGGAAGCCGTCGTCCCAGCGGTCGGTGAGGCGCACGCGGCGGGAGGTCGGATCGCTGCCCAGCCGGCGCGACCGGCGCGGCGTCTCCGGCTCGCTGTCGGACGCGGTGCGGGGCCAGAACCGCTTGAGCTTGCTGTGATCCATCCGGTGCTCGTCTCGGGCGGGTCTGCCCGCGCCGCGGGTCCCGCGCCGTTCCATATCGGCCGGGCCCCGTCAAGCGCGGCGGTGTCGGGCCGGGGCGCGGGTGCGCCGGCTTCCGGCGCGGCCGCGTCGCCGCTATAGCCGGGACCGCCGGGCGGCCCCGCCCCGGCCCGACCGTGGAGCCGGATCATGCCCGTCATCCTGATCAGCGGCGCGTCGAGCGGGATCGGCGCCGCCCTCGCGCGCCACTACGCGGCCCCGGGCACGACCCTCGCGCTCAACGCCCGCGGGGCCGAGCGGCTGGAAGCGGTGGCGGAATCCTGCCGGCGCGCCGGGGCGGAGGTCGAGACCCGCGCCCTCGACGTGCGCGACCGCGCCGCCACGCGCGCCTGGATCGAGGACCTCGCCGCCCGCCGCGGCCTCGACCTCGCCATCGCCAATGCGGGCGTGAATGGCGGCCACCCTGAGGGCGGGATCGAGACCGAGGAGACGGCCTTCCTGGTCATCGACGTGAACCTGCTCGGGGCGCTCAACGTGGCGCTGCCCTGCGTGGCGCGGATGGCGGCGCGGGGACGCGGCCAAGTCGCCCTGATCTCCTCGCTCGCCGCCATCGCGCCCCTGCCCGACGCGCCCGCCTATAGCGGCACCAAGGCGGCGCTCCTCGCCCACGGCCTCGCCCTCCGCGAGAAGCTCGCGCCGCGAGGCGTGCGGATGAACGTGGTCTGCCCGGGCTACGTGCGCACCGCCATGGGGGCCGATTACCAGGGCTGGCGTCCCCTGGAGATGAGCGCCGAGGCGGCGGCGCGGCGGATCGCCAGGGGCCTCGCCCGGGACGAGGCGGTGATCGCCTTCCCGGCCGCCCTCGCGGCGGCGGCCCGCGGCGCCGCCCTCCTGCCGGAATCCCTGCGCCGCCTCGGCATGCGCGGCTTCCGCTTCCGGACGGGGGAGCGGCAGCAGCGCTGATCCCCCCACGCATCGCGACGCCGGAGCCTCCCTTGCGCATCGCCCTCTTCACCCTCGAAGCCCTGCCCAACGCCCGCGCGGTGCGCCGCTTCGTGGCCGACCACGCGGCGGAGATCGCCTTCGTGGGCCTCTCGAACCCGGAGCGGCCGAGCGCCGGCGGGCTCCTCGGCCAAGTGCGCCGCCACCTCGTGCGCTCGGGCCCCGGCTTCCTGCCCTATCTGGGGGTGAATTTCGGCCTGCCCGACCTCGTGCGCGGCCTCGCGCCGGTGACGCAGCGGCTCGGCGGCAGCCTGGACCAGCCCGAGACGACGCCGCTCGCCGCGCTCTGCCGCCGGCTCGGCTTGGCGCATGCCCGCATCGACGCCGTGAACGCGCCCGAGACGACGGCGCTCATCGCCGAGCACCGGGCCGACCTCATCGTCTCCTACCATTTCGACCAGATCTTCGACGCCGCGACCCTGGCGGCGGCGCCGCTCGGCGGGATCAACCTGCATCCCTCGCTGCTGCCGCGCCATCGCGGGCCGGTACCGACCCTGCACGCGCTCCTCGACGAGACGCCGGATTTCGGGGTCACGGTGCATCGCCTGAGCCCGCAGATCGATGCCGGCACGATCCTGGCGCAGGAGCGGGCGGACCTGCCCGCCGACGTCACCGCCACCCGGGCGGCGATGCGCCTGCACGAGGCGGGCCGCCCGCTCCTCGCCGGGATCCTCGATGCCGTGCGGCGGGACGGCCGGGTGCCGCCGGGCCGCGCCGTGCCGGTGCTGCCCTATTGCGGCTTCCCGAGCCCCGCGCAGCTGCGCGACCTGAAGCGCCGCGGCCGCCGCCTCGTGGACGCGCGCGACCTTGCCGAGGCGTTCAGCCTGTCGCTGCGCTGAGCGGGTGAGCGCCGGGCGGCGGCCCCCTCCGGCGGGGGCTGCCCGCGGCGGGAGCTGCCCGTTCCCGCCTCAGCTGCGCCGCGCGATCAGCCGCTCGACCAGCGAGCCGCCCCGGTTCAGCTCCGCCGTCTCCTCGGCGAGCGCCGCGACGGTGAGGCGGATCTGCTCCACCGTGTGCTCCGAGGTCAGGAAGAAGCGCAGGCGCGACGAGCGCTCGGGCACGGCCGGGTGGATGATCGGCTGCACGTTGACGCCGCGCTTGAACAGGCGGTCGGACAGGGTCACGGCCTTGAGCGAGTCGCCGATGATCACCGGCACGACGGCGAGGCCGAGGCTGGTCCCGGTGTCGAGGCCGCGCTGGCGCGCCTCGCTGAGGAAGAGCTGGCCGTTGCGGCGCAGGCGCTCGACCCGCTCCGGCTCGCGGTGCATCAGGTCCAGCGAGGCGGCCGCCGCCGCGGCGAGCGGCGGCGACATCCCCACCGAGTAGACGAAGCCGCCCGCCGTGCATTTCAGGAACTCGACGAGGGCGGCGCAGCCCGCCACGTAGCCGCCGCAGGACGAGAGCGTCTTCGACAGCGTGCCCATCCAGATGTCGACGGAGCGCGGGTCGACGTCGCAATGCTCGTGCAGCCCGTGGCCGTGCCGCCCGAGCACGCCGAGCCCGTGCGCCTCGTCCACCATCAGCCAGGCGCCGTAGCGCTCCTTCAGTGCGACGAAGCCGGCGAGGTCCGGCGCGTCGCCGTCCATGCTGTAGAGGCCCTCGATGATGATGAGGGCGCGGCGGTGCTCGTGGCGGGTGGCGTGAAGCAGCCCTTCGAGCGCGGCGAGGTCGTTGTGCGGGAAGCTGCGCCGCTGCGCGCCCGAGAGCTGCGCGCCGGTCACCACGGAATTGTGGATCAGGGCGTCGTGATAGATCACGTCGCCTGCCTCCATCAGGGCCGCGATGGTCGCCACGTTGGTGGCGTGCCCGCTCACCATGACGACGCAGGATTCGGTGCCGTAATGGGCCGCCAGCGCCCGCTCCAGGGCGAGGTGCCCCGGCCGCTCGCCGGCGACGACCCGGCTCGCCGAGGCCGAGGTGCCGTAGGTGGACAGCGCGGCCTGCGCCGCCGCGTTCACCTCCGCATGGCCGTTGAGGCCGAGGTAATCATAGGACGAGAAGTTGATCAGCGTCTCGCCGTCGATGCGCGTCGTCGCGCCCGCCTTGGCGTCGTGAACGCGGAAGAACGGGTTGCCGAGGCCGATCAGCTCCGCCGCGGAGCGCTGCAGCTTCAGCTCCTTGTAGCCGGGCAGGCTCTCGAAATCCTGCGCCGGGACCAGGGCAGGCTTCGGCGCGGGCCGGGTCGGGCCCGGGCGGGTGGGGGCCTTGCCGAGGCGGGCCGCCACGAAGCCGGCGAGCGCCTCGCGACCGCCTGTGGGTTTGGTGGAACTGCTCATGGGCAGCGCGTATCCGTCCGATGTTCCGCTACGGGAGAGGCAGGAAGACACGCAAAAGGGGATTTTCTGAGGCCCGCCGCGGCTCCGCGAGCCGCGGCGGGCGCATCTCAGAGGATCACCTTGATCTCGCGGCTCTTCTCCTCGACGAGGGCCTGGAGCGGGTCGAGCTGGCTGGCATCCAGGCTCTCGCCCGCGTGGCGCTGGGCGAGGCTCAGCACCGCCGCCGCGCCCTCGTCGACCGGTGCCGCCACCGACTGGATCAGCGTGTCGGCGAGTTCGAGCACGGTCTGGCTGCTCGACACGCCCGCCGGCGGCGCCTCCAGGCCGAAGCGCTCCTGCAGGCTGGCGCCGAGCTCGACGCCCATCAGCGAGTCGAGGCCGATCTCCGAGAGCTGCCGCACGCGGCTGAGGTCGTCCTTCGGCAGGCGCAGGATGCGGGCCACGTCCTCGACGATCGCGTCCGCCACGACCTTGCGCACCTCGTCGAGGTCGAGGCTGCGCAGGAGGCCCGGGATGCTGATCGCCGTGACCCCGCCGGCCTCCGTCTGCTGCTCCGAGCCCAGGGCCGCGTAGCTCGGCGATTTCAGCGTCGCGAGGCGCTCGCGGGCCTTGCCCCAGTGCATCGCCGCGATGGCCAGCACCGCGTCGTCCGGGGCCGGGCCCTGCAAGCTCAGCGCCTCGGCCATCAGATCGAGGGACTTGCGCGCGGCGACCGGCGTCACGCCGACGCGCTCGGACAGGGTCTCCATCACGGCGCGGTTGCGGGCGAGCACGCCGACATCCCCGATCGCCCCCCAGGCCACCGCCAGGGCCGGCAGGCCGAGGCGGCGCCGCTGCCGGGCCAGCCCCTCCATGAAGCCGTTCGCCGCCACGTAGGCGCCCTGGCCCGGGTTGCCGATGAAGGTCGTGGCCGAGGAGAACAGCACGAAGTAGTCGAGGCTGCGGGTGCGGGTGAGCGCGTCGAGGTGGCTCGCGCCGGTCACCTTCGGGGCCAGGACCGCGTCGAGGGCGGCCGGATCGAGGTTCGCGACCAGACCGTCCTGCAGCACCATGGCGCCGTGGATGATGCCGGCGAGGGGCGGGCCCTCCGCCTCGACCGCGTCGAGGAGCGTCGCGACCGCCGCGCGATCCGCGATGTCGCAGGCCAGGGTGCGCACGCTCACGCCGCGGCCGGTGAGCTCCGCGATCGTGGCGAGGGCCTCCTCGCTCGACGGGGCCCGGCGGCCGACGAGCACGATGTGCCTGGCCCCGTGATCGGCGAGCCAGCGCGCCGCCTCGATGCCGAAGCCGCCGAGGCCGCCGGTGACGAGGTGGCTGCGGTCGGGCGCCACCACGAAGGGGCGGCGCGTCTCCGCCGCGACCGTGCCGGCCCGGGGCGGCGCGATCACGATCTTGCCCACGTGACCCGATTGCTGCATCAGCCGGAACGCGTCCGACACCTCCTCGGCCGCGAAGGGCTGGAACGGCAGCGGCTTCAGAACCCCGTCCGCGAACAGCGCCATCACCTCGCGGAACAGGCGCTGGCCCTCCTCCGGCTGGAATTGCAGCAGCTGGTCGAGGTCGACCCCGAAATAGGACAGGTTCCGCCGGAACGGCCGCAGCCCGATATGGGTGTTGGCCACGTAGTCCCGCTTGCCGAGCTCGACGAAGCGCCCGAACGGCTTGAGGACGTTGAGGCTGCGCTCCATCGCCTCGCCCGAGAGGCTGTTGAGCACCACGTCGACGCCGTCGCTGGTGATCCGGCGGATCTCGTCCACGAAGGCGAGGGAGCGGGAATCGAGCACGTGCTCGGCGCCCAGCGCCTTCACGAGGGCGCGCTTCTCCGTCGAGCCCGCCGTGGCGATCACCCGCGCGCCCCGCGAGGCCGCGATCTGCAGGGCCGCGAGGCCGACGCCGCCCGCCCCGCCATGGACCAGCACCCACTCGCCGGCCTTGATCCGGGCCAGGGTGACGAGGCCGTAATAGGCGGTGAGGAAGGCGACCGGCGTCGTCGCGGCGGCCTGCAGGCCGATGCCCTTGGGCGCCGGCGCCACCACCATCTCGGGCACCACCACGTGGGTGGCGAAGCCCGACTGGGCGAAGGCCACGACCGCGTCGCCGGGCGCCACCGCGGTGACGCCGGGGCCGACCGCCGTGACGCGGCCCGAGCATTCGAGACCGAGCCGCGGGCCGGCGAAGCCGTCCTCGAGGATCTCCTCGGGCAGCATCGAGAGCGCCCAGAGCACGTCCCGGAAGTTGAGGCCCGTCGCCTCGACCGCGATCTCCACCTGGCCCGGGCCGGGGGCGACGCGCTCGGCCGGACCCCAGCGCATCTCGTTGAGGCCGCCATGGGCGCTGCGCTCCAGCCGCGCGGCCGGCGCCGCCCCGGCCTCGCGCACCGAGCGCCGGCCGGTGCCGCCCGCCGCGAAGCGCACGACCCGGGTGCGGTCCTCGTCGAGGACGATCTCGGTCTCGGCCGTGCCCGACAGGATGAGGTCGCGCAGCCGCTCGGCCGTGCGCTTCGAGGTCAGCGTCGCCGCGAGGTCGACCCGCCGG
Source organism: Methylobacterium sp. CB376 (assembly GCF_029714205.1). Taxonomy (NCBI): domain Bacteria; kingdom Pseudomonadati; phylum Pseudomonadota; class Alphaproteobacteria; order Hyphomicrobiales; family Methylobacteriaceae; genus Methylobacterium; species Methylobacterium sp. CB376. The sequence continues at coordinate 390,958 of NZ_CP121648.1, read as the reverse complement.
ATGTCGAGGCTCGCCACCTCATTCGCCAGCGTGCGCGTGAAGGCCCAGACGCCGGCCTCGACGCTGCAGGCCGGCCCGCCGCGGTCCCGGGTCGCGCCGGGGCAGACCACCCAGAGCCGGGTCGGCCGCGTGCCGAGATGCTCGACGCAGCGCTTGAGCCCGAGCACCCGCTCGCGCAGGCGCGCCGCCGGCTCCCCGCCGCGGCCGAAGGCCTTGGCGAGGTACATCACGGTGTCGGGCGTCTCCCGCGCCAGTTCCTGCAGCGACACCTCGGAATCGAGGATGATCGAGACGTGCACGCCGCTCGCCACGAGCAGCGTCGCCAGCGAGGAGGCGGTCTCGGCCGCGAAATCGTCCTCCGACCCGATGATGAAGGCGAAGGTCTGGCCCGGCGCCGGCTTCGGCCGCGGCGGCGCCTCGGCCAGGAGCAGGAGGTCGTTGCCCGCCTCGGTGGCGGCGCGGTCGGCCGAGACCTTCACGAGGCCGGCCGCCGAGAGCGCCCGCTGCCAGCCCGCGACGTCGTCGAGGCGCCCGACCGGCAGGTCGGGCTCGCCCTCGAACCAGGTCGGCGCGAGGCCGAAGACGAGGTCGCGGAACAGCGAGGCGGCGGGCTCGACCGCCGCGAACAGCCCGCCCGTGGCGAGGCTGGCCGCGAGCCGGCCGAGCAGCTCGCGGTCGCTGCGATGGAGCACGTCGCTCGCCAGCACCGCGTCGATGGCGGCCTGAGGCAGCTCCGCCGGGTCCTCGATCACCGTGATCCCGGCCGGGAGCGCGAGGCGCGCCCGCTCGGCGAGGCGGCGATCCGCCTCGAAGACGGTGAGCTTCGCCTCGCAGGCGGCCGCGAAGGCCGCCACCTGCGCGGAGAGCGGGCCGTAGCCGATCTGCAGGAGCCGCAGCGCCCGGTCGCGGGGCAGGGCCGACTGGCTGCGCTCCAGCAGCCGCATCAGCGTCTCGGCCGAGGCGCGCACCGTCGCGCCGCGCAGGCTGAACCCGTCGAGGGCGGCCTGGGGCAGGACGGGGGCCTGGCTCAGGCTCCCGTCGAGGATCCGGGCGACCACCGCGCCGAGATCGGCGCAGAGCAGCAGCTCCGCCGAGAGGTCGGGATGGTCCGCCGCGATCCAGCGCATGATCTCGTCGGGATCGGGCAGCGTCACGTCCGTGCGCAGCTTCCAGCGGTGGTCGCCGAGTCCCTCGGCGAGCCCGCTGCCGTCGAGGGCGATGAGCTGGTTGACGAACCAGGGGCGCAGCGCCTCCGGCAGGCGGCCGAGGGACGCGAGGTCGACGATGCTGCCGCGCGACAGGCCGCGGGCGAGCCGGTAGGCGAGGGCGGTCGCCCAGCCTTCCAGCAGCATGTGCCCGGGCGAGAGCGCCGCCTCGTCCTGCGCCAGCACGCCCGGCGCCTGCCGGCGCGCGGTCGCGGCGACCGAGGGCTGCGGCTCCAGCGCGATCGCGGTCGGCTCGGTGGCGAGTTCGGTCGCTTGCCGGATCGCGTAGGCGTCGAGGTCGCCGCCGCCCTTGGCGCGCAGGGCCTGGAAGCGGCCCTCGCGCAGGGTCGCGATCACCGCGCCCTCCGCGTCCACCAGGGTGAAGTCGGCCAGGATGCTGCGCTCGTTGCAGCGCAGGGTCCGGATCATCGCCCGGGCGATCACGCCGCCGGGCCGCAGCAGGCGCACCTCGCCGAAGCGCACCGGCACGTAGGCCTTGCCGGCATTCTCGCCGAGCAGGTCGGCGAAGAGCAGGATCAGGCCGTGGAAGCAGGAATCGAGGCGGGCGGGCACCAGGCCGAAGCGCGGATTGGCCTCCGCCGGCACCAGTTCCGAGACGATGGTGGCCTCGTCGAGCCGGGCGCTGCGGGCGACCTGCCGGAAGCTCGGGCCGAAGCCGAGGCCGGAGCGGCGCGCCCGCTCGTAGAGCTCCTCGCCGGACACGACCTGGTCCTCGGGCAGCGCCACCTCGACGCGGGCCGGGACCGGGCGCTCGCCCTCCACGATCTTGGCGACCGCGTGGAGCTGCCAGGCGGCCTGCGCGAGGCGGGGCCGCGACAGGATCTGCACCTGGTTGACGCCGGGCGCGAAGCGCGCCTGGACCTCGCGCAGGGCCTCCTCGGCGAAGATCATCGGCTGCTGGATCTCGACGTCGGCCAGCGTCACGGCCTCGCTGCCGAGATGCTCGCGGGCCACCGCCAGCGCCATCTCCACGAAGGCCGCCCCGGGCAGGATCGCCTGGCCGTCGATGCGGTGGTCGTCGAGGTCGGGATTGGTGGCGAGGTCGAGATGGGCCTGCCACTCCAGCCCGCCCGCGAAGAGGCGGGACCCGATCAGCGGGTGGTAGGGCCGCGGGCTCGCCGGGCTCAGCACCTCGGTGGTCTCGGCGAGCCGGAACGGGCGGCGCTGCCAGGGATAGGAGGGCAGGGCGACCGGCCCCTCGGGGTTGCGCCCGAAGGCCACCGCCTCGTCCACGGCGGCGCCCTGCACCACGGCGCTCGCCAGCGCCTGCAGGAACGGGTCGCGGTCGGACGGCTTCTTGTGCAGCACGCCCACGGTGGCGCCGTCGATGCCGAGCGGCTCCAGGCAGTCGCCGATATGGGGCAGCAGGGTCGGCCGCGGGCCGACCTCGACGAAGACGCGGGCGCCCGCGCGGGCGGCGGCCTGCACGGCCTCGCTGAAGCGCACCGGCTCGCGGATGTTGCGCCACCAGTAGCCGGCGTCGAACCGCTCGCCCGCCAGCAGGTCGCCGGTCACGGTCGAGGCCATCGGCACGGTCCCGGATGAGGGCGCGAGCCCCTTGAGGTCGCGCAGCAGCGGCCCCTCGATCGGGTCCATCAGCCGGCCGTGGAACGCGTAGTCGAGATCGAGCTTGCGGCCGCGGCGGCGCTTGCGCGCCATCGCCTTCATGGCGGCGTCGATCGACTCGACCGGGCCCGCCACCGTGACCGCCTTCGGGCTGTTCAGGGCCGCGATGTCGAGGTCGGGGAAATCGGCCAGGAAGGTCTCCACCTCCTCGACCGGGGCCAGCAGCACCGCCATCGTGCCGAGGCCGCGCGTGGTCTCCTGGTGCTTCGAGCGGTTGAAGATCACCCGCACGGCCTGGGGCAGGCTCAGGATGCCGGCGGCCTCCGCGGCGCCGATCTCGCCGACCGAGTGGCCGATGATCACCCCGGGGGTGAGCCCGACCGCCCGCAGGGCCGCCGTCGCGGCGCTCTGGATCGCGAAGATCAGCGGCTGGGAGACGCTGGTGAGGACGAGGCGCGCCTCCAGGTCGTCCGCGAACAGGGCCTCGGTCAGCGACCAGCCGGCGAGCGGCCGGAACAGCGCGTCGACCGCCTCGAAGCGGCTCCGGAAGCTCGCATTCGCCGCATAGGCGTCGCGGCCCATCCCGGCCCATTGGCTGCCGTTGCCGGAATACACGAAGGCGACCGGGCCCGAGCGCTCGGAGGCGGTGCCGAGGGCGCCGGCGGGCGGCTCCTCGGAGGCCGCGACGGCCCGCAGGCTCTCGGCGACGGCGCTGGCATCCGCGAGCGGCACGGCGAGCCGGGTGGGCAGGCGCTCCCGGCGGTGGGCGGCCGCCGCGGCGATGCGGCCGATCTCGGCCGGGGCGGCGCCGTCGAGGCGCTCCGCGTAGGCCTCGGCGAGTTCGTTGAGGGCGGCGCGGCTCTGCGCCGACAGGAGCAGCACCTCCGGCGCCGGCGCGGCCTCGCCCGCGCCCGCCGGGGCGGCGCCCTTGGCGTCGGTGAGGATCACGTGCGCGTTGGTGCCGCCGAAGCCGAACGAGTTCACGCCCGCGAAGCGCTCGCCGCGCCCCCGCGCGAGCGGCCGCGGCGCCGTGTTCACGGCGAGGTTCAGGTCGTCGAAGCGGATGGCGGGGTTGAGCTCCTCGCAGTGCAGCGAGGGCGGCAGCAGGTCGTGCTCGAGGGCGAGGCTCGCCTTCAGCAGGCCGGCGAGGCCGGAGACCGGCTCGGTATGGCCGATATTGGTCTTGATCGAGCCGATCGGCAGCGGGGCGGTGCGGCCGCGGCCGATCTTCGATCCGATGGCGCCGGCCTCGATCGGGTCGCCGACCGGCGTGCCGGTCCCGTGCGCCTCCACGAAGGCGACCGCGTCGAGGTCGATGCCGGCCTCGCGGTAGATCTCCTCCAGCAGCACGCCCTGCGCGTAGCCCGAGGGCAGCGAGATGCCGGTCGTGCGCCCGTCCGAATTGACCTTGGAGGCCGCGATCACCGCGCGCACCGTGGCGCCGGTCCGCGCCGCCGCCGCCGCCGATTGCAGCACCAGGACGACGCCGCCCTCCGCGCGCACGTAGCCGTCCGCCCTGGCCGAGAAGGCCTGGCACAGGCCCGTGCGCGACAGCATCGAGGCGTTCGAGAAGGAGATGAAGTTGAACGGGCTCGCCAGCACGTTCACGCCCGCCACCACGGCCGTGTCGATGCGGCCCGAGGCGATCGCCGCGACGGCCGCGTCGAGGGCCACCAGCGAGGACGAGCAGGCCGTGTCGAGGGTGAAGCTCGGCCCCTTCAGGTCGAAGATGTAGGAGATGCGGTTCGAGAGGATCGACAGCGTGTTGCCGGTCGCCGCGTAGGCGTCGCCGGAGGCGCAGTCGAGCACCCGCAGATTGCCGTAATCGAGCGAGGAGGCGCCCACGAAGACGCCGATCCCGGTCCCGGCGACGGCGGAGGGCCGCAGGCCCGCATCCTCCAGCGCCTCCCAGGTCAGTTCGAGCAGCATCCGCTGCTGGGGATCCATCTGCTCCGCCTCGCGGGGCGAGATCCCGAACACGGTGGGGTCGAACGACCAGATGTCGTCGAGCACGCCCGCCGCCCAGGTGTAGCTCTTGCCGCGCTCCTGGACGCGCGGATGCCCCAGGCGCTCCAGGGACCAGCGGTCCTCCGGGATCCGGGAGACCGCGCAGCGCCCCTCGGCGAGGAGCTGCCAGAGGCCGTCGATGCCCGTGGCACCCGGGAGTCGGCAGGCCCGACCGATGATCGCGATGTCAGGACGATGTCTCACGTTCGGTACGCACGCTCGCTCAAAGGGGAAGCCGGCGGGTGTGCCGACGCGGACCTTCCTTAGCCATAGTATGCGACCTGAGCCGAGGCCAACCCCCCGCAGGCCGCCGTCATCCCTCAGCCCCTGCCGATGCCGGGGCGGTGTTGCACAACTTCATCAGTGATACTGCGTCGCGAATTTCGGCAGCTTGCCCTGATCCGCGGCACATCGTGCGGTTGCCAGCATCGAACAGCGCCCGTCATTGTTAAGTTCATCGTGCCTCGCGACTGTGCTGGCGCAGGCCGCTAGTAAGCCGGAAATTCGGGTCGTATTGCGGCAGAGCCGCCGTCCGCTTCCCCGGATTGAGCACGGCCGCCAACCCGCAGGCCCGTTCCCGCGCGCGGGGACCTTCGGAGGGGACCTCGGCGGGGCGTCGCGCGGTTCCGCCCGGCCCGCTCTCCCCGCCGCGTCCGCCGGATCGGTGGCCGTCCCGGCCGACGATGCTCAGAAGGCCTTGAAGGTGATGATGGTCCGGGTGTCCTGGATGTTCGGGATCGTCTGCACGTTCTCGGCGACGAAGTGCCCGATATCGACCCCATCCTCGACGTGGAACTTGGCGAGAACGTCGTAATGCCCGGCGGTGGAGTAGATCTCTGAGGCGATCTCCCGGTCGGCGAGCGCGCTCGCCACCGTGTAGGTGCGCCCGAGCTGGCACTTGATCTCGACGAAGAAGGTCTGCATCGGCCTCGCCCCCCTGGCCGCCGGGATGCCCGGCCCCGCGGCGGGGCTGCATACCGGGCCGGCTTCCCTCTAGCGCTGCGGCGCAGCATCGGCAAGCCGCGCAGGCCCGTCACCAGAGCCGGAACTGGGCCTTCGCGCGGGCGAAATTCGGGTTGTAGTACGGGTCGTTGCGCAGCTGGGCCCCCCAGCGCTCGAGCATCGTGGCGACCTCCGCCTCGAAGCGGGCGCGCTTCTGCGGCGTGTCCTCCAGGCCCCGGCTCTTCGATTCGTGGTGGATCAGGCCGGCATGGGGCGTCCAGATGATGGCGTAGCCGGCCTGCCGGATGCGCAGGCAGAGGTCGACGTCGTTGAAGGCCACCGCGAGGCGCTCCGCGTCGAAGCCGCCGACCTCCCGGAAGACGCTCGCGCGCATCATCAGGCAGGCCCCGGTGACGGCGGAGACCTCCTGGGCCATCGCCATGCGGCCGAAATAGCCGGGATCCTCGGGCCCGATGCCGAGGTGGCTGTGGCCGGCGACGCCCCCCGCGCCCAGCACGACGCCGCCGTGCTGGAGCGTGCCGTCCGGGTAGGAGAGCTTGGCCCCGACCGCGCCGATGCCGGGCTCGACGGCGATCGAGACCATCTCGGCGAGCCAGCCGGGCTCCCTCACCTCGATGTCGTTGTTGAGGAAGAGCAGGAGCGGGCCGGTCGCGGCGGCGGCGCCCTCGTTCGACAGCGCCGAGAAGTTGAAGGCGCCGGGGCTCGGCAGCACGCGCACCCGCGGGTCGGCCGCGACCTCGGCGAACAGCGCCCGGGTGGCGGGCTCGCGGCTGTCGTTGTCGAGGATGATCACCTCGATGTCCGGATAGGCGGTCCCCTTGAGCAGGCCGCGCAGCGCCACCGCGAGCAGCTCGGCCCGGTCGCGGGTCGGGATCACCACGGACACGCGCGGGGCCGGGTCCGGCACGGCGCGCACGAGGCGGTTGAAGCCGAGCGGACCGCGCTCGGCCCGGTGCGGCCAGCCGCGGCGCGCGATCAGGTCGCGCAGGGCCTGGAGGCGGGCGGCCTCGGCCCGGGCGAGCGCCGTGTCCGAGAAGGTGCCCGAGCCGATCGCCGCGCGCCAGTGGTAGAGCACGTGCGGCAGGTGGCGGATGCGGTCGGGGGAGAGCCGGTCGGCGAGGCGCAGCAGCAGGTCGTGGTCCTGGCTGCCCTCGAAGCCGGGCCGCAGGCCGCCCACCTCCCGCACCAGGCTGGTGCGCACCACCGTGAGGTGGTTGATGTAGTTCTGCGCGTAGAGGAGTTCGGGGTTCCAGTCGCTCTTGAAATGCGGCTCGAAGCGCCGCCCCTTGGCGTCGACCTTGTCCTCGTCCGTGTAGATCAGGTCGAGGGACGGGTCCTTGGCGATCGCCCTGGCGACCTCGAACAGGGCGTGCTCGGGCAGGACGTCGTCGTGGTCCATGAAGGCCACGTAGGGGCCGGCCGCCAGCGCGAGGGCCGTGTTGGTGGCCCGCGCGATGTGGCCGTTCTCCGGGCGGCGGACGACCCGCACCCGCGCGTCCGCGGCGGCGGCCCGGTCGAGCAGGCGCGGCACGGCCGGGTCCGTCGAGGCGTCGTCGGCGATGCAGAGTTCCCAATGCGGGTAGAGCTGCGCCCGGACGGAGCGCAGGGCGTCCTCCAGCACCTTCGGAGCCGGGTTGTAGACCGGCATCACCACCGAGATCAGCGGCGGGTCCGTCATGGCGCCGGCCTCGGCGCGGATGCGCGCCCGGTCCGCCTCCGAGAGGGTGTCGAAGCAGCGCACCCAGGTGTCGTAGCCGGTCAGGCCCGGGGGCGTGATCGCCCGCAGCAGGCGGTTGCGCGCCCGGACGCGCTTGCCGAGGAGCCGCCAGAACACGGCCTGGCCGGCGAGGTCGGGCCGGCGCAGGAGGCCGCGGCCGAGGAGGGCGAGGCGGCTGCGCTCCCGCAGCGTCATGTCGCCGAGGGTGACCTCGGTCTCGCCGAGCATGGGCGTGACCTTGAGCGCGACGAGGCCGGCGGGCAGGCGCCCGGTCCAGGTGAAGCGGCCGTTGCCGTAGGCGCGCTCCGCGAGGCTCGTGGTCTCGTGCTGGCTCAGGCGCTCGGCCACGGCGGCGAGCTCGACCCGGCTGAAGGAGCCGCGGCCCTCGTCGCGGAAGCTGATCTCGACCCAGCGCCCGCCCAGCCCGCTGCCTCTCAGGTCGAGGACCAGGGAGGCGGCCTCGTGCGGGTCGGGCGCGAAGGCGCGGGTGGTCCGCTCGCCCCGCAGGGGGAGGATCGCCGCCTCGACGGCCCCGCGGGCGGCGCCCGCGCGGATCGGGTCCGCGTGGTCTTGGCCGCCGCGGTCTTGGCCACCGCGGTCTTGGCCGCCGCGGTCTTGGCCGCCGCGGTCTTGGCCCGCGCGGACGTGGCCGCCGCGGACTTGGCCTGCGCGCTCGCTCATCGCCGTCGCTCTCCGCTGCCCGTCCCGGCCCCCGGCGGCCGCTGTCGGCCGGCCTCCTAGCCCACCACTCCCTCGCCCGGAAAGGGGCGCCGCGCGCAAAACCGGCTTGCCAACCCCGTCCGACACCCCTATACGGCCCCTCACACCGGGGCCGCTTCCCGCATGAGCGGCCCTGCGGGGCGCGTAGCTCAGCGGGAGAGCACTACGTTGACATCGTAGGGGTCACAGGTTCGATCCCTGTCGCGCCCACCATCACACCCCATGACCCATCAGACCCCATGACATCGCAAGGGCCGCACCGCGAGGGCGGCCTTTTCTGCGTGGCGGTTCCAGGGTCATTGAGCCCGTGATCCTTGCCGCCGGCCATCGCGAATTTCCGCTCATTGTCGGGATTTCGTCGCGCGTCGGTTAACCGTCGGGCCAACCCGCGTGAACCAATCCGAACTACTTCCGATTGTCAATTCAGCCCCCAGCGGTTGTGCAATGACGATGGAGGAGAACGTTGGCCTACACGATTCGGGTCAGAGAGTTGAGGACCCGCGGGCCCGCGAACGAATTCGTTCTGGCCCATTCGATCATGGACCGTGCGCAAGCCGAACATCTCGTCGCGCGGTTGGCCACCTCGTATCCACGCCACGGTTTCGATCCCGATCGCGGGATCTACTGGTTTCAGGGCTTCAGCGGATTGCATGAGATTTGGGCGGCCGCGGACGCCTGAGCGCGCGCCGGCCCGCGCGCCGCCACGGATCGGTCTGGAGCATGATCCCCGGCCCTGGCCGGACGACGATCCCGGAACCGGCGGGGCCCGCCCGGTCGACGGGCGGGCCCTCGCGCGCCGAGGACCCGGGCCGGCCGCCGGGCTTGCGCACCGCGCCGCGCCGGCCGACATCAGGCGCGCGGAGCGGTCCCGCCGCGCCGCGATTCGGCGGGCCCGGGCCACGGCCGGGCGGCGCTGGTCGGACAGATCGGAGATCCCCGGCGATGGCCCTCACCCCCTTCCTGGCCCCGCTCGCGGGCGGCGCCCTGATCGGCGCCTCCGCGGCCCTGCTCCTCCTCGCCAACGGACGCATCGCCGGCATCAGCGGCATCGCCGGGGGCCTGCTCGGGCCGCCGGGCCGCGAGACGGCGTGGCGGGCGGTCTTCCTGGCCGGCCTCCTGCTCGGCCCGGTGCTGTTCCGCCTCGCCGCCGGCCACTGGCCTCCCGTCGAGGTCGAGGTCTCCTGGCCGGTGCTGATCGCGGCGGGCCTCCTCGTCGGCTTCGGCACGCGTCTCGGGTCGGGCTGCACCAGCGGGCACGGGGTCTGCGGCCTCGCGCGCCTGTCGCCGCGCTCCCTCGCCGCGGTCGCGGCCTTCATGGCCGCCGCCATCGTCACGGTGTTCCTGGTCCGGCACGGGGTCGCGCGATGAGGGCCGCGCCCCGCCTCCTCGCGGCCCTCGCGAGCGGCCTCCTGTTCGGCGTCGGGCTCGCCCTCTCGGGCATGATGAACCCTCGGAAGGTGCTGGGCTTCCTCGACCTGGCGGGCGCCTGGGATCCGAGCCTCGCCTTCGTGCTGGCCGGCGCGGTCGGCGTCTCGGCGCTCGGCTACGCCCTCAAGGCGCGGATGGCGGCGCCCCTCCTCGCCCCGCGCTTCGAGGTGCCGGCGAATCGCCGCGTCGACGCGCGCCTGCTCGGCGGCGCCGTCCTGTTCGGAGTGGGCTGGGGCCTGGCCGGGTTCTGCCCCGGTCCGGCGCTGGCGGGCCTCGCCCTCGGCCTGCCCTCCGTGGCGGTCTTCGTCGCGGCGATGCTCGCCGGCATGCTGCTCCACCGCCTCACCGCGGAGCGCCCGCGCCGCCCCGCGCTCAGCGCCGGGTGCTGAACTGGTCGGCCAACCGGGCCTCGGCCCCGCTCGCGGGGTCGCGCAGCACGAAGGTCAGCGGCGTCGACGCCGCCGCCGTGCCGGGCGGCGGCACGGTGACGAGGACGCGGACCTCCTCGGTGCGGTCGGGCCCGATCTCGCGCGCGAGCGCCTCGCCGACCGGGTCCCCCGCGAGGGCGAGGCGAGCGCCGGGGATCCCCTCCAGGGAGAGGTCGAGCCGGCGCGATCGGTGCTGCTTGTTGATGAACCGGACCGCGTAGGCGTTGCGCACGGCGCCGTCCGACAGCGTCACCGAGAGCGGGTTGCGCTCGTGGGCGACGTGCAGGCCGAGATCCGGGCGGGTCAGGAGCCGGGCGAGCATCGCGCTCCCCACCACCGCGATCATCGCCGCGTACAGGATCGTGCGCGGCCGGACCGGGCGGATCCGGGTCGGCAGGCCCTGCTGGCGGCGCCTCACGGCGAGGTCGCTGTCGTAGGCGATCAGGCCCGGGGGCCGGCCGATCCGGGTCATCACCGCGTCGCAGGCGTCGATGCACAGGCCGCACTGGATGCAGGAGAGCTGCAGCCCGTTCCGGATGTCGACCCCGGTCGGGCAGACGGCGACGCATTGGCCGCAATCGACGCAGTCGCCCGCCGGCGCGCCCGCCGCGCGGGCCTGCTCGGCCTTCTTGAGCGACAGGCGCGGTTCGCCCCGGTCGTACCGGTAGGTGATGTTGAGCGCTTCCTTGTCGATCAGGCTCGCCTGGATGCGCGGCCAGGGGCACATGTAGGTGCAGACTTGCTCGCGGGCGTGGCCGGCGAGCAGGTAGGTCGTGAAGGTGAGGATGCCGATCCAGAGCCAGGCCGCGAACGGCGCCTGGAAGGTGGCGAGCTGGTGCACCAGGGTCGGCGCGTCCGCGAAGTAGAGGACCCAGGCGCCGCCGGTCCACCACGCGATGGCGAGCCACGCCCCGTGCTTCAGGATTGCGCGGGCGAGACGCTCCGCGCTCCAGCCGCCGCCCGCCGCCCGCATCTGGGCGCGCCGGTCGCCCTCGATGCGGCGCTCGACGGCCAGGAACAGGTCGGTCCAGACCGTCTGCGGGCAGAGATAGCCGCACCAGATCCGGCCGGCCACCGCGTTCATCAGGAACAGCACCATCGCGGCGAGCACCAGCAGGCCGGTCACGTAGTAGAATTCCTGCGGCCAGATCTCGATGAAGAAGAAGTAGAAGCGCCGCGCCGGGAGATCGAGCAGGACCGCCTGGTCGGGCGCGTTCGGGCCGCGGTCCCAGCGCAGGAAGGGCAGCAGGTAGTAGATCCCGAGCGTGACGACGAGGAGGCCCCACTTGATGCGCCGGAAGCGGCCGTGGACCGCGGCCGGGTAGATCTTCTTGCGCGGGGCGTAGAGCGGGGCGGGGAGGGAGGTGCCGGTCATGGTCGTGTCGCCGGATCGCGGAGGCGGGCCGCGTCCAGGCTGCACCGGAGCCGCTCCCGGGTCTTTGATCTGGCGCAGCGCCGGGACGGGCCATGCCGGCCGGGGGCGCGGACGGCCCGGCGCTCACCTCACGGCGCGGCCCGGGGCGGGCCGAAGCCGCCCGGGCGCTCCGCCCGGAACACGTTGGCCTGCAGGCCGGCGATCCACTGGCGCCCGCTCACCGTCACGTCGAGGTATTTCAGCGCCCCGTCCAGGTGGGAGGACACGCTGCGCCAGAAAAAGTCCGGGTAGCGCTCCACCAGGTCGGCCGGCGAGGTGTAGCCCAGGGCGGCGTTGGTGCCGGCCTCCTCGAATTCGTGGAACAGCGCGTTCGCCTTGCGCAGGTAGAGCGGGTCGCCCATCTGGCCGATCAGGTCGGCGGCGCGCACCAGGCAGGCCTCGTCCGCCGGGTCGCGGCCCGGGCAGGTCTCCTCGGCCGGGAAGCGGGTATGCTCGATCGACCGCGCGATCCTGGCCGCGTCGAGCAGGTCCGACTGGCCGAGGCGGGCGCTCACGAACAGCTTCGAGCGCTCGACGTGGTGGGCGGTCAGCGCCGCGTCGGAGGCGCCGCGCGGCAGCACCACGCGTCCGCCGGCGGCGTCGACGACGTAGCCCTCGCGGGCCGAGTCGCCCGGCAGGATGCCGCGCACGTAGCCGATGTCGTGCATCAGGCAGGCCACCAGCAGGTGCGCCCAGTCGCCGGCGGTGACCGGCTCCAGCAGGGTCCGGCCGCGCAGGATGTCGAGCCCGACCTGGGTGACGAGCAGCGTGTGCTCCAGGTCGTGGTAGAGCGCGTCGGAATTCGCCAGGCATTCCAGCGCGAGGCGCGCGACCGAGCCGACCATCTCGGCCAGGGGCGCCTGCGTCGCCCCGAAGGTGCCCCGCAGGGCGGCCGCGAGGTGGTCGCCGAGCGCCTCGGCGGCCAGGTGGGCGGTGGTGATCATGGCCGTCGCCGCGGGGCAGGCCGTCGGGGCCCGGCCGGGCGGGCCGGGGATGGGCTCTCCGGGGCGGAGCGGGCCACCTCCGCGCGGGCCTCGGGATCCCTGGTCATCACGCACCTCGCTCCTGCGCCTCCGGCGGCGAGGGGCCGGCCGCCATCCCGCTAACGCGCCGGGCGGCGTCACGGTTGTGTCATCCGCTGGCCGGACGATCACGTCCGGACAGCGCATGGCAAGCCCGCGCGGCGCTTGAGCGAAGCCCACATCCGCCATCCCGAAGGGATCAAGCGGATGCGGGATGACGAGCCCGCGCGGCGCTTGAGCGAAGCCCACATCCGGATGGCGACGCAATCCGTCTGATCTCGTATCCCGGAACCGGCAGCGCGCCCCGGCCCTCGCCGCATCGGACGGGGCCGGAGGGGCCCGCCTACCAATCGGCGAGCGGGAAGGGCCACCGCTGCCGCGTCCGCATCTGGCCGTGCGGGTCGGGCTTCGCGCCCCGCATGCCCACCGCCATGGTGATGCTGATCGCCCCGCCGGGCGACGACAGGTCGGGCGTGCGGATCTGGATCCAGGCGTCCGGCAGCTGGCTCGCGCACCAGTCCAGGAACGTCTCGGCATCGTCGCCGTCCGGCCAAGTGCAGCCGCCGAGATACGCCCGCAGGCCCTCCCGGTGGGTCACCTTGATGGCGAGGCCGGGCCAGCGGCGCGGGTGGCCGTGGCGGAGATCGTCACGCAGTTCATGGATCACGACGCGCACGGCTGCCATCCCGGCGAGGTGCCCCGGCCGCGGTTGCGATTCGGTTAGCCCCGCCCCGCCGGCCGCGGCGCAGCCTGCTCAGCGGTACTGCTTCTCCTCGATCAGGACGGAGCCGCCGCGCAGGTTGATCTCCCGCTTCACGGCCGAGCGGCGCTCGTTCGTGGTGCTGATCCGCAGGGCGAGGGCGACCAGCTCGTCCCGGGCGGCGGCGTCCTGGGCGCAGGCGCGGATCCGGCCCTCGGCATCCCAGAGCTCGGCGTTGATCCCGCGCAGGGTGGTCTGGAGCGCCGCCACCTCCTCCGACAGGAGCCCGCTCGCCGCCAGCGCCGCGTCGAGGAGCGCGAGCTCCCGGACGACGTTCGCGCGCTTGGCGGGATCGGCGATCCGCTCGGCCTTGAGCTCCAGGATCGTGATCTTGTCGACGAGTTCGCCGAGCGACACCGGCACCCGCACGGTCCCGGGCGCGCCGTCCGGCGCGCCGGCGCCCCCGCGAGGCCGGCGACCTCCCGCGCCATCGCGGCGGCCATCGCCTCCCAGTCGCCCCGACGCTCCTGCCGGAACAGCCGCATCGTCGGGTACCAGGCCGTCCGCTCCCCGGCGAGGCCCCAGCGCCAGTCCGGCACCGGCTTGAGCGCCACGAAGACCGGCCGGCCGAGCGCGCCCGCCACGTGGGCGACGGCCGTGTCGCTCGTCACCACGAGGTCGAGCGACATCATCACCGCCGCCGTGTCCAGGAAGGCGTCCGGGCCCGCGTCGAGGTCCGGCAGCACCGTCACGGCCATCCCGTCGGGCAGGCGGTCGAGCTGGTCGAGCCCGTGCACCTTCTGCAGGCTGACGAGCCGCACGCCCGGCACCCGCGCCAGGGGCGCGAGGCACGCGAGGGGCAGCGAGCGGCCGCGGTCGATCGCCCGGCCGGGCTGCCCCTGCCACGCCACCCCGACCCGGAATCCGGGCGGCAGCCGCGCCCTCCAGGCCGCGACCCGCTCCGGCTGCGCCGCGAGGTAGGGGCCGGCGGCGAGGTCCGCCGCATCGAGCCGCAACAGGCGCGGCAGGCTCATCAGCGGCGCGTGGGCGTGCAGGGCCGGCAGCGGCTCGTCCGGCGCGAGCACCCGCAGGAAGGGCAGGCCGCTCAGCAGGGCGCGCAGGGGTTCCTGGACGCTGAGCACCACCTCCATCCCCCGCGCGGCCGCGATCCGGGCGAAGCGCACGAACTGGATCGTGTCGCCCAGGCCCTGCTCGGCGTAGAGGAGGAGCCGCTGGCCGGCGATCAGGTCGCCCTGCCATTCGGGGCCGGGCGGGCGCGGCTCCACCCAGCCGCGCTGGCGCCGCCGCCACTCGTAGGCCTGGAACCCTTCCGCGAAGCGGCCGAGCGTCAGCAGCGTGATCGCCCGGTTGGTCAGAACCTCCGGCGCGTGCGGCCGCAGGACGAGGCTCTGCGCGTAGCTCGCCAGCGCCTCGTCCAGGTGCCCGAGCTCGTGCAGGACGTTGCCGCGGTTGCCGAGCGCGTCCGGGTCGGCAGGCCTCAGCGCCAGGGCGCGGTCGAGACTCGCCAGAGCGTCCTCGGGCCGGCCGAGGCTCACGAGCGCGTTGGCGCGGTCGAACCACGTCGCCGCGGAGGCGGGGTCGCGCGCCAGCGCGCGCTCCAGGGAGGCGAGGGAGTCCTCGGGCCGCGACAGGGCCTGCAGGGTGACGCCGCGGTCGCGCAGGGTCTCGGCGTGGTCCGGATCCAGGGCGAGGGCGCGGTCGTACCGCGCCAGGGCCGCCTCGAACCGGCCGAGGCCGAAGCAGAGGCAGGCCGCCAGGCGCGCCGCCGCGACGTTGCGCGGCTCGCGCGCCAGGAGCCGCTCGCAGCGCGCCAGGGCCGCCTCGACCTGGCCGGCCCGCTGCTCGCGCAGGGCCTCCCGCAATTCCGCCGCGCCGGTCAAGGCGAACCCCCTCCCGCCGCCCCGCCGGCTCCGAACCGGCGCGCGCCGCCCGGCCGCCGGCACCGCGCGCCCTCGCCGGTGCGGTCGGCGCGCGCCCGGGCCGGGAGGCCGATCCGCGCCGGCGCGAAGCCCGCGGCCGCGAAGAGCCCGGCGGCCGTCACGGGGCGGCCGGCGAGGCGGGCGGCGACGGCCGGCGCGGGCCCGGCGAGGGCGGCCGCGACCCGGGCCGGGCGCGCAGGGAGGGTGAGCCGCTCCGCGCCTGCGGGCGCCTCCAGCCCGCTCCGTCCGGGATGACGAGGACGCCGCCCTGGCGTTGCAGGGGCGGCCGGAAGGAGGGCGGGGTGATCTGCGAGGCGGTCTGGGCCAGCGCGGGGCCCGCGGTCAGGCTCGGGGCTGCGGCGAGGCCGAGCCGGCAGGCGGCGCGCGCGAGGCGGTGAGAGAAGGTCACTGTCGTCTCCGGCCGGGGACCGAAATGCCTCAGGGTCAGGCAACATCTGTCGAACCATGCCTCAGGGGAAAGCCGCGCGCTCTTCGCCCCGCCGCGGACCACCCGGCGGGGCATGACGGACCGTGATGCCTGGGTGACGGACGATCACCATAGGCACGGCGCGACGCCGCCGAAAGCGGCCCGCGCACGACTGGAGCGCGGGTCAGGTTCCTCTAGAGCAGGATCCGATCACGGTGCAATCGGGTCCCGCGCCGGGACCGGGCCGGCTGCGCCCGCCGGCATCGCACTGCTTCGTCGAACGCGAGGACGAAGGCATCCCGGCGCAGCGGAATTCGCGTCGCGTTTCGTTGATGGGCCGCTCTGGAAACCCGCGCGCGGGCCATGTTATAGCGCCTTCCGTTGGGGCATCCGGCGTCGGATGCTCTCCAGAAAGAGCGCGGTGCGGTCGGGATAGCGCAGAACCGAGATGAAGGAACGGAACCGACCGCGGAGAGCGGGCGAGGCGGTGGAATGGCGGCCGGGTCGGGCAGGTGCGGGCGCACCGCGCCCCGCGCGGCCCGATCTCCGTCCTCCGCGGCGCCGGGCCCGCCCGACGCGGGCGACGCCGCGATCACCGACATGCCCGGACCGCCCTTCGTGACACCGCGCCTCCCGCTCTCCCCCTGGCTCGCCGTGTCCGCCGGCCGGAGCGCCCCTGACGCGCCGGTGCGGGCGGCGCGGAATATCCCCTGACATCGCCCGGGGCGGCGGGCTCCGCTGTCCCTCGCGCCCGTGGAGCCGCGGCGCGGTGGGCGTCCCCCCTCCCAACCCTCCAGCCGAGGATCGATCCATGACTCAGCTTCCCCTGTTCTACCGCGCCGTCGTGCCCCTCGACCGGGAGGGCCATCGCGGGCTGCGGCTGGCCAACCCGCAGCGTTTCGGCTTCGCGCGCGGGAGCCACCTCGTGCCCGCCGTGGTCGACGAGTTCGCCGCCGCCTGCCGCCACCTGCCGATCCTGTTCCTGCCCGAGAGCCTCGGCCCGACCCCGGTCTTCCTCACCGGCCTGGTGCCCGGCCGCTCGGCGCTGGTGAGCGAGGACGGCACCTGGACCGGGCGCTACCTGCCGGCCTATCTGCGCCGCTTCCCCTTCATCCTGGGCGAGAGCGAGGGCCGGCCCGCGCTGGTCTGCCTCGACGACACCGCCGAGGGCGTGCTGCGCGAGGAGGATGCGGGCGAGAGCCTGGCGCTGTTCGGGGAGGACGGGGCGCAGACGCCGCCGCTGCAGGAGCGGGTGCGGCTGGTGGCGGACTATGCCGAGGCGGCCAAGCGCACGGGCGCGCTCGGGCGGGTGCTGCAGGATCTGGGGCTGCTGCGCGGGGTGACGCTGCACGGGAAGGACCCGGCGACGGGGGAGAGCCACGCCCTGCACGGGGCGCTGGTGGTGGACGAGGGCGCGCTGAACGGCCTCTCGGACGAAGTCTTCCTGCGGTTGCGCCGGGAGGGCTGGCTGGCGGCGATCTCGGCCCATCTCGTCAGCCTGCAGGCGATCGGCGACTTCGCCCTCACCTTCGCGCCGCCGGCGCCGGCGAATGCCGAGAGCCTGGGGGAGGCCGCGTGATGCGCCGCGCGATCGGGCTCCGCTCCGTCCCGGCCGCGCTCGCCGCGGCCCTCGGTCTCGCGGGGCCGGTGCTGGCGCAGCCCGCGCCCAAGCCGGCGGTCGCTCCGCCGCCCGCCGCATCGCCCGCCGCGCCGCCGGTCCCGGCCGAGCCGGAACTGACCACGGCGAGCTTCGGCGAGTGGACGCTGCGCTGCCAGCGCCTCGCCGAGGGCGAGAAGGTGACCCGGTTCTGCGAGGTGGCGCAGGCCGTCCAGGTCCAGGGTCAGGCCGCGCCCCTGGCGCAGGTCGCGCTGGGGCGGGCGCCCGGCGAGGCCGGCCTGCGGCTGACGGCGGTGCTGCCGGTGACGGTCAGCTTCCCGTCGGGCGTGCGGGTGGGCCTGGAGGGCAAGGAGGGCCGCGAGGCGGCGGCGCTCGATCTGGCCTGGCGGCGCTGCCTCCCGGCGGGCTGCGTGGCGGATGGGGCGACCAGGGAGGACGTGCTCAAGCGCTGGCGGGCCGGCAGCGAGCCGGGGCGGCTCACGTTCAAGGACGCCGCGGGCCGGGACGTGACGCTGCCGCTGTCGTTCCGCGGCCTCGATCAGGCCCTGGAGGCCCTCGCCAAGGAGCGCGCCTGACACCGGCGCGCCCGATCCGCAACGGGCGCCGCGCGGCGCCCGTCGCTCATCCCCTGCGCAGCCGCCGCGTATTCGCGCGCACCTTGCGCCGGTAGCCGCGCACGATCTTGCGGGGCGACCCGCCGGTCGCGGCCTGGACGGCCGCCTCGCCGGCCGCGGCCACCTTCTCGGCCACCATCAGCTGGGCCTCGGCCGCCGCGGCCGGGCCGCCCAGCGCGATCTTGGCGAGGCGCAGGCCGATCACCGTCTGGGCTTCGAGCCCGAGCATCGTCATCTCGATGCCGAGCTTCCACATCGAACCGACCATCGCGGCCTCCCTCCGACGGATCCGCCGCGGCGGTCCCCCCTCGATCGCGGCGCACGGCGCCGCGGCCCGGCTTGCCCCGTTCGACCGGCACCGGGACCGAAGGATCGTCGCGCGGGGATCCGCTGCCTCGGTCCCGGCCTCCCCCGGGAACCGCGGAGAGAAGGCGCGGCGGACCGATCGGTTCCGCTCCGACATGCGCGCCGGGACATGCGCGCCGGGATTCGTGTCGCCGGCACAGCCGTCAAGCCGATCCCTCGCTCGCGCCGCCCGCGCGCCGGCGCGGACCTGTGGATCCTGGGGAAGACTCGCGCCGAATCGCGCCCGCGGGGCAGATCGCCTGCCTCGCGGGCCGGCGCGGCGCCCCGCGGCCCATGGCATGAGGCATATTCCTCCGCAAAGGAAATCCAGTGGAGGCGGCTATGGAATTCCTCATCGAGCAGGATGATCCCGGCCGATGGCGGTGGCGCCTGATCGGCCGCAAGAACGAGACCTTGCTGAGATCCGACGAGACCTTCGCGTCGAGGGGCGAGGCGGCGGAGGCGGCGAGCCTGTGGTCGCGCACCATCGAGGGCGCGTCGCGGCGCATGGCGGGCGCCGTCCCGCCCCCGCGCCGCCCGCCCCGCCCGGTCCCGCGCCGCCCGATCTTCGCCCCGCACTGATCGCGGGCGCGGGACCGGTTGCCGCCTTGCCGGTTGCGCCGGCCGTGCTATCCCGCGCGGGCCCGAATCGGTCGGGCGCGCAGGACTCGCCCATGCTCCGTCACCTCACCTTGCCGGGTCTCGTGCTCGGGCTCGCCTTCCTCTGCGTCGGCCGGGCCGCGGCGTCCGAGGATCTCGTCGCCCGGTGGGAGCGGGCCGACGCGGCCTGCGGGCTCCCGTCCTCCGCGATGAGCGAGCAGGCCTGCCTCGACCGCCAGATCCTCGCGGAGCGCCTGCGGCGGGCTGGCTGGTGCGAGGCCGCGCCGACGAGCCCCTACGAGCATTGGGGCTGGCAGCGATGCCGTTCCCGCACGGCGGTGCGCCCGGCCCACCCGCGGCGCGGCTCCCGCGCCAAGGCCTGACTCGAGACCGGCCGAACTTCCCCTGTTGCGGGCCCCGCTGTCTGGCCGTGCAGCGCGGCGGCACTAGAACATCCCGGTCGCGCTCGCGCAGAGGATCGCCGTCATCTCGTCGCCTGCTCCGCCCTCGTCTGGTTCAGCGCGCCCGATCGGACGCTACGGGCTGCCGCTGCTGATCCTGCTGGTCGGCCTGATCCTGTCGGGAGGCGCGGCCCTGCAGCTCCGGCAGGTGAGTGCGGTGCGGGACGGCGAGCGGTTCGCGCGGCTCGTCGACGCGCAGGCCGAGGACATCCGCGAGCGGCTCGACACCTACGCGGCGCTCCTGCGCGGCGCGGCCGGGCTCTACGCGGCGAGCCGGGAGGTCAGCCGGGCGGAATTCGCCGCCTACGTGGCGCGGCTGCGCCTCGGGGAGCTCTATCCGGGCATCCGCGGCCTCGGCTTCGCGCAGCGCTTCGCCCCCGGCGAGCGCGAGGCGCTGCGGCGGCGGCTCGGCGCGGAGGGCGCGCCCGAGCCGTGGCCGGAGACCGGAGCGCCGGACCCCACCGCCATCGTCGCGCTCGAACCCGCGGACCGGCGCAACGCCGCCGCGATGGGCTTCGACATGTCCTCCGAGCCGACGCGCCGGGAGGCGATGGCGCGGGCCCGCGACGGCGCCGAGGTCGCGCTCTCGGGCAAGGTCGAACTCGTCCAGGAGATCGACCGCGACCGCCAGCCGGGCTTCCTGCTCTACCTCCCGGTCTACGCGGGGGAGGCCATCCCGGAGGCGGTCGCGGACCGGCGCGGCGCCCTGCGCGGCTTCGTCTACGCCCCGTTCCGGGCGGGCGACTTCTTCCCGCAGGTGGTCACCCGCCGCACCGCGGGCGGCGCGCGCGAACTCGCCTACGCGGTCCATGACGGCGCCGTGCCCGATGCCTCGGAGCCGATGCCCGAGCGGCTCCTCTACGCCTCCGCGCCCGGGGCGGGCCGGCCGGAAGCCGGCCTGGCGGCGCGGCGCGCCCTCACCCTGGCGGGCCGGACCTGGACCCTGAGCGCCGCCGCGACGCCGGCCTTCGCGCACGACCCGGCCGGGGCGCTCGCGCCGACGATCGGCGGGCTCGGCCTCGTCCTCACGCTGCTGCTCGCGGGCGGGGCCCTCGCCCAGGTCCGGGTCAGCCGGCGCTCCGAGGAGGCGCGGCTCGCGCTCCAGGAGGAGACCGCGCGCCTGGAGCGGCTCAACCGCGCCGGCGCCTCCCTGGCCGCCGAGCACGATCTCGGCCGCCTCGTCCAGAGCATCATCGACAACGCCACCGCCCTCACGGGGGCGGCCTACGGCGCCTTCTTCGAGCGCGTGCCGGCCGGGCGCGAGGGCGATCCGGAGGAGGCCTGGCGCCTGTTCAGCCTGACGGGCGCGCCGCGCGAGGCCTTCACGCGCTTCGGCCTGCCCCGTGCCACCGCGCTCTTCGCCCCGACCTTCCGGGCCGACGGGGTGGTGCGCTCGGACGACGTGGCGGCGGATGCCCGCTACGGCTCCCACGGCGGCATGCCGGAGGGCCACCTGCCCGTGCGCAGCTACCTCGCGGTGCCGGTCGTCTCCGGCTCGGGCGAGACGCTCGGCGCCCTGCTCTTCGGCCATCCCGAGCCGGGCCGCTTCGGGACCCGGGAGGAGCGCCTGATCCTGGGCTTCGCCGGGCAGGCCGGGATCGCCCTCGACAATGCGCGCCTCCTGATCTCGGTGCGCCACGAGCAGGACCGCTTCCGCGCCGCGGTGCGGGCGGTGCGGGGCGTGCTCTGGACCAACGACGCGGCCGGCCGGATGACCGGCGAGCAGCCCGGCTGGGCGGCCATCACCGGGCAGACCCGCGCCGAGTACGAGGGCTACGGCTGGGCGCGGGCGGTGCATCCCGACGACGCGCAGCCGAGCATCGACGCCTGGAACGCGGCCGTCGCGGCGCGGCGGACCTTCGTGTTCGAGCACCGGGTGCGCAGCCGCGACGGCACGTGGCGGCCCTACGCGATCCGGGCCGTGCCGATCCTGGAGCCGGACGGGCGCATCCGCGAATGGGTCGGGGTCCACACCGACATCACCGCCCAGCGCGAGGCCGAGGCCGAGCTGCGCGAGTCGAACGAGGAGATCCAGCGCTACGCCTACATCGTCTCCCACGACCTGCGGGCGCCGCTCGTCAACGTGATGGGCTTCACGAGCGAGCTCGAGGCGCTGCAGGAGGAGATCCGCGGCGCGCTCGAGGGCCACCCGCAGGCGGCGCAGATCGACGGCGACATGAGCGAGGCCCTCGGCTTCATCCGGGCGGCGATCACCAAGATGGAGGGGCTGATCGCCGCGATCCTGAAGCTGTCGCGGGAGGGGCGGCGCAATTTCCGGCCCGAGCCCCTCGACATGACGGCGGTCATCCAGGGGCTCGCCGACGCGCAGCGCCACCAGGCCGACGCGGTCGGGGCAAGGGTGAGCGTCGCGCCCGGCCTGCCGCCGATCACCGCCGACCGGCTCGCGATCGAGCAGATCTTCTCCAACCTGATCGACAACGCCCTGAAATACCTGTCGCCCGAGCGGCCCGGCCGCATCGCCGTGGCGGCCGAGGCCGCCCCGGGCGACCGCGTGCGCTTCGCCGTCAGCGACAACGGGCGCGGCATCGCGCCCCAGGACCACGCCCGGGTCTTCGAGCTGTTCCGCCGGGCGGGCGCCCAGGACCGGCCGGGGGAGGGGATCGGGCTCGCCCACGTCAAGGCGCTGGTGCGCTCCCTCGGCGGGCGCATCGAGGTGGCCTCGCGGCTCGGCGAGGGCACCACCTTCACGGTGACGCTGCCGCGCCGCCCGGTCGCGAGCGCCCCCGGGCCGGACCGGGCCGGGTTCGAGGGCACCCCGGAGGCCGCCCCCGGGGGCGCGCCCGGGATGGCGGCCGAGTGAGGGGAGGACCGGATGCATCCCGTCTGCATCGTGATGATCGAGGACGACGAGGGCCACGCCCGGCTCATCGAGCGCAACATCCGCCGGGCCGGCGTGAACAACGAGATCCTGCCGTTCCGGGACGGCACCTCGGCGCTCGCCTACCTGCTCGGGCCGGACGGCACCGGCGAGGTCAGCGCGGGGCGCCACCTCCTGATCCTGCTCGACCTCAACCTGCCGGACATGACCGGCCTCGACATCCTGGAGACCGTGAAGGCGAACCCGCATACCCGGCGCTCGCCCGTGGTCGTCCTCACCACCACGGACGACAGCCGCGAGATCCAGCGCTGCTACGACTTCGGCGCCAACGTCTACATCACCAAGCCGGTGAACTACGACGGCTTCGCGAACGCGATCCGGCAGCTCGGCCTGTTCTTCTCGGTGATGCAGGTGCCCGAGAATCCATGAGCGACGCGGCCGCGCCGGGCCAGGCCCGCATCCTCTACATCGACGACGATCCCGGGCTCGGGCGCCTCGTCCAGCGCGCCCTGCGGGGCCGGGGCTACGCCGTGGACCTCGCCGAGGACGGGGAGGCGGGGCTGGCGCGGCTGCGGGCGGGCGGCATCGACGTGGTCGCCCTCGACCACCACATGCCGGGCCGCAGCGGGCTCGAGGTGCTGGCGGCGATCCGGGCCCTGCCCGAGGCGCCCCCGGTCGTCTACGTGACCGGCTCGGAGGACAGCCGCGTCGCCGTGGCCGCCCTCAAGGCCGGCGCCGTGGATTACGTCTGGAAGGACGTGCAGGGCCATTTCCGCGAACTCCTCGGCGAGGCGATCGACACCGCCCTGCGCCAGGAGGCGCTGCGGCGGGACAAGGAGCGGGCGGAGGCCGAGGTGCGGGCCGCCCGCGACCGGGCCGAGATCCTGCTGCGGGAGGTGAATCACCGCGTCGCCAACTCCCTCGCCCTGGTGGCGGCGCTGGCCCGGATGCAGACCAACGCGGTGACGGACCCGGCCGCCAAGAGCGCGCTCGAGGAGATGCAGGCGCGGATCTCCGCCATCGCGGGGATCCACCGCCGCCTCTACACCTCGCAGGACGTCCAGGCGGTCGAGGTCGACGCCTACCTGGCGAGCCTGGTCGAGGAACTCGAAGCCTCCATGAAGGCGGCGGGGCGCGACCACGCCATCCGCCTGCGGGCCGAGCCGATCCGGCTCGCCACCGACAAGGCGGTCTCGCTCGGCGTCGTCGTGACCGAACTCGTCACCAACGCCTACAAGTACGCCTATCCGCCCGAGGTGGCGGGGGAGATCCGGGTCGCCATCACGCGGCGCGGCGAGGACGCGCTCTGCCTCGTGGTCGAGGACGACGGCATCGGCTGGTCGGGGGAGGGGACCCCGCTCGGCTCCGGCCTCGGCTCGCGCATCCTGCGGGCCATGGGCACGAACCTGCGCTCCAAGGTCGAGTACGACCGCCTCCCTCGCGGCACCCGCGCGACGCTGGCGTTCCAGGGCTGAGCCGGGATCCGGTTGGATCACGGCGGCTCCCGGATCGCGAACCCGCGCGGCGCGCCCCGCTCAGCGCGGATCCGAGTTGAAGAAGGACGGCGCGTCGTTCGTCGGGAAGAAGCGGCGCGAGGGCGTCTGGCGCGGCTGCACCGGCGTGCCGCGCAGCGGCGCCACGTCCACCTGCCCCTGGCGGTTGACCGGCTGGGCGCGCCGCGCCTCCTGCTGCTGGTTCGGGTCGCGGCGGCGGCGCTCGGGCTTGGCGGCCGCCACCGGCGCGTCGTCCTGCTCCTTGGCTTCGGCGATGATGTCCGTCCCGCCTTTGCAGTCCACCAGCCAGACGTCGTAGATCGGGTGCTCGATCGCGTGCAGGCCGGGGCTCGCCGCGAACATCCAGCCGGTGAAGATCCGCCGGTACTTGTTCTCCAGCGTGACCTCGTCGACCTCCAGGAAGGCCGTGGTCCTGGCGCTCTCGGTCGGCGGGCGGGTGTAGCAGACCCGCGGCGTCAGCTGCAGGGCGCCGAACTGCACCGTCTCGTCGACCGAGACCTCGAAGGTCACGATGCGGCCGGTGATCTTGTCGAGCCCCGAGAACACCGCGGTCGGGTTGCGGATCTTGTCGGCCTGCGCGGCGGGCGCGAGGACGCCCGCGAGGCTGAGGACCAAAGCCGCGCGGATGGCGGATCGGGCGGTGGTGCGGCTCAACGCGAACTCCCTTCGGCTGCCCGCTGTCTCCCCCCGAAGGGTGGTGGAAAAAGGGCGGCCCCTACTCGCCCGGCGTCCACGGCACGTAGTCGCCGGTCGCGGCCGGGCGCTGGCCGTAGGAGAGCTGCGAGCCGCGCGGCCGATAGGCCGCCACGGTACCGGTCAGGTTCGGCTCGAAGGGCTTCTGCCACTCGCGCGGCGTATAGCTCTCCTCGCTCGGCGCCACGTCGACCGTGTGGCTGAGCCAGCCGCGCCAGCCCGGCGGCACCTTCGAGGCGTCCGCCTCGCCGTTGTAGATCACCCAGCGCCGCTCCGGCCCGACCGACGGGTCGATCAGCGGCCCCTCGGCCCGGTAGTAGCGGTTGCCGAACTCGTCCGTGCCGACGAGCTCGCCGTGGCGCTTGGTGTAGAACTCCAGGCTCACGGTGGAGCCGCTCCACCACGTGAAGATGCGCAGGAGTGTGTCTTTCAGCGCCATCGCGGCCGTCTCGTCGCTTGCCCGGGCCCGGGGCCCGTCCTCGGTCGCGGCGGACTATGGTGAGGCGGGCCGGCGAAGTCCAGCCGCAGCGCGTCGCACCCCGGCGCCCGCGGCGCCGGCCCGGGAGCACCGCGCCCGCCCCGGGCGCCGGCCCGGGAGCACCGGTTGAGCCCGCCCGGCCGCGCAACCGACACCCGCTACCCGGGCCCAGGCGTGGCGAATTTGCATCAAATTCACAGCCGCGCCGCGCCCGACCGGCCGCAGAACCGGTTGAGCGCGAAAAAACTCGCGCGGAATCCGAGAGGCCCGATGCGGCTTTAGGCGGAGTCGCGAGATATCCACAGGATTTGGCTCGCCGGCACAACATCTAGCGTGGAACGGCCGGGCGTCACACTAGTTGTTGACGCGGAGCCCCGAAGCTCGCTAGCTTGCCCGCAGGTTGGACGACCGGTTCGCCGGCGAAACGTTCAACGGCCGCGCGGCGCAAAGCTGCGGACGGCGCAACTCTGGCGTGCGTTGATGCGCCGGGGTCGAGGCATCCTGAACCATGCTGGGCGAACGACCGCGCGGGGTCGCGGTTCGGGTTGTCATGTCACCTGTCGGGAGAGAACGTTTCATGCGGATCGAGCGGCGTATCACGACGGCCGGACAATCCCCCTATGCGGGGATCCCGTTCAGGAAAGCGGTGAGCGAGATCCGCAATCCGGACGGCTCGGTGGTGTTTCGCCTCGACGGCATCGACGTGCCGGAGGCCTGGAGCCAGGTCGCCTGCGACGTCCTGGCCCAGAAGTACTTCCGCAAGGCGGGCGTGCCCGCGGCGCTCCGGCGCGTGGAGGAGAACGACGTTCCCTCCTTCCTGTGGCGCTCGGTGCCGGACGAGGAGGCCCTCGCGGCGCTGCCCGAGGAGGCGCGCTACGGTTCCGAGACCTCGGCCGTCCAGGTCTTCGACCGGCTCGCCGGCTGCTGGACCTACTGGGGCTGGAAGGGCGGCTACTTCTCCTCCGAGGAGGACGCCGCCGCCTTCCTCGACGAGCTGCGCGCCATGCTGGCCCGCCAGATGGTGGCGCCGAACTCGCCGCAATGGTTCAACACCGGCCTGCACTGGGCCTACGGCATCGACGGCCCGAGCCAGGGCCACTACTACGTCGATTACCGCACCGGCGCGCTGACCAAGTCGGCGAGCGCCTACGAGCACCCGCAGCCGCACGCCTGCTTCATCCAGTCGGTCCAGGACGACCTCGTCAACGAGGGCGGCATCATGGACCTCTGGGTGCGCGAGGCGCGCCTGTTCAAGTACGGCTCGGGCACGGGCTCGAACTTCTCGGCCCTGCGCGGCGAGAACGAGAAGCTGGCGGGCGGCGGGCGCTCGTCGGGCCTGATGAGCTTCCTCAAGATCGGCGACCGGGCGGCGGGCGCGATCAAGTCGGGCGGCACCACGCGGCGCGCCGCCAAGATGGTGATCGTCGACATCGACCATCCCGACATCGAGGCCTTCATCGACTGGAAGGTGCGGGAGGAGCAGAAGGTCGCCGCGCTGGTCACCGGCTCGAAGGTCGCCGCCAAGCACCTCAAGGCGGTGATGCGCGCCTGCCTGAACTGCGAGGCGGAGGGCGACGCCTGCTTCGACCCCGAGCGCAACCCGGCGCTCAAGCGCGAGGTCAAGGCGGCCCGCCGCGCCATGGTGCCGGACGCCTCGGTCAAGCGGGTGATCCAGTCCGCCCGCCAGGGCGCGACCGAGGTCGATTTCCCGATCTTCGACACGGACTGGGATTCCGAGGCCTACCTCACGGTCTCGGGCCAGAACTCCAACAACTCGGTCTCGCTCACCGACGACTTCCTGCGCGCCGTCGAGGCGGACGCGGACTGGCCGCTCAGGACCCGCATCGGCGGCAAGGTCGCCAAGACGCTGAAGGCCCGCGACCTCTGGGAGAAGATCGGCGCGGCGGCCTGGGCCTCGGCCGATCCGGGCCTGCACTTCAACACCACCATGAACGACTGGCACACCTGCCCGGTCGGCGGGCGGATCCGGGCCTCGAACCCGTGCTCCGAGTACATGTTCCTGGACGACACCGCCTGCAACCTCGCCTCGGCCAACCTGCTGGCGCTGTTCGACCGCGGCACCCGGACCTTCGACGTCGAGGCCTACGAGCATCTCTGCCGGCTCTGGACCATCGTCCTGGAGATCTCGGTGACGATGGCGCAGTTCCCGAGCCGGGAGATCGCCGACCTCTCCTACAAGTACCGCACCCTCGGGCTCGGCTACGCCAATGTCGGCGGCCTGCTGATGACCATGGGCCTGCCCTACGATTCCCGCGAGGGGCGGGCGCTGGCGGGGGCGCTCACCGCCATCATGACCGGCGTGGCCTACGCCACCTCGGCCGAGATGGCGCGCGAACTCGGGCCCTTCCCGGCCTACGAGGAGAATGCCGACGCGATGCTGCGGGTGATCCGCAACCATCGCCGGGCCGCGCACGGCGAGGCGGAGGGCTACGAGTTCCTCAGCACCAAGCCGGTGCCCCTCGACCACGCG
The DNA here is from genome assembly GCF_029714205.1 of Methylobacterium sp. CB376. Lineage (NCBI taxonomy): Bacteria > Pseudomonadati > Pseudomonadota > Alphaproteobacteria > Hyphomicrobiales > Methylobacteriaceae > Methylobacterium > Methylobacterium sp. CB376. The sequence continues at coordinate 363,747 of NZ_CP121648.1, read as the reverse complement.
GCCTGCCCGCAGCCCGACCTCGTGGCCCACGCCACGCGGGCCTGGGACCGGGCGCTGGTGCTCGGCGAGGAGCACGGCTACCGCAACGCGCAGGCGACCGTGATCGCGCCGACCGGCACGATCGGGCTGGTGATGGATTGCGACACCACCGGCATCGAGCCCGACTTCGCCCTGGTGAAGTTCAAGAAGCTGGCGGGCGGCGGCTACTTCAAGATCATCAACCGGGCGGTGCCGGACGCGCTGCGCGCCCTCGGCTACCGGGAATCCGAGATCGCCGAGATCGAGGCCTACGCGGTCGGCCACGGCTCGCTCGGCCAGGCGCCGGCCGTCAACCCGGCCGCCCTGCGCGCCAAGGGCTTCACCGACGACAAGATCGCGGCGGTCGAGGCGGGGCTGAAATCGGCCTTCGACATCAAGTTCGTGTTCAACCGCTGGACCTTGGGCGAGGATTTCCTGACCAGGACCCTGCGGGTCCCGGCCGAGAGGCTCGCCGATCCGTCCTTCGACCTGCTGACGCATCTCGGCTTCACGCGGCGCGAGATCGAGGCGGCGAACATCCACGTCTGCGGGGCGATGACGCTGGAGGGCGCGCCGCACCTGAAGCGCGAGCATTACGCGGTGTTCGACTGCGCCAATCCGTGCGGGCGCACCGGCAAGCGCTACCTCTCGGTGGAGAGCCACATCCGCATGATGGCGGCGGCGCAGCCCTTCATCTCGGGGGCGATCTCCAAGACCATCAACATGCCGAACGACGCCACGGTGGAGGATTGCAAGGAGGCCTACCGGCTCTCCTGGACCCTCGGCCTGAAGGCGAACGCGCTCTACCGCGACGGCTCGAAGCTGTCGCAGCCCCTCAACGCCGCGCTCATCGCCGATGACGACGAGGACGAGGCCGAGGAGGCGGTGGAGGCGCTGATCGCGCAGCCGGCCGCGGCCCGGGCCGCGGCGGTGGCGGAGAAGATCGTCGAGCGGGTGATCGAGCGCGTCGAGCGCATCCGCTCGCGGGAGAAGATGCCGGACCGCCGCAAGGGCTACACCCAGAAGGCGGTGGTCGGCGGGCACAAAGTCTACCTGCGCACCGGCGAGTACGACGACGGCCGGCTCGGCGAGATCTTCATCGACATGCACAAGGAGGGCGCCGCCTTCCGCAGCCTGATGAACAACTTCGCGATCGCGATCTCGCTCGGCCTGCAATACGGCGTGCCGCTGGAGGAGTACGTCGACGCCTTCACCTTCACCCGCTTCGAGCCGGCGGGGTTCGTGCAGGGCAACGACGCGATCAAGAACGCGACCTCGATCCTCGACTACGTGTTCCGGGAACTGGCGATCTCGTATCTGGGCCGCACCGACCTCGCGCATGTCGACCCGTCCGAGATCGGCTCGACCGTGATGGGCGGGGGCGTGGCGCAGTCGAAGCAGCCGGCGCCGGAGCCGGTGGTGGCGCACACGATCGTGTCGCGGGGCCTGCTGCGCGGCTCGGCCGACCGGCTGACCCTGATCCACGGCGGTCCCGGCGGCAGCACCGCCGGGGTGGCGGCGCCCGCGACCGGCCTCTCGGCCCCGGCGGGCGGCAGCATCCACGCCGTGCGCGGCGCGGTGGCGCTGCGGACCGAGCCCGCCCTGGCCGGCCGGATCGACGCCCTCGCCGAGGCCCTGCCCTTCGGCCGGCCCGAGCCCAAGGCGGAGCGCAGCGTCGCCGACCGCCGGGCCGAGGCCAAGATGAAGGGCTATGTCGGCGAGGCCTGCCCGGAATGCGCGAATTTCACGCTGGTGCGCAACGGCACCTGCCTGAAATGCGACACCTGCGGCAGCACGACCGGCTGCTCGTGATCGGGCGGCTGCCGGGCCCGGCAGCCGCGCCGCGGACGAGCGGAAGACGGGCCGATCGCCGCGCTGGCGGTCGGCCCGGATCACCCGCGCGCGAGCGGTCTCCCCGTCGTGACGGCGCCCGGCGCGGTCCGTCAGGATCGCGCCCGCGATGAGTCCGAACAGGTGATCCGCCCGCGCCGCGAAGGCGGGTTGGTCGCCGAGCCAGGCCAGCGCACCTACCAGCCCGCGCCGGATCTCCCGGACTGGGCGGCCCCGTTGCCGAACCCGCCCCCGCGGTGACGATCGGCGCCTGCCCGTGCGGGTGGCCGCGCCACGCCGTCCGCGCCCCCGGCGCGGCGGGTGACGAGGGCACCCGACCGCCGGGGCGGCGCCTCCCTGAGCAGCGGGTCGGCGCGCACGCCACCCGTGAGGGCGCCGGCGGGCCCTGGGGCGGACGCGCGCGAGCCGCTCCGCTCGACCGTCACGGCCCCGGCGGCCGAAGCGGCCGCGAGGAGCGCCCGCCCGGATGGCGCGAGGGGGCGGGCCGCCTCACGCCGCCTCCGGCATGCGGTCGATGAGCTTGTCGACGGTGAGGGGATAGTCCCGCACCCGCACGCCGGTGGCGTTGTAGACCGCGTTCGCCACCGCGGCGCCGACCCCGCACAGGCCGAGTTCGCCGACGCCCTTGGCCTTCATCGGCGACGACATCGCGTCGACCTCGTCGAGGAAGATCACCTCCTGGTGCGGGATGTCGGCGTGGACCGGCACCTCGTAGCCGGCGAGGTCGTGGTTGACGAAGAAGCCCCGGCGCGTGTCGACCGCGAGCTTCTCCATCAGCGCCGCCCCGACCCCCATGGTCATCCCGCCGATGACCTGGCTGCGGGCCGATTTCGGGTTGAGGATGCGGCCGGCCGCGCAGACAGCCAGCATCCGCCGCACCCGCACCTCCGCGGTGTCGGCATCGACCCCGACCTCCACGAAATGGGCGCCGAACGTCGATTGCTGGTAGGTCTTGTCGAGGCCGCCGAACTCGATCGCGTCCTCGGCAACGATCTCGCCCTGGGCCGCCGCCTCGCCGAGCGGCACCGCGCGGTTGCCGGCCCGCACCTGGCCGTCGGCGAAGACCGCGTCGGCCGAGTTGATGCCGAGCCGCTGCGCCACCGCCTCCCGCAGCTTCACGCAGGCGGCGTAGACGCCCGCGGTCGAGGAATTGGCGCCGAACTGGCCGCCCGAGCCGGCCGCGGTCGGGAAGTCGGAATCGCCCAGCCGCACCTCGACCCGGTCGAGGGGCAGGCCCATCATCTCCGCCGCGGTCTGCGCGATGATGGTGTAGCTGCCGGTGCCGATATCGGTCATGTCGGTCTCGACCGTCACCCGGCCGCGGCCGTCGAGGCGCACCCGCGCGCCCGATTTCAGCACCAGGTTGTTGCGGAAGGCCGACGCCATCCCGAGCCCGACCCGCCACGCCCCGTCCCGGACCTGCCCGGGGGTCGGGCTGCGCCGCGCCCAGCCGAACCGCTCCGCGCCGAGCCGCAGGCAGCCGACGAAGTCGCGGTGCGAGAAGGCGCGTCCGGGCTGGTTCGGGTCGACCTGGGTGTCGTTGCGCAGGCGGAACTCGACCGGGTCGAGCCCGAGCTTCTCCGCCATCTCGTCCATCGCGACCTCGAGCGCCAGCATGCCGGGCGCCTCGCCGGGGGCCCGCATGGCGTTGCCCTCGGGCAGGTCGAGATGGGCGAGCTTCAGCGCGGTCAGCCGGTTCGCCCCCGCGTAGAGCAGCTTGGTCTGACTGACCGCCGTCTCCGGGTCGCCGTCCGGCAGGTTGCCGGAGATGCTCTCGTGCGCGATGGCCGTGAGGATCCCGTCCCGGGTCGCGCCGAGGCGGATGCGCTGGATCGTGGCGGGTCGGTGCGTGGTGTTGTTGGGGATCATTGGCCGGGTCAGCGCCACCTTCACCGGGCGCCCGGCCGCCCGCGCGCCCAGGGCGGCCAGCACCGCGTCGGCGCGCACGAACAGCTTGCCGCCGAAGCCGCCGCCCACGTAGGGCGAGTCGAGCCGGACATTCGCCTTGGGGATGCCGAAGATCTTGGCGATGCTGCCCTTGCCCCAGCCGATCATCTGGTTGGAGGTCCAGAGCGTGAGCCGGTCGCCCTCCCAGGCCGCGACGCTCGCGTGCGGCTCCATCATGGCGTGGCTCTCGTCGGCGGTGGTATAGGTCGCGTCGAGGGTCACCGGGGCCTGCGCGAAGGCCCCCTCGAAATCGCCGACGCGCTCCTCGCCCGCGCCGCTGCTGCCCTCGCCGCTGTCGCCCGGGACCGGCTTCGCCGCCCCCGCCTCGGCGCGCAGGTCGAAGCGGCCGGGCTCGGGCGCGCAATCGACCCGGATCAGGAAGGCCGCCGCCCGCGCCTGCTCGAAGGTCTCCGCCACCACCAGGGCGACCGCTTGGTGGTAGTGCTGGATCGCGTCGCCGCCGAACAGGTAGGCGGCGTTCATCGTGCCGCGCGGCAGCCGGGGCGTGTCGAGGGTCGTCACGATCGCCAGGACGCCCGGCGCGCGCGCGGCCTCCTCGGTCTCGATCGCGCGCACGCGCCCCTTGGCGATGCCGGCGCCGACCACGTAGCCGTAGGCCTGGTTCGGCGCGACGTCGTGCCGCTCGTAGGCGTAGGGCGCCGTGCCGGTGGTCTTGAACTTGCCGTCGATGCGGTCGGTGGGGCGGCCGACGACCTTGAGCTGGTCGATCGGGTTTTGCCCGGCGGGGGTGTCGAACTTCATGGCTCAGGCCCTCGCTTGCTTGAGCGCCGCGCCGAGGGTCCGCTCGGCGAGCCTCAACTTGAACGCGTTGTCGCGGGTCGGCCTCGCGCCCGACAGCATGCCGGCGGCCACCGCCGCGGCGCCGCGCGGCAGCTCGGCCTCCGCGGCCTCGACCCGCCAGGGCTTGTGCGCGAGGCCGCCGAAGGCGACGCGGCCGCTGCCATCCGGCTGCACCACGGCGGCGACCGAGACCAGCGCGAAGGCGTAGGAGGCGCGGTCGCGCACCTTGCGGTAGATCTGCGCCCCGCCGAGGGGCCGGGGCAGCGTCACGGCGGTGATGAGCTCGTCCGGCCGCAGCGTCGTGTCGCGCTCGGGCGCGTCCCCGGGCAGGCGGTGGAACTCGGCGATCGGGATCGTGCGCGCCGCGCCCGTCGCGTCGACGGTCTCGACGGCGGCGTCGAGGACGCGCATCGCCACCGCCATGTCGCCCGGATGGGTGGCGATGCAGGCCTCGCTGCCGCCGATCACCGCGAGCTGCCGGCTGATCCCGTCGAGGGCGGCGCAGCCCGAGCCCGGCCGCCGCTTGTTGCAGGCCTGTGCGGTGTCGTAGAAGTAGGGGCAGCGGGTGCGCTGGAGCAGGTTGCCGGCCGTCGTCGCCTGGTTGCGGAGCTGGCCGGTGGCCCCCGCGAGGAGCGCCCGGGAGAGCACCGGGTAGTCGCGGCGGACCCGCGGATCGGCCGCGAGGTCGGTGTTGCGCACCAGCGCGCCGATGCGCAGGCCCCCCTCCGGCGTCGCCTCGATCGCGTCGAGCCCGAGCCCGTTCACGTCCACGAGGTGGGCCGGCGTCTCGATCTGCAGCTTCATCAGGTCGAGCAGGTTGGTGCCGCCGGCGATGAACTTCGCGCCCGGGTTGCGCGCGACGGCGGACGCCGCCTCCGCCGGGGAGGCCGGGCGCTCGTAGGTGAAGGACTTCATGCCCGCCTCCCGGCGACCTCGGTCACGGCCTCGACGATGTTGGAATAGGCGCCGCAGCGGCAGAGGTTGCCGCTCATGCGCTCGCGGATCTCGGCCTCGGACAGGTCCGGGGCCGCGGTGAGATCGGCGGTGGCGTGGCTCGGGATCCCGGCCGCGATCTCGTCGAGCACGGCGACCGCCGAGCAGATCTGGCCCGGCGTGCAGTAGCCGCACTGGTAGCCGTCGTGACGCACGAAGGCGGCCTGCATCGGATGCAGGCTCTCCGGCCCTCCCAGCCCCTCGATGGTGGTGATCGCGCTGCCCTGGTGCATGACGGCCAGCGTCAGGCAGGCGTTGATCCGCCGCCCGTCGACGATGATGGTGCAGGCGCCGCACTGGCCGTGGTCGCAGCCCTTCTTGGTGCCGGTCAGGTGCAGGTGCTCGCGCAGGGCGTCGAGCAGGCTGGTGCGCAGGTCGAGGTCGAGTTCGCGCCGCGCGCCGTTCACCGTGAAGGCGACCCGCGCGGTGACCGGCGCCGCGGGCCCGGCCGGCTGCGCCCCGGCGGCCGCGGGCACGGCGGCGGGGGCCGTGGTGGCGGATGCTCCAACCATCAAGTCTCTCCGGTTCGGTTCTGGGTGTCCGCGTCGTGGCATTCCGGCCTCCGAGGGCGGGCGGGCCGGCACCGCGCCGGTCGCCGGGGACGGGATGCCCGTGGACAACACGGACAGCTTGGATGCGCTCCAAGGTAAGGCGCGAGGTCGCACCGGGGAGGGGCGTGACTCCGCGGCGGCTCACGGACCCTGCCGTCAAGGCGGGCGGGGCGACCCGGGCCGCCGCGAGGGGGCGGGAGACTCGGAACGGCCTCGCCGCCTCCGGGAGCGTCGCGCAGGAGCGCGATCCCGCATGAGCGCGATCCCGCATGAGCCGGCCCGCGCGAGCGGCCCCAAACGGAAGGGGCCGCCGCGTCTCCCGCGGCGGCCCCTTCCTCCTCGATCCGTCGGGCCTGGCTCAGGCCTCGCCCTCGTCGAAATCCTCCGCGGTCGGGACCGCGTTCTCCAGGATCTTGTCGGCGACGAGGCCCATGTTCTGGCGGATCGCCGCCTCGATGCGCCCGGCGATGTCCGGGTTGTCCCGCAGGAAGCCCTTGGCGTTCTCGCGGCCCTGGCCCAGGCGCTGGCTGTCGTAGGAGAACCACGCCCCCGACTTCTCGACGATGCCGGCCTTCACGCCGAGGTCGATCAGCTCGCCCACCTTCGACACGCCCTCGCCGAACATGATGTCGAACTCGACCTGCTTGAACGGCGGCGCCACCTTGTTCTTCACCACCTTGACCCGGACGCTGTTGCCGATCGGCTCGTCGCGGTCCTTCAGGGTCGAGACGCGGCGGATGTCGAGCCGCACCGAGGCGTAGAACTTCAGCGCGTTGCCGCCCGTGGTGGTCTCGGGGCTCCCGTACATCACGCCGATCTTCATCCGGATCTGGTTGATGAAGATGACCATGCAGTTCGAGCGCGAGATCGAGCCGGTGAGCTTGCGCAGGGCCTGGCTCATCAGGCGGGCCTGGAGGCCCGGCTGCTGGTCGCCCATCTCGCCCTCGATCTCGGCCCGGGGGGTGAGCGCGGCAACCGAATCCACCACCAGCACGTCGATCGCGCCCGAGCGGACCAGCGTGTCGGTGATCTCCAGCGCCTGCTCGCCCGTGTCGGGCTGCGAGATCAGCAAGTCGTCGAGATTGACCCCGAGCTTGCGGGCGTAGACCGGATCGAGCGCGTGCTCGGCATCCACGAAGGCGCAGACCCCGCCCTTCTTCTGCGCCTCCGCGATCGTGTGCAGCGCCAGCGTGGTCTTGCCGGAGGATTCCGGGCCGTAGATCTCGATCACCCGCCCGCGCGGCAGGCCGCCGACGCCGAGCGCCACGTCGAGCCCGAGCGACCCGGTGGAGATGGTCTCGACCTCCTGCACCTTGTCGCCCTTGCCCAGGCGCATGATCGAGCCCTTGCCGAAGGCGCGCTCGATCTGGGCGAGCGCGGCATCGATCGCCTTCGACTTGTCTTTATCCATGGTCGGGTTTTCCACCAGTCGCAGCGAGGACTGAGCCATCTGACGGGTCCTTATGGCACGGGGGCGAAGAGATTCTCAATGTGCGCGGCTCCCGGTATGTACTTGTTTTGTTCTCGCTCTGCAAGGGCGCGGCCCGGCGGTGCGGCGGATCTCCGCGCGGCCGTCCGGGCGAGGGCGGGGGTCAGCGGCAGGGCGGCAGGCCGGGCTGACCGCAGGGCCGGCCGCCATGGCCGGGATGGGGCGCCGGCTGCGGAACGGCGCGCGGCGCCGCCGGCGGCGGGCGCTGCATCTGCATCATCTGCATCTGGTGCTGGCGCTGGGCGGCGGCCTGCTGCTGCATCATCATCTGCTGCTGGCGCGCCGCGGCCTGGGCCGCCTGCTGCCGGGCCGCCGCCTGCGAGGCCTGCTGCTGCATCACCTGCTGCCTCTGCTGAAAGGCCCGCGCGGCCTCCTGCTGCCGCTGCTGCATCATCATCTGCTGGCGCTGGGCCGCGGCGGCCCGCTGCGCCTGGGCGGCCCGGGCTTGGGCGGCCCGGGCTTGGGCGGCCTGCGCCTGGGCGGCCTGCTCCTGACGGACCTGCTGCTGGCGGGCGAAGTCCGGGTTCGGGGCGGGCGCCGCGACGGGGCCGTGCGGCGAGGCGGGCCGCCCGGCCGGGGGCTGGCCGGGCGGCGGCCAGCCCGGCCGCAGGGCCTGGACGGGCGCGGCGGGCGGCGCGGCGCGGGGCGGCGCGCCGGGGGCCGGCTGCGCCCGTAGCGTCGGCGCCGCTCCGGCGCCCGGCCGGTTCGCCGGCGCAGCCGGCCCGGGCAGGGCCTGCCCCGGGATCGGCGGCGGGCCGGGACGCGCCTGGGCGGGCAGCGGCGCCGTCCGCCCCGGCTGTCCGGGCAGGGGTTGTCCAGGCAGGGGCTGGCCGATCGCGGCGGGGGGGCCCGGGCGGCCCGCCTGCGGCGGCACCGGCCCGCGCGGCTGGCCCGGGAGCCCGCCGGCCGGCATCGCGCCGGGCGGCAGGCCCGGGCGCAGGGCCGCCTTCTGCGAGAGGGAGGGCGGCAGCGCCACCCGGGCCGCCACCGCGGCGCCGATCGCCGCCCCGGCGACCCCGGCCGCGATCGCGCTCCCGGTCGGGCCCGGGCGCTCGTGGATGCGGCCGGCGAGGGGGTTGCCCTCGGGCGGGGCGACGGTGGCGGGGAGCCGCACGGCGGCCGGAACCGGCACGAAGACCGGCGCCGGCAGGACGTATTCCTCGACCACGGGCGGGGGCAGGTCGAGCAGGGCGGCCGGCCGCGGCGGCAGCAGGACCGGCGGGGGCGGCAGGTCGTCGGCCGGGCCGTCGAGCACCACGACCGGGCGCTCGACGTAGATGCGCTCCTCGGGCGGGGGCGGGGGCACGTCGTAGGCGAGGGCGGCGAAGTGGTCGGGCGGCTCGGCCGCGGCGGCGAGCTGCCGCAGGCGCCGCCGCGCGTCGGGGGCGTGCGGGCCCCGCGGGTAGCGGTCGAGATAGGACCAGTAGGCGTTCGGCGTGTCCGCCACCCGCGACCGGCGCCAGGTCAGCGCCTCGCGCCGCGCCGCGAGGATCGCCCGCACGCGCTTGGCGAGCGGGTCCTGCGGGTAGGCGGCCAGGAACGCCTCGTAGGCCTGCAGGCTGTCCTGCTCCAGGCAGCGCGCGAAGGCGTCCCGCGGCCCGATCTCCCCGAGGGGCCGCCGGTCCGTGCCCGCCAGCGCGGGAAGCGGCGGCGCCTCGGCGCCGCGCTCGAAGAACACGAAGGGCGCCCCGATCCGGGCGCTGTGCCAGGGCACGGCGGCGCCGCGGGTCGTCTCGCTCACCCGCAGGCGGACGCGCGCGAACAGTTCGGCCGGGGCGAGGCCGCCCTCCCGCATCATCTCGGCGAGGGCCTGCGCGTAGGCGCCGTAGGGGCCCGGCTCCTCCGGCGCGACCGTGCCGGGCGCCGCGTTGAACGCGACGAGCGAGTCCGGCTCCGCCTCGACCAGGGCGAGGCCGCCCGCGAGCGGCTCGCCGGCGACGCGGAACGGCGCCCGGCGGCCCGCGTCGAGCACCAGGAAGCGGGCGCGCAGCGGCAGGGCGGCGAGGCGCTTGGCGTAATCCGAGACGCGCAGCGCCCGCAGCGGCACGTCCGAGGCCGCGCCGATGCGGGCATCGACCGGCACGAAGTAGTTCTCGCCCTCGACCTGCAGCCCGTAGCCCGCGAGGTACACGAAGGCCACCGCCTCCGGCCCGGCCGCCGCGGCCCTGTCGGTGAAGTCGCGCAGCGCCCGGCGCAGCCCGTCCTCGTCGAGGTCGCGGGCGCCGACCACGTCGAATCCCGCCGCCTGCAGGGTCTGGGCGACGAGGCCGGCATCGTTCGCCGCGGTGGCGAGCGCGCCCGCCGGGTAGGCGCCGTTGCCGATCACCAGCGCGATCCGGGTCTCGGCCGGCGCGGCGCGGAGGCCGGCGAGCGGCAGAACCAGGGCCGCCAGGGCAACCACGAATCCGATGAGCCTGCGCGCGGCCTGCGGCATCGCGTCCCCCTGCGGCTTGAGCCTGTCTCGCCGGGCACTACGGGCGGCGGCGCGTGAACTCGGCCTGAACGGCCGCGGCACCCCGCTTGCACGCTCCGGGAGAGCTCTGCCAGAGCTTTGCGCCCGCGCCGGTCCCGGCGCATCGCGGCGGGCGACGGTGCCGCACCCGAGGAGACCGGATGGCCGAGAGGATCCTGCACGCCGCGCTGAGCCTCGCGGTGCTCCTCGCGATCGCGGTCCTGGCCTCCACCGACCGGCGGGCGATCCGGCCCCGGACCGTGCTCTCGGCCCTCGCCATCCAGGTGCTGCTCGGGGCCGCGATCCTGCTCCTGCCCACCGGGCGGCGCCTGCTCGGGACGGCGGCCGAGGCGGTCGCGGCGGTGCTCGCCTACGGCGACCGGGGCGCGGCCTTCCTGTTCGGCGGCCTCGTCGCGCCCAGGATGTTCGATCTCTTCGACCAGGGCGGCTTCGTGCTCGCCTTCCGGGTGCTGCCGCAGATCGTCTACGTCTCGGCGCTGATCGGGGTGCTCTACCATCTCGGGATCATGCAGGGGATGGCGCGGGTGATCGGCGCCGCGCTGCAGCGGCTCCTCGGCACCTCGCGGATCGAGACCTTCTCGGCGGTGATCACCATCGCGATCGGCCAGAGCGAGATCGCGGTGGCGCTGCGGCCCTTCCTGCCGCTCCTGACCGGGTCCGAGCTCTTCGCCGTCATGTCGAGCGGCGCGGCCTCAACGGCGGGCTCGATCCTGGCCGGCTACGCGGCCCTCGGCGTGCCGATGGAGTACCTGCTCGCCGCCTCCGTGATGGCGATCCCGGGCGGGCTCCTCTACGCCAAGATCCTGGTGCCCTCGACGGAGCCGAGCCGGGTCAGGACCATGCGGGCCGAGTTCGGCGAGCGCCGGGCCGTCAACCTGATCGAGGCCGCGGCGGAGGGCACCCAGAAGGGCCTCGCCGTCGCGGTGGCGGTGGGCGCCATGCTGATCGCCTTCGTGGGCCTGATCGCGCTCGCGAACGGCCTCGTCGGCTGGCTCGGCGGCCTCCTCGGCGTCGCGGGCGCCTCCATCGAGGCGATCCTCGGGGCGCTGTTCCGGCCCCTCGCCTGGATCCTCGGCGTGCCCTGGGAGCGGGCCGGCATCGTGGGCACGGCGATCGGCCAGAAGGTCGCCTTCAACGAGTTCCTGGCCTACGCCAACCTCTCGCCGGTGCTGCGCAGCGGCGAACTCGGCCGGCGCACCACCGCGATCCTGTGCTTCGCCCTCTGCGGCTTCGCCAATCTCGCCTCGATCGCGATCCAGCTCGCGAGCTTCGGCAGCCTCGTCCCGGAGCGCCGGGCCGAGGTCGCCTCCTACGGGCTGCGGGCGATCCTGGCGGGCAGCCTGTCGAACTTCACGAGCGCGGCCATCGCGGGCCTGTTCGTGGAGGAGTGATCCGGGATCGGGTTGATCGAAGCGGATCACGCGCCCGCGCGGCGCCTGAGCGAAGCCCAGATCCGCCATCCCGAAGGGATCGAGCGGATCATGAGCCCGCGCGGCGCCTGAGCGAAGCCCACATCCGCCATCCCGAAGGGATCGAGCGGATGGGGGATGATTCCAGCGGTCACGCCCCGCGACCCCGGGTCGGCATCCGCGACGCGGAGCGATCGCGCGGACGCCACGCGACGCGCCGGATCGGGATCGCGGCGGGGCCCGGCCGGCTTTCGCGCAGCCGAAGCCGACCGCGGGCCCTGGATCGGGGCCGCTCAGCCCGTCGGCCCGGGTTCCGGCGGCGTCCCGGGCGGAGGTGCTTCGGGAGGAGAGTCGGGCGGCGGCGTCTCGGGCGGAGGGGGATCGGAGGGCGGGCCGTGCTCGCTGCGCCAATGGGCGAACAGGCTCTGGAGCACCGCCACCGTGTCGCGCACGGCCTTGGCCTCGTCCTCGACCGAGACGCCCTCCGAGACGGAGTTGCGCGTGGTCAGCAGCGCCCGCTCCTCGATCTCGTTCAGGCGCTCGGCGAAGTCGGGCCGCTCCGAGAGCAGGCTCAGCGCGTCGCCCATCGCGGTGGCGAGCGTGGTGGCGAGGAGCCCGGCCGTGGCGACGTCCCCCACGGAGGCCTCGTAGGGCTCGGGGCCCTCCTCGTCCTCCTCGTCGGACTCGGCGGCGGCCTGGAGCCCCTCGACGAGGGCGTCGACGAGTTCCACCACGGTGTCGTCCGGCAGCGCGAGGCGCACGACCGCGTCGGCCTCCTCCGCCGCGAAGCCGGCCGCCCCCAGGGTCAGCTGCAGGATGCCCGGGCGGCGCAGGCTCAGGCCCAGGACCGCGTTGGCGTAGATGGTCGGCACGTCGGTGGCCATCCGGAACCTCTCGGGCGGGGCGCTCGCCGCGGCGGCGCGCGGGCGGGCGCCGCGGCGATTCAGGCGCCCGCGAGACTCGCACCCTTGTGCGCCGGGAGGTCGATGTCGATCCCCAGCGTCGCGATGCCGCCCCGGCGGTCCAGGTTGACGCGGACCTTGTCGACGTCGATCGCCACGTGCTTGGCGATCGCCAGTATGACCTCCTCCCGCAGGAGGGTGATGAGGTCGCGCCGGCCGAACAGCGCCCGGTCCTGGGCGAGGAGGATCTTGAGCCGGTCGCGCGCGGCGAGCGCGGATCCCCGGCGGGAGCGGAAGCCGAAGGGTTTCACGCGGCCCTCCGCGGGATCAGGCGGTTGAGGAGGGAGCGGCGCTCGGTCGGGATCGTCATCGCGACGGTCTCGCCGCGCAGGCGTCGCACCGCGTCCACGTAGGCGCGGGAGGGCGCGCTCGCCGGGTTGTGCAGGGTCACCGGGCTGCCGACGTTGGAGGCCTTGAGCACCTCCTCGCTCTCCGGCACCACCGCGAGCAGCGGGATCGACAGGATCTCCAGCACGTCCTCGATCCGGAGCATCTCGCCCTTGTCCGCCCGCGCGGGCTCGTAGCGGGTCAGGATCAGGTGCTTGTCGATCGACTCGCCGGCCTCGGCCCGCACCGTCTTGGAGTCGAGCAGCCCGATGATCCGGTCCGAGTCGCGGACCGAGGACACTTCCGGGTTGGTGACCACCACGGCCACGTCGGCGTGGCGCATCGCCAGGGTCGCGCCGCGCTCGATCCCGGCCGGGCTGTCGCAGATCACCCAGTCGAAGCGCTCCCGCAGTTCCGTGACGACCCGGGCGACGCCCTCCTCGGTGAGCGCGTCCTTGTCGCGGGTCTGGGAGGCGGGGAGGAGGGAGAGCGTGTCGAGGCGCTTGTCGCGGATTAGGGCCTGGGCGAGCTTGGCGTCGCCCTGGACGACGTTGATGAGGTCGTAGACGACGCGGCGCTCGGCGCCCATCACCAGGTCGAGGTTGCGCAGGCCGACGTCGAAATCCACCACGCAGACGTTCTCGCCCATCTGCGCGAGGGCGGCGCCCAGGGCGGCGGTCGTCGTCGTCTTCCCGACCCCGCCCTTGCCCGACGTCACAACCAGAACCTTGGCCATCGTGTCAGTCCCCCAGATCTGTTTGCTCGGTGTTGCGGGCGGCCTCGCGCCGGTTCTCTCTCGCGTTGGGGCCGCCGCAGGTCCGCATTCGCGAGGCCGGCGCGGTCGCCGGCCCAAACCTCAGTCGAGCGCCGCCATGCGCAGCGCGTCGCGTTCCAGCCAGACCTGGACGGCCTTGTTGTGCAGGCCCGGATCCGTGGTCTCGGCCGTGCGGAACAGCCCGTCGATGCCGAGCAGCTCCGGCTGGAACTTGCGGCAGTAGATGCGCGCGCGGCGGTTGCCGCCCGCCCCCGCGATCGCCCGGCCGCGCAGGGCGCCATAGACGTGGATCGACCCGCCGGCCAGGATCTCCGCTCCGGAGGAGACCGAGCCCATCACGGTGACGTCGCCGTCCGGGTGGAAGATGCTCTGCCCCGAGCGCAGGGAGGTCTCCAGCACGCAGGAATTCAGCTTGGGCTTGTCGGCGATCGGCGGCGTGATCGGCGCCGGCCGCCCGCCCGCGAGGCGCGGCGGCATCGCGGCGTCGGTCCAGGTCGCCTCCGCCCGCTCGATCCCGAGGATGCGGATCCCCCGCCGGCCCAGTTCGGCGAGGAGGTGCGCGAGGTCGGGGGCGCTCTCCTCCGCCTCCGGCGCGAGGCCGGCCGCGTCGAGGATCACCGCGCGCTCCGCGAACAGCGTGGGCGAGCGCAGGACGAGCGCGTCGAGCTGCGCGAACCAGGCATCGAGGGGTCTCTCGGGCGCCAGCACCAGCGCCCGGAAGGCGCGGCCGCGCAGCGGCAGAGAGGGACGGGTGTGGCGGGTGCTGGTCACAGTCATTGACGCTTTGTTGCCCGCCACCATCAAGCGCCCGGGATGGTTACCGGTTGGTTAACGCCGCGCGAGGCGCGCCGGCGGGCCGGCGGAACTCGTCGATCCGGCGGATCCGCGCCCGGCTCGACCGCCCAGGTGCCCGCCGCCGCCTGCCTTTGTTGCGTTCAAGTGACAAGCTCGGACTTGCCGCACCTTCCGCAATCATCATCATCGCCTTTTAAGGCTCGCCGTGAGAAGACGATGCCGCTGCTCCTCGCGGTTCCCACGCCATGCTGCCCGGTCCCGATCCTATCCCCCTTCAGTACCGTGAAGTTCGAGCTGTCCTTTTCAGTTCGGGCTTGTTTTTCGTGCTGCTGTTCTGCTCGGCTTGGCTTATCTCCTGAGGAAGCGCCAAGCTTACCCCACAAGACTCGGGATCGATTGCCAGGATGAAGCGTTCCTAGCGGAGTGTGCCGGTATCGAACCGGCTCGTCCGAGGAGAGCGAAGTCGATGCGCAAGATTCTGACGTTGAGTGCCGTGCTGATGTTCGTCGCCGGCCCCGTCCTGGCCCAGGGTCGTCCGGCCGGCAGTTCCGCCGGAGCGGCGGAGAACGCGACTCAGAACAACAAGCCGGTCTCCGGCACGGCCGGCGGCGGCGGCGGCGGGGCCGGAGGCGGCGGCAAGTAGGTCGCCGGACGCCGCCGCGACGAAGCGGCGGCCCGCAACGAAGAGGGGCGGCGGGATCTCTCCCGCCGCCCCTCTTCGCGTTCCGGTGCGGCCGCCTCAGGCCTGCGGCTGCGGCTCGTAGCCGCCGTCGCTCTCCCGCGGCCGGCCGCGGCCGGCCGAGGGGACCGGCGAGCCGCGGGCCGGGGCCGGGGGGTAATCCCCGGTGTCGCGGACCGGCGGCTTGCCGTCGAGGAGGTCGCGGATCTCCTCGCCGCTGAGGGTCTCGTATTCCAGGAGCCCGCGGGCGAGGGCCTCGAGGTCGTTGCGGTGATCGCTCAGGATGCGGCGCGCGTCCTGCAGGCCGCTCTCGACGAGGCGGCGCACCTCCGCGTCGATCTTCTGGGCGGTGGCCTCCGACACGTTCTGCTGCCGGTTGACCTGCATGCCGAGGAAGACCTCGTCGTTGTTCTCGCCGTAGGCGACCGTGCCGAGTTCCGGCGAGAAGCCCCAGCGGGTCACCATCATGCGGGCGAGGCGGGTCGCCTGCTCGATGTCCGACTGCGCGCCCGAGGTCACCTTCTCGGGGCCGAAGATCATCTCCTCGGCCACGCGCCCGCCCATCATGATGGCGAGGCGCGAGGTCATCTGCTCGAAGGACATCGAGAGCTTGTCGCGCTCGGGCAGCTGCATGACCATGCCCAGCGCGCGGCCGCGCGGGATGATCGTCGCCTTGTGGACGGGATCGGTCGCCGGGACGTTGAGCGCCACGATGGCATGGCCGCCCTCGTGATAGGCGGTGAGCCGCTTCTCGTCGTCGGTCATGACCAGGGTGCGCCGCTCGGCGCCCATCATCACCTTGTCCTTCGAGTCCTCGAACTCGTGCATCGTGACGATGCGCTTGCCGCGTCGCGCCGCGAGCAGGGCGGCCTCGTTGACGAGGTTCATCAGGTCCGCGCCCGAGAAGCCGGGCGTGCCGCGCGCGATCACCTTCAGGTCGACGTCCGGGGCCAGCGGCACCTTGCGCACGTGGACGCGCAGGATGCGCTCGCGGCCGATCACGTCCGGGTTCGGCACGATGATCTGGCGGTCGAAGCGGCCGGGCCGCAGCAGCGCCGGGTCGAGCACGTCGGGGCGGTTCGTCGCCGCGATGATGATGATGCCCTCGTTGGCCTCGAATCCGTCCATCTCCACGAGGAGCTGGTTGAGGGTCTGCTCGCGCTCGTCGTTGCCGCCGCCCAGGCCGGCGCCGCGATGGCGGCCGACCGCGTCGATCTCGTCGATGAAGATGATGCAGGGCGCGTTCTTCTTCGCCTGGTCGAACATGTCGCGCACCCGCGAGGCGCCGACGCCCACGAACATCTCGACGAAGTCGGAGCCCGAGATGGTGAAGAAGGGCACGTTGGCCTCGCCCGCGACGGCGCGCGCGATCAGCGTCTTGCCGGTTCCGGGAGGGCCGACCAGGAGCACGCCGCGCGGGATGCGGCCGCCGAGGCGCTGGAACTTCTGCGGATCGCGCAGGAACTCCACGATCTCCTGCAGGTCCTCCTTGGCCTCGTCGACGCCCGCCACGTCCTCGAAGGTGACGCGGCCGTGCGCCTCGGTCAGGAGCTTGGCCTTCGACTTGCCGAAGCCCATGGCGCGGCCGGCGCCGGACTGCATCTGGCGGCTGAGGAAGATCCAGGCGCCGATGAAGACCAGGATGGGCAGCCAGTTCACGAGGAGCGCGATGAACCAGGGGGTGTTGTCGGAGGGCGGCCGGGCCGTGATGGTCACGCCCTTGCTCTGCAGCTTCGACACCAGCGACGGATCGTTGGGCGCGTAGGTCGTGAAGGTGCCGCCGCCCGTATAGCTGCCGCTGACCTCCTGCCCCGAGATCACGACGCTCTGGATGCGGCCCGCATCGGCGTCGTTGAGGAGCTGGCTGTAGGCGATCTCGCTGCCGCCGGAGCGGTGACCCGGGTTCTGGAACAGGGTCACGAGCGCGAGGACGAGCAGGAAGATGACCACCCACAGGGCGAAATTGCGGAAATTGGGGTTCATCGAGACGACATTCCCTGTGGAGCGCGGCGCCATGCGGGCGTGCAGGGATGGCTGCCGACACTCGGACCCCAATGTAGGGGTCGCACCCACCCTTGCCAAGTAAATCGCCCGGGAGGGGAGGAGCTAGCCCGCCCGCTTCGTCCGCCTCCGCGGCGGCTCGGGCGCGAGCAGGAGCCGGCCGCCCGCGAGGTCGAGGAGGGCGCCGCCCAGCGTGAGGCGCAGGGGCGTCCCGGCCGCGATCGCCGGCAGGATCCGCCCGAACAGGGCCTCCTCCAGGCGCTCCAGGCGCTCCGGGCGGCGCTCCCCGGCCCGGAGGGCGGCGATCGCGTCCGCCAGCACCCGCAGCGCCACCGCCTCGGGCAGGGCCGCGAGGCCCGCCGCGTCGAGGGCGAGGCGTCCCGGCCCGGCCGGCGCCGCGGCCAGGGAGGGGCGGGCCGCCTCGGCGGCCGCGGCGAGGGCCGCCTCGTTTCGCCGCAGGCGCGCGGCGAGGCGGGCCAGCCGGGCCGGGGTCAGACCCTCGGCGGCGAGAAGCGGCATCACCCGGCGCAGGCGGGCCCGGGCGAAGCGGGCCGCCGCGTTGCCCGGGTCGACCGCGAAGGGCCAGCCCGCCGCCGCGCAGGTGGCGACGAGCCGCGCCTTCGGCAGGTCGAGGAAGGGCCGCCCGAGCAGGAGGCCGCCGAGGCGCCGCGCCGGGGCGATGCCGGCGAGGCCCGCCGGTCCCGAGCCGGCGCAGAGGCGCATCAGCACGGTCTCGGCCTGGTCGTCGAGGGTGTGGGCGGTCAGGATCGCCCCGGCGCCCGCCTCGCGGGCGAGGCCGAGGAGGAGGTCGTAGCGCGCCGCGCGGGCCGCCTCCTGCAGGCGGGTCCGGGGCTTCTCGCCGCGCCAGGTCAGGATCCGGTGCGGCAGGCCGAGTCGCCCGGCGAGCGCCGCCACCCCGGCGGCCTCCTCGCCCGATTCCGGGCGCAGCCCGTGATCGACCGTGGCGACGAGGACCGGGACGCGGGGCGGGAGCGCCGCGGCGCAGCCCATCAGGGCGGTCGAGTCCGGTCCCCCGGAGACCGCCAGCACGACGCCGCCCGCCTGGCCCCCGGCGCCGAGCCAGGGCCCGAGCCGGCGCGCGGCCTCGTCCGGGTCGAGCGGCCGGGCCGCGTCGCTCACGCGGCGCAGCGCGCCCGCTTCTGCTCCCGGTCCACGCCCTGCCGCACGCTCGCCGGGGCCTGCGGGAACTTGCGCTCCAGCTCGGCCAGCGTGGCGCAGGCCTGCTCGCGGGCCCCGAGGGCGTTGAGGGAGGCGCCGAGCTTCAGCATCGCCTCCGGCGCCTTGCGGGAGCGGGCGTAGTCGGTCGAGACCTTGAGGAACTGCTCCGCCGCCTCGCGGGTGCGGTTGCGCTGCAGGTAGGTCTCGCCGAGCCAGTAGGTGGCGTCGGGCACCAGCGCGTCGCGCGGGTGGGACTGGATGAACTGGCGCAGCCGCATCTCGGCCTGCTCGTACTGGCGCTGCAGCACGTAGGCGTAGGCGGCCTCGTAATCGGCCTTCGCGTCGCCGGTCGCGGTGGCGGCCACGCTCTCGCGCGGGCGGGCCGGGGGCGCGGGGGCGCGGGCCGAGGGCGCGAGATCGACGGGCTCGCCGTAGGAGGGGACCTGATCCTCCTCGATCGCCGCGGGCGGCGGGCTGAGGGTCGCGGTGGTGTTGGGCGTCGCGGGCGCGGCGGCGGCGGCGCGGGGCGCCGAGGGCGTCGCCGTGGCGAGGGCCGGGGCGGCGCCGGGCGCCGCGCCGAGCGCCGGGGGCGCCGGGCGCGCCCGGCGAGGTCGTCGGATCGAAGGCGTCGCCGCGCTTCTGGGGCTTGCCCGCGGGCGCGGCCGTGCGCCCGCCCTTGCCCTCCTGGAAGCGGAACTCGACGTCCTCCTGGAACTTGCGCAGCTGCTCCTTGAGCTGGCGGTTCTCGTACTGGAGGGTCTCGATCTGTCCGGCCATCTGGCGGGACTGGTTTTCCAGCCGGTTGAGCCGCACGACGAGGTCGGCGGCGTCCTGCGCGCGCCCGGGCAGCGAGGCGGCGAGGAGGAGACCGGTGGCGAGGATCAGGCGGCGGAGCATGGGCGGCGTTTCGCTGGCGCGGCGGGGGAGCGCGATAGCAGATCCGCCGCCGCGCGGCAAAAGTGGGGCGGCCCCGGCCGGGGCCGCCCCGCCCGGAGGGCGGCGCCTCAGGAGCCGGCGCCGCCGTCCAGGACCGTGACGGCGCGGCGGTTCTGCGACCAGCACGAGATGTCGTTGCAGACCGCGACCGGGCGCTCCTTGCCGTAGGAGACCGTGCGCATCCGCGAGGCGGCGATGCCCCGCGAGGTCAGGTAGTCGCGCACCGCCTGGGAGCGGCGCGCCCCGAGGGAGAAATTGTACTCCCGCGTGCCGCGCTCGTCCGCGTGCCCCTCGATCAGGAACGTGTAGCGCGGGTAGCGGGAGAGCCACTGGGCCTGCTTGTCGAGGGTGGCGGTGGCGGTGGCGGTCAGGTCGGTGGAATCGGTCTCGAAGAAGACGCGGTCGCCGACATTGACCACGAAATCCTGAGCGCTGCCCGGGGTGGCGGCGCCGCCCGCCGCGTAGGCGGAGGCGTCCGCGAGGTCCTTGTTCGACGAGCAGGCGGCGATCGACAGGGCGAAGGCGAGAGCGGCGGCGGCCCTGAGCACGCGCGACGGAGCGAGCGGCAGCGACATCGATGGATACTCCTTTGGCGGGGCCGGGCCCCGCGGGAGGGGCTCTTCCCGGCGGCAGGGGCGCGGCCGCCCCTGCGCCGGCGGGTCCGCGCCCCGCCGCACTGGCGACAGGCTTAGGCTCCTCCGGGTTAAGCGAAGGTTCCGTCAACCTTGACGGGCCCTTGCGCCGGACCGGCGGCGGGGCGCGCGGCCTCCGGAACCGCGACGCAGGGTGAATCAAGCGTCAATTGCGGCCACGCTGCGGCGCAGCACGCGTCGGGCGCAGGAACGGCCCCGCTGTTGCGCATCCGCAACGGTGGCGGGGGAGGGCGGGCGCGGGGGCCGGGACGCCTCAGCCTTCGTTAACCCTCGCCCGCCAGCGTGAGGGAACCCCCCGCGAGACCGACGGCATGGCTGCGACCTCCCTCCGCCCGACGAGCGTCCTGGTCGTCGAGGACAATTACCTCCTCCTCGAACTGATCGTCGCCCTCCTGGCGCAGGAGGGCCTCACCGCGCACGCGGCGTCGAGCGGCGAGGCGGCCCTGACGCTGCTGCGCCGCCACGGCCCGGCCGTGGACTGGCTCTTCACCGACATCGTCCTGCCAGGGCTGATCGATGGCTGGATGGTGGCCGAGGCCTATCGGGCGCTGCACGCGACCCGCCCGGTCGTCTTCGCCTCGACGACGGTCCACCTCGATCCCCGGCGGGCGCGCGGGGGAATCGTGCTGCAGAAGCCCTTCGCCCTCGACGACGTGGTGGGCGTCGCCCGCATGATGCGCGGCGAGGTCGGCCAGCGCTGCGCCTGAGGCGCCGGACCCGGCCTCTCCGGCCCGGCCGGACTCTGCGAGCGCTCGCGGCTATTGTCCCGCGGCGAGCCGCCCTGGGATTCCCCCGTGACCCAGGACGATCCCGTGCGCGACGCGATCCCGGCCGAGTTGCGGCGCCGGGCGGAAGCGGGCGACCTCCGCGTGTCCGACGAGGGCGAGGCGGCCGTGCGGGTGCAGGGCCGCATCGCCCTCGACGAATTCGTGATGGCGGTGATCGGCGCGCTCGCGGGCGGCCCCTGATCGGGCCCTCGCGCCGAGACCCTGCCGCGTTCGGCCCGCCCGTCTCAGGGCCGGCGCGGGCCGCGCCGCTCCCGCGGAGCCGTGCCGAGGGGCGGCGTCATCACGTCGTCGAGCGGGTTGTGCGGGTGCTCGGTCAGGGGCACGCCGTCGCCGACCTCGTGCCGGTCGAGCCCTGACCCGCCGCTGCCTTCTCCGGCCGAGTCGCCGAAATCCCGCGCGCGCCGCCGCGTGCCGCCCCTCGGGCCGGGATCCTTCGCCTGGGTCATCCTGCGCTCTCCCTGGTTGCTCCGCGCGACGCCCGCCGCGCGGGCCGCCCCGCGCCCTCGCCCGGGTCGCGGGTGGGCGGGCGGCTGCCGGTGAGCCAACGCGCCGGCGGGCGAACCGTCCCCGCCCTTCCGCGACCCGGCGGGGCGCAGCTCCCGGCGCGCGCCGCGCCCCGCACGACCAGTGATTCCCCTCGTCTTCGCCCCGCCGCCAGAGTGAAGCGGCGGCTCATGACGCAAGGGCATGGCCCGGCGCGAATGCGTTCTTTCTGCTGACGCAACGCTCTTTTTAAGACGCTGTAACCGTGATAATTGTACCTTCCCTAATGGGAGAAACCCGCAGACCGAGGCCTCAAGTCTCATGCAACCGAGTAACACGAATGCCGCCAAGCTGGCTGCGCTGACGGCTGACATCGCGACCGCCTATCTCAGCCGCAACCACCTGCAGACCGGCGAGGTGCCCCGCCTGATCGCCGAGATCCACGGCGCCCTGCGCGTGGCCAGTCACGGTACTCCTGTCCAGGAGGGGCCGCCCAAGCCCACCGCCAGCGAGATCCGCCGCTCGGTCACGCCCGAGGCGCTGATCAGCTTCGAGGACGGCAAGCCCTACAAGACGCTGCGCCGGCACCTGACCCGCCTCGGCCTGACGCCCGAGACCTACCGCCAGAAATGGGGCCTGCCCCCCGACTACCCGATGACCTCCGCCGAGTATTCCAAGCGGCGCTCCGAACTCGCCCGGGCCCTCACCCTCGGCCTGCCGATCGCCAAGCCGGAGCGGGCGGGCGCCGCGAAGACCGCGGAGGGCGCCTTACCGTAATTTCATCTGGCGGAGACGCGGGCGTAAGCCGGCCGGGCCCAGAACAAGTGCCGTCGCCGGACGCGGCGGGGCCTCATCCCCCCACGGGTCCCCCCGCTCCGGCCCCGAGGGCCGGACCGTCGGACTGATCGTCGCCCCCCAGACGATCCGCCGGTTCCCGCCGCGGCAGGCCGGGCCCTCGCCCGGCCTGCCGCCCTCCAGGAGGCGAACCCGACGTGCCGCGCCGCGCCCCCGGCCGGCACGTCGGGGGGCCGGGTGCCGATTCCCCGCGACCTCCTCGCGGGGAGCGGAACAGGGTCGCGCGGTTCCGTCTCGAAAACCCGCGTCGTCCCGATATGCTGAGCAGGGTCGCGGTGGTCCGCCGGCGCAAACCTGCCTAGAGGCAGTCATGGACCGGAGACAAGTGTCGTGTCGCGCGAGCGACGTGCAGCCCGCCGCGCGGCCAGCCGGGGTGTGGCTGGCCGCCGCGGAGGGCGCCGCACCCGGCGCCCAACCCGGCCCGCACGCTCCCTGTCCCCGGTCCATCACTGCCCCCGGTGCCGCCGCCATGCGCCTGCTGATCATCGAGGACGACCGCGAGGCGGCGTCCTACCTCGCCAAGGCCTTCCGAGAGGCCGGCCACGTGGCGGATCTCGCGGCGGACGGCCTCGACGGCTACGCCCTCGCCCGCGAGGGAAGCTACGACGTCCTGGTGGTCGACCGCATGCTGCCGAAGCTCGACGGGCTGTCGCTGATCCGCTCGCTGCGCGAGCAGGGCGTCGAGACCCCCGTGCTGATCCTGTCGGCGCTCGGGCAGGTCGACGACCGGGTCAAGGGCCTGCGGGCTGGCGGCGACGATTACGTGCCCAAGCCCTACGCCTTCTCGGAACTGCTCGCGCGCGTCGAGGTGCTGGCGCGCCGCCGCGGGGGAGGGGCGGGCGAGCCGACCGCCTACCGGGTCGGCGACCTCGAACTCGACCGGCTCTCCCACAGGGTCACCCGCGGCGGGCAGGAGATCGTGCTGCAGCCGCGGGAGTTCCGGCTCCTCGAGTACCTGATGCGCCATGCCGGGCAGGTCGTGACCCGCACGATGCTGCTCGAACACGTCTGGGACTACCATTTCGACCCCCAGACCAACGTCATCGACGTCCACGTCTCGCGCCTGCGCGCCAAGGTCGACAAGGGCTTCGACCGGCCGATGATCCACACCGTGCGGGGGGCCGGCTACATGGTCCGGGCCGGCGGCGAGGCGTGACCGCGCGCCTCCCCGGGAGCGAGGGCCTGCCGGCGCGACTCGTCACGCTGTTTCGCACCACCGCCTTCAAGCTCTCCCTGGCCTACCTCCTGGTCTTCGCGGCCTTCGCCTTCTTCGCGCTCGGCTACGTCGCCTGGAACGCCCGGCAGGTGCTCGACGACCAGATCGTCTCCACCATCGAGGCGGAGATCAACGGCCTCTCCGAGCAATACGCGGCGGGCGGCATCCGCCGCCTCGTCGGCGTGGTGGAGCGGCGGGCGCGCGAGCCGGGGGCCTCGCTCTACCTCGTCACCACGCCCGCGGGCGAGCACGTGGTCGGCAACGTCGAGACCCTGCCGCCCGGCCTCCTGTCCGAGCCGGGCCAGACCGAGACGGCCTACGGCCGCAGCACCGACGGCGACCGCCTCGACCACCGGGCGATCGTGCGGATCTTCACGCTGCCCGGGGGGTTCCGCCTGCTCGTCGGGCGCGACGTCGAGGAGCGCGACCGCCTGCGCGCGGTGATCGCCCGCGCCTTCGCGTGGTCGCTGATGCTGGTGGTGGGGCTCGGCTTCGTCGGCAGCCTGTTCATCGCCCAGCGGGTGCTCAAGCGGGTCGACGCGATGACGGAGATCACCCGCGGCATCATGGCGGGCGACCTCGGCGGGCGGCTGGCGCTCGCCGGGACCGGCGACGAGCTCGACCGCCTCGCCCAGAACCTCAACGCCATGCTCGACCGGATCGGCGAGCTGATGCGGGGCCTGCGCGAGGTCTCCGACAACATCGCCCACGACCTCAAGACGCCGCTGACCCGCCTGCGCAACAAGGCCGACGAGGCCCTGCGCGCCGGGAGCGACCCCGCCACCCTGCGGGCGGCGCTGGAGGCCAACATCGAGGAGAGCGACAACCTCATCCGGGTCTTCAACGCCCTCCTGATGATCGCCCGCCTGGAGGCCGGCGGCACCCGGGAAAACCTCGCGGCGTTCGACGCGGGGGCGGTCGCGCTGGAGGTGGCGGAGCTCTACGAGGCGGTGGCCGAGGAGCGCGGCGTCGCGCTCACGACCGACGTCGCCGAGGGGCTCGTCGTGCATGGCAGCCGCGAGCTGATCGGCCAGGCGCTGGCGAACCTGATCGACAATGCGCTGAAATACGGCGCCGAGGCCGAGACCCCGGAGGTCCGCGTCGCGGCGCGCCGGGAGGGCGCGGAGGTGCGCCTCACCGTGGCCGACCGGGGCATCGGCATTCCGGCGGCCGAGCGCGGCCGGGTGCTGGAGCGCTTCGTGCGCCTGGAGACGGCGCGCTCCAACCCCGGCTTCGGTCTCGGCCTGAGCCTCGTCAACGCCGTCGCCCGCCTCCACCAGGGCCGCTTCGTCCTGGAAGACAACGGGCCGGGGCTGCGCGCGAGCCTCGCGCTCCCGGCCGCCTGAGCCGCGCCGTCCGACAGGCGGCTGCGGCCGCGGCGGCTCGTCCGGCGCGACCGCAGGCCCGTCCCGCCGAGGGCGACCGGCCGGTGCACGGGAGCCGGCATCCACTCCGGGGATTCACTTCGAGAGCGGCAGGTTGAGCTTGTTCCACTCGTCCATCCCCAAGGAATAATAGTACACCTGCGTGTAGCCAAGGTCGACGGCGGCCTTGGCGGCCTTGGCGGCTCGGCCGCATTTCGGGCCGTTGCAGTAGAACAGCACCGGTGCGGACTTCGCCTTGACGATGCCGGCCAGGGCCTCCGCGGTGAGGTCGGTGTCGAGGAGGCGGACGGCGCCGTCGAGATGGCCGGCGTTGAAATCCTCCGGACGGCGATTGTCGATGATCGCAAGGTCGGGCTTGGCCTCGACGAGGGCCAGGATCTGCTGCGCGTCGACCGTGGTCGCGCCCTGAATCTGCATCGGGGCCTGTGCCCGGGCAGGCAGGGCGGTGCAGACGAGCAGGCAGACGAGGCAGAGAAGTCGGGTCATCGGGGAGTCTCCTTGGGGTGGATTCGGGACCGGGACGGCGCCGTCGGGGTGCCGCTCAGGCTGACTTGAGGCGCAGGACGAGGGCGCCGACCTCGCGGTCGAGGCCCGCCACGGCGCTCGCGAGGTCCTGCATCGAAGCGGCGGAGTCCCGCGAGCCGCGATCGAAGGCCTCGATCGTCCGGCCGAGCCCCGCGATGTTGCCGGAGAGGCCGCGGCCCGCCGCCACCGAGTCCTCCGCGTTCCGGGCGATCTGGGCGACGGCGGCGTCCTGCTCGCTCACCGCCGCCGCGATGCTGCGGAAGGCGCCGTCGACCTCGCCGATCGCCGCCGCCACCTCGCCGATCGAGGCCACCGCGTCCCCGGTTCCGGCCTGGATCGCGCCGATGCGGCCGACGATGTCCTCGGTCGCCCGGCCTGTCTGGGAGGCGAGTTCCTTGACCTCGGCGGCGACGACCGCAAAGCCGCGGCCGGCCTCGCCGGCCCGGGCCGCCTCGATCGTGGCATTCAGCGCCAGCAGGTTGGTCTGCTGCGAGATCGCCCCGATCAGGCGCACCACCTGTCCGATCTCCTCGCTCGCCCGCACCAGCTGTCCGATCCGATCGCGGGCCTGCTCGGCGAGGGCGACCACGTCCCCGGTGCGGTCGGCCGCGGCGGCGGATTCGCCGGCGATCCGGCCGATCGAGGCGCGGAACTGCGCGCCCGCCGCCGCGACCGCGTGGGCGGTGGCGAGCGAGGCGGCGCAGAGCCGCTCCGCCTCGCCGACCTCGACGCCGGCCCGCTCGGATTGCCCGGTGAGCTGCCGGCACGCGGCCGCTGCGGTCTCGGCGTCCTGAACGCAGGCCGCGGCCGTGCGGCGCACGCGCGCCTCAATGGTGTCCGCCAACGACTGCATCTCGGCCTCGCGCTGGGCGCGGCGGATCTCCTCCGCCCGCTCCCGCTCGCGCCGCGCCGCCTCCTCCCTGTCGCGCTCGAGCCGCGTCGCCTGGCGGGCGGCGGCTGCGCTCTGCCGGGCGGCGACCCGCGCCAGCATCAGGATCGCCCCGCCGGTGAGCAGCGCCACCAGCCCGCAGACGGTGCAGAAGACCACGAGGGCGTGCGCCCCGATGCCGGCGAGCCGCTCCTCCAGCGAGCGGGTATCCGCCCGCGCCCGGATCCTGGCGATCGGCGTGCCGTCCGGGCCGTGCGCGACGAGATCGTGGATCGTGCTGCCCGAGCCGGCCTGCAACCCGCCGCGGCCCGCCAGGAGCGGCGCCCCGGAGAGGCTGGTGATCTCCAGGGCCATGCCGACCAGCGCGTCCAGGTTCTGGAAGGCCGGCATCGGGTCGGCATGCAGCAGGGCGTAGCCGGAGATCCGCAATCCGCCGATCGGCACCGCGACGGTCAGGCGAGGAAGCCCGTCGTCCAACCAGACCTTGCGCAGGACCTGGAAGCGGTCGCGTCCCTCGCGCCGGATCACGGCCTCGGCGAGGGCGGGGGGGAGGCTCGCCCCCGCCGTCCAGTGCTCGGCGATCCGGTGGCCTTGTCCGTCGAGGAGCGTGATGCCGAGGAGCGCGATCTTCCCGCTCGACACGGCGCCGCGCGACCACTCCGCCGCCAAGCGCTCCGAACCGCTGCCCTTCTCGGCCATGACCGACCGGACCGTCTCGCCCTGGGCCACCTCCCGGGCGACGTCGGTCAACTTGGTGCCGTAATCCTCCCAGACCTCGCTGCGGATCTGCGCGTCGAGGATCGACTGACTCTGGCCGCGGTGGAAGGCGAAGAACTCCGCCTCGTAGCCTCTCGACATCCGGCTTCCGATCAGGGCCGCGGTCGCCAGGATGATGAGGTTGGCCACCACGCTCGCGGTGGCGATGCGACTGATCAGGCTCAAGACGACCTGCCGGGGTGGGCTTGAAGTGCAGTTCAGCCTACAATGGTTCATATTAAAAATATGTTAAACAGGCTCTTGCCTTTCGGAAGGTTAGCCTAGAGTAAGCAGTACCGAATTTGAACGAAGTTCCTCGCAATGTCGGGTTTGGCAGATAGTTAATTTCAATTAAAAATCCCGAACAAGATAGTTAAGCCGCGATTCTGTCATCGCCCTCGCGACGTGATGCTGGGGTGTGGCCCGGGCAGCCGGGAAGGCTCGTGCATCGGCTCGATCCTGCGACGAGACCGGGATCGACGGGCCGTTGATCCGTGCCGGAGGGGCGAGACTGGGCCGGACACGCGGCGAAGGTCTGGAGGGCCGAGGCCGCGATCCCCTCGGCCCGCGTTCACGCCCTCGCGGCCCGACGCGACCCGCCGGGTCCCCGCGACGGGGGCGCCCGGCGGATGCGGCGCGCAGGCTCCGGTGCACGCCGCGCGGGATCGCGCGGGCCCGCGGCGCGTCAGCCGTTGCGGAAGGCGTAGGCGTAGCCGTTGAGGGCCGGCGCGCCGCCGAGATGCGCGTAGAGCACCTTGGCACCGGCGGGGAAGAAGCCCTTGCGCACGAGGTCGATCATCCCCTGCATCGACTTCCCCTCGTAGACCGGGTCCGTGATCATGCCTTCGAGCCGCCCGCAGAGGCGGATCGCCTCCTTGGTCTCGGCCGAGGGCACGCCGTAGATCGGGTAGGCGTAATCCTCGTTGAGCACGACGTCGTCGGCCGAGAGTTCGCGCCCGAGATCCACCAGATCCGCCGTGCGCCGGGCGATCTCGAGCACCTGCGCCCTGGTCTGGGCAGGGGTCGCCGAGGCGTCGATGCCGATGACGCGGCGCTCGCGCCCGTCCTTGGCGAAGCCCACCAGCATCCCCGCATGGGTCGAGCCGGTGACGGTGCAGACGACGATGTAGTCGAAGGCGAAGCCCAGCTCGCGCTCCTGCGCGCGCACCTCCTCGGCGAAGCCGACGTAGCCGAGCCCGCCGTACTTGTGCACCGAGGCGCCGGCCGGGATCGCGTAGGGCTTGCCGCCCGCCGCCTTGACCTCCGCGATCGCCTGCTCCCAGCTCGACCGGATGCCGATGTCGAACCCGTCCTCGACCAGGCGGACATCCGCGCCCATGATCCGGCTCAGCATGATGTTGCCGACCCGGTCGTAGACCGCGTCCTCGTGCGGGACCCAGGCCTCCTGCACCAGCCGGCACTTCATGCCGATCTTGGCGGCCACCGCCGCGACCATGCGGGTGTGGTTCGACTGCACGCCGCCGATCGACACCAGGGTGTCGGCGCCCGACGCGATCGCGTCCGGCACGATGTATTCGAGCTTGCGCAGCTTGTTGCCGCCGAAGGCGAGGCCCGAATTGCAGTCCTCGCGCTTGGCGTAGAGGTCGACCTTACCCCCGAGATGGGCCGAGAGCCGCGAGAGCCGCTCGATCGGGGTCGGGCCGAAAGTCAGGGGATAGCGTTCGAAGCGGGCGAGCATGGGGTGAGGCTCCGGTCGGGATGACGGCGCGACCGTAGCAGCGGTTGGGTGAAAGGTGCTCCCGAAGTTCCGCCCCAGCGCGGTAGGAGCCGCGCAGGATACGCCGTGCTATGAGTAATCCACGCGCCGGAACGGCACGATGTGGAAGATCCTTTCAGCATGAGAGCGCCCGATCGCACCGACCTGCGCATGCTGCGCCTCCTGCAGGAGGACGGGCGGCTGACGAATGCGGAACTCGCCCAGAGGGTGAATCTCAGCCCCGCCACCTGCCACCGTCGGATGCAGCGGCTCCTGCGCGAGGGCCTGATCACCGGCGTGCGCGCCCTGGTGGCGCCCCGGGCGGTGGGGCGGGGCGCGCTGGTCCTGGTCGGGGTGGTCCTCGACCGCTCGACGCCCGAGAGCTTCGCCACCTTCGAGCGGGCCGTGGTCTCCCTCGGCTTCGTGCTCGACTGCCACCTCGTGGCGGGGGATTTCGACTACGTGCTGAAGATCCGGGTCGGCGACATGGCCGATTTCAACCGCCTGCACGGCGAGCAGTTGATCGCGCTCCCGGGCGTCCGCCAGACCCGCACCTTCTTCGTGATGAAGGAGGTGATCGACGCGGCGCCCCTCGACTTCTGAGATCAGCGGTCATTTCTCATGACCGGTGGCGCTGCCGGGGCGGCCCGCGCCGCAGCCGGTTGTCGCCCGCGCGGGATCGTGCCACCACCGCTCCCGAGGGGCGACACGGCCCCGACGGGAGGTCGCGCCATGTCAGCCCCGCTCGTCGACCGGATCCGGTCCGCCCCGCTCCTGTCCGAGCCCGACCGGGCCCGCGACCGCCTCGCCGACCTCCTCGCCGCCCTCGACGGCTGCCCGGACCACGCCGCCCTCGCGGCGGCCCTGCGCCTCGACGGGCCGGTGCGCGCCCTCGCGCTCGGGCTCGCCGATCACTCCCCCTTCCTGTGGGGTCTCGTCGCCCGCGAGCCCGCGCGCTTCGCCCGCCTGCTCGGTCAGGGGCCGGAGGCCGCCCACGCCGATCTCGTCGCGGCGCAGTGGGGCGCTGGTGCCGCCGGCACGCCCCGCGCCGAGGTGGCCCGCTGCCTGCGCCGCAACCGCGCCGAGCACGCGCTGCTCGTGGCGCTCGCCGATATCGGCGGGGTCTGGTCGCTGGAGGCGGTCACGGCGGCGCTGTCGGACTTCGCCGACGCCTCCGTGAAGGCCGCCCTCGACGCCGCCCTGCACGAGGCCGCCGCCGGCGGGCGCTTCCGGCCGAGGGACCCGGCCGCGCCCCAGGAGGACAGCGGCGTCATCGTCCTCGGCATGGGGAAGCTCGGGGCGGGCGAGCTCAACTATTCGAGCGACATCGACCTGATCGTGTTCTTCGATCCCGCGCGGGCGCCCCTGCGCGAGGGCGTCGAGGCCACGCCCTTCTTCAGCCGCCTCGCCCAGACCCTGGCCAAGCTGCTGCAGGAGCGCGACGCGGACGGCTACGTGCACCGGGTCGATTACCGCCTCAGGCCCGATCCCGGCGCGACGCCGACCGCGCTCTCCCTCGACTCCGCCTTCACCTACTACGAGACGGTCGGCCAGAACTGGGAGCGGGCCGCCTTCATCAAGGCGCGGCCGGTGGCGGGCGACCTGCCGCTCGCCGAGGAGTTCCTCGCCGAGCTGCGCCCCTTCGTCTGGCGCAAGTACTTCGACTTCGCGGCGATCGCCGACGTCCACGCGATGAAGCGGCAGATCCACGCCGTGCGCGGCCACGGCGCCATCGCGGTGGCGGGACACGACATCAAGCTCGGCCGCGGCGGCATCCGCGAGGTCGAGTTCTTCGTCCAGACCCAGCAGCTCGTCTTCGGCGGGCGCCGCCCGTCGCTGCGCGGCCAGCGCACCCTCGACATGCTGCCCGCCCTTCACGCGGAGGGCTGGATCACCGCCGAGGCCCGCGACGAGCTCGCGCGCGCCTACCGGTTCCTGCGCACGCTCGAGCACCGGCTGCAGATGGTCGCCGACGAGCAGACGCAGCGCCTGCCCGAGGAGCCGGGCCGGCTCGCGCGCTTCGCCCGGTTCTGCGGCTACCGCGACGCCGAGGCGCTCGGGGCGGCGCTCGTCGCCGAGGCGACCCGGGTCCAGGCCCATTACGCGCTCCTGTTCGAGGCCGGGCCGGACCTCTCGGTCGATCTCGGCGACCTCGTCTTCACGGGGGCGGAGGACGACCCCGCGACGCTCGCCACCCTGCGCGACCTCGGCTTCCGCCACCCCGAGCGGGCGATCGAGACGGTGCGGGGCTGGCACCACGGCCGGCGCCCGGCCGTGACGAGCCCCCGCGCCCGCGAGGTCGTGACCGAACTCGTCCCCGCCCTGCTCCAGGCCCTCGCCGGGACGGCCGATCCGGACGGGGCGCTCGCCGCCCTCGACCACGCCTTCGGGCGCATGCCGGCGGCGGTCGAACTCCTCACCATCCTGCGCTCGCACGAGCGGCTGCGCCTGCTCTTCGCCGATCTCCTCGGCACCGCCCCGCGCCTCGCCGAGACGGTGGCCTACAGCCCGCACGTCCTCGACGCGGTGATCGACCCGGCCTTCGTCGACCCGGTCACCGACGAGGAGGCGATCGCCCAGCAGATCCGCCGCCTGATCGGGGCGCCGCAGGCCTTCGAGGATTTCCTCGACCGCAGCCGCGACGCCGCCCGCCAGATGCGCTTCGTCGCGGGCGCCCGCATGCTCTCGGGCATCCTGCCGCCGGCCGGGGCCGGGCGGGCCTACGCGGCCATCGCGCGGGCGATCGTCGCCGAGGCGCTCGCCGCCGTGCGGGCGGTCTTCGCCGCCGAGCACGGGCAGGTGCCGGGCGCCCGGGTCGCGGTGCTCGGGCTCGGCCGCCTCGGCTCCCGCCAGCTCACCGCCGATTCCGACCTCGACCTCGTCGTCCTGTACGATTTCGACCCGCGCCACCGCGACAGCGACGGGCGGCGCCCCCTCGACGCCGCCGTCTACCACAACCGCCTGGCGCAGCGCCTCGTCGCGGCGCTCACCGTCCCGACCCGGCGCGGGCACCTCTACGAGGTCGACCTGCGCCTGCGGCCGGGCGGGAGCCAGGGCCCGGTCGCCGGGCAATGGCCGCGCTTCGTGCCCTACCAGCACGAGGAGGCGGGACTCTGGGAGCAGATGGCGCTGACCCGCGCGCGGGTGCTCGCGGGCGATCCGGACCTCGGCGCCGAGATCGAGGCGGCCGTCGCGGCGATCCTGGAGAGTCCCCGCGACGCCGCCCTCGTCGCCCGGGAGGTGCGCGACATGCGCGCGCTCATCGCCCGCGAGAAGGGCGACGGCGGTCCCCACGACCTCAAACTCTCCCCGGGGGGCCTCCTCGACCTCGATTTCCTGGCCCAGGCCCTGGTCCTCACCCACGCCGCCGCGCATCCGGACCTGATCGGGCGCGACGCCCCGTCCCTGTTCGCCGCGGCGCGGGCGCGCGGCCTGCTGCCGGACGAGGCCGCCGACGCGCTCCGCGAGGCCTACCGGCTCCTCGACGACGTGCATCACTGGCAGCGCCTGATGGTGGAGGGCTCCTTCGAGAAGGGCGCCGCCCCCGCTACCCGCGCCCGCCTCGCCGCCGCCGCGGGCCTGCCCGACGAGGCGGCGCTGCTGGCCCGGCTGGCGGAGACGCGCGCCGAGGTCAGGGCGTGGTTCGAGCGCCTGCTGGCGTGACGGGCGCGGGGAGGGCCGCGGCCCTCCCCGTCGATGGTCCGTCCCTCGCCGCCGAGCCGGGACCGGTCCGCGACCTCGGGAGCCGAGGTCGAGCGAAGCCCCCGTCCCGCACGGCCACGGAGGGTCGGCCCCTCATCCCCGATCCGCTCGATCCCTTCGGGATGACGGATTGGGGCTTCGCTCGCGCGCCGCGCGGGCTCGTCATGCGCGTTCCGGAAGCGATCGTCCGGACAGCGGATGATCCGGGAGCCGCTTGGATCGACCGGATCCCGGATCAGGCCACCGGAGCCGGCAGCGCTGCCACCGCGCCCTCGCGCGCGAAGGGCGCGTCGCCCGGCGGCTGGGGCAGCCGCACCAGCACGATGGTGCCCGAGCCGACCTCCGAGCGGATGCGCAGGCGCCCGCCATGCAGCTCGGTCAGGGAGCGGGCGATCGCGAGGCCGAGGCCCGAGCCCTTGAAGCTGCGCGAGAGGTTGCTCTCGACCTGCTCGAAGGGCGCGCCGAGCTTCGGCAGCACCGTGCGCGGGATGCCGATGCCGCTATCCTCCACGTAGATGTGGACGGCATCGAGGGCCCGCCGCGTGCGCACCGCGACGCGGCCCGCGTCGGGCGTGAACTTCACGGCGTTCTGGAGCAGGTTGAGCAGGATCTGGTGCAGGGCGCGGGCATCCGCCAGCACCACCGCGTCCGCGTTCATCTCGACGCTGAGGGTGAGGCCCTTGGCCCGCGCCGCCTCGGCGACGACCTTGAGCACCCGCTCCAGCACCTCCGCCACCGGCAGGGGTTGCTTGGCGAGGGTCACGCGGCGCGCCTCGATGCGCGACATGTCCAGGATGTCGTCGATCACCGAGAGCAGGTACTGGCCGCTGGAACGGATGTCGCGGCAATATTCGCGGTACTTCTCGCAGCCGAGATGCCCGAAGACCTCGTCCTGCATCACCTCGGCGAAGCCCAGGATCGCGTTGAGGGGGGTGCGCAGCTCGTGGCTCATGTTGGCCAGGAACTCGGACTTGGAGCGGTTGGCGCTCTCGGCCTGGGCCTTCTGGTCGAGGTAGCGCTCGGCGAGGTCGGCGAGCTGCTGGGTCTGAAGTTCGAGGGTGCGGCGGGAGCGCTTGAGGTCGGCGATCGTGGCGATCAGCTGGCGCTCGGATTCGACGAGGCGCTCCTGGTGGCGCTTGAGGGCGGTGATGTCGGTGCCGACCGAGACGTAGCCGCCGTCCTTGGTGCGGCGCTCGCTGATCTGGAGCCATCGCCCGTCGGCGAGCTCGGCCTCGAAGGTGCGCGCGCCGGTCTCGGCGAATTCGCCGGCCTGGATCTCGCGGCGCACCGGCGGCACGGCCGCCCGGCCCATGATGGTGTCGTAGCGGCGGCCCGGCTGCGCGTCCTCCGGCGTGAGGGCGTGCAGGCGGCGGAATTTCGAGTTGCACAGGACGAGGCGGTTCTGCGCGTCCCAGAGCACGAAGGCCTCCGAGACCGCCTCGACGGCGTCGCGCAGGCGCATGTCGGCGGTCGCGGTCGATTCCGCGAGGCGGCGCTGCTCGGAGATGTCGATGGCGATCCCGACCAGGTGGCGCCCGCCATCCTCCTGGTCGCGCACGATCTCGGCGCGGGCCTTGAGCCAGATCCACTCGCCCGCGGCGCTGCGGATCCGGAACTCGTGGTCGACGGTGGCGTCCTGGGCGGCGAGCTGGCTCGCGAGGCCGTAGAGGTCGGTGTCGTCCGGGTGGACGAGGGCGTTCACGTCGCCGAAGGACAGGAACTCGTGCTCCCGGGTGTAGCCGAGGAGCTGGTACATCGAGTCCGACCAGTAGATCCGCCCGCGGGCGATGTCCCAGTCCCACAGGCCGCAGCGCCCGCGGCAGAGCGCCGTGTCGAGGCGCTGGCGGACCTGCTCGCAGACCCGGTCCACCGCCCGCGCCCGGTCGGCCTGCAGGGTGTAGGCGAGGCCGATGCAGACGATCACCAGGGTGGCGGTGCCGATCACCATCGCCTCGGTGCGGGCCCGGCCCTGCCAGGCCGCCGTCACGGTGTCGAGGGATTGCACCACCGCGACCCGCTGCTGGCCCCCCGGCAGCGCCCGCAGGGTGGCGAGGGCCGGGGCGCCGCGGAGGCCGACGGTCATGAGGCCCGCCCGCTCCCCCAGGATGAGGAGCGGCTGCGCCTCGCCGAGATGTTCCCCGAGGCTGCGCCCCGGCGGGAGCGGCACCGGAAGGGAGGCCGTGATCACCTCGTCGGGTCCGATCAGGTGGATCTCGCGGCCGGGGATGAGCGCGCCCGCGGGCACCGCCCCGTCGAGGCCGCCGCCCTGCGCCAGGGTCGCGGCGGCGAGCCGGGCCAGGAGGTCGATCTCCCGGCCGGCCTCCGCGACGGCGTCGCGGCGCTGGGACATCAGCTGGGTCGCCGTGATCGCGAACAGGCAGACCAGGAACAGGCCGATCACCGCCGGGATCGCCACGCGCAGCCAGGATTCGGCGCGAGCCAGGCGCTGGTGCGCCGGGGTGAGGGCCCGCGCGATGCCGAGGATCGTGGCCGCACGAGCAGTGAGTGGGGCGGGATCCGCCTCCAGCATACTCTCTTCCCCCGCACGCTTCGGTGAAGCGACTCGGCGACACGCCCCGCCCCCGAATCACCGCCTCATGTGACATTTCCACAGCTGATTTGTCCAGCTGATCCCAGGGGCAGGGCGGGCGTTAGACTTTTGTTAAGGGGTCGCGCCGCGGGATGGCTTCGAATCGAAATTGCGTCTCTCTATCAGGTGTTTATGTGGTGCCGGGCCGGCGCCAGGGAGCGGCTGGCGATGTCGCCCGCGTCGGGAGACAGGCCGGGGGCGGCCGCGATGGCGCGCAGCTGCGCCTCCGCGCGGGCGCGCCGGGTCGGCTCCATCATCCGCCACGTGTTGAAGGCCGTGAGCAAACGTGCCGCGACCTGGGGGTTGCGCGAGTCGACGTCGAGCACCGTCTCGGCGAGGAGTTCGTAGCCGGCACCGTCCGCCCGGTGGAACTGGGTCGGGTTGTTGAGGCTGAAGCTGCCGACCAGCGCCCGCACCCGGTTCGGGTTCGAGGCCGAGAAGCCCTCGTGGCGCATCAGCGCCCGCACCCGCGCCACGGTGCCGGCCTCGGGGATCATCGCCTGGAGGGCGAACCACTTGTCGAGGACGAGGGGCTCGCCCCGGTAGGTCTCCCCGAACGCCGCGAGGGCGCGCTCGCGCGCCTCGCCGGGCAGGAGCGTCAGCACCGCCAGGGCGGCGAGGCGGTCGGTCATGTTGTCGGCCTCGCGCAGCTGCGCCTCGGCGAGCGCCGTCCCGCGGGCGGGATCGGCCGCCGCGATCAGGTCCAGGGCGGCGTTGCGCAGGGACCGGCGCCCGGCGCTCGCGGCGTCGGGGCTGAACGGGCTGCCGGGCGGGGCCGCGAGCGCGTCGCGCAGGGCGACGAGCCGCGGCAGCAGGGCGCGGCCGAGATGGGCCCGCAGGGTCCAGCGGGCGCGGTGGATCGCGTCCGGGTCGACGTTGGTGCTGATCTCCTGCGCGGCCTCCTGGTCGCCCGGGATCGCCAGGACCAGGGCCGCGAAGGCCGGGTCCCGCAGGGCCTCCCCGTCCAGGAAGGCGCCGAGCGCCTCCGCGAGGGCGGCCGCCTCCGGGCCCGCATCGGCCTCGATCGGGGCACCGAGCCGCGCCCGCGCGGTGACCAGGTCGAGGGCGAGGTTCTGGGCCGCCTGCCAGCGGTTGAACGGGTCGCTGTCGTGGGCGAGCAGGGTCAGGCGCTGGGCCGTGTCGAGGGAATGGGCGACCTTCACGGGGGCCGAGAAGCCCCGGAACAGGGAGGGCACCGGCTCGGCCGCCACCTCCGTGAAGACGAGGCGGTCGCTCTCGCCCTCCAGCACGAAGACGCCGTCCCGCACCCGGTCCGAGCGGGCCTCGAGGGCGCCGCCGCCGCGGCCGACGAGGCCGAGGGCGACCGGGATCACCAGGGGCTGGGGCGGGCCGCCGCCGGCCGCCTCCGTGGCGACGGCCGGCAGGCTCTGGTGGAAGTCGAGGGTGTAGCTGCGCTGGGCCGGGTCGTAGCGCCCGGCCACCGACACGGTCGGGGTGCCGGCCTGCGCGTACCAGCGCGAGAAGGCGGCGAGGTCGCGCCCGCTCACCTGCGCGAAGGCGGCCAGGAAATCCTCCACGGTGGCGGCGGTGCCGTCGCAGCGCGCGAAGAACAGGTCCATGCCGGCCCGGAACGCCGCCGGGCCGAGCAGGGTGCCCAGCATCCTGACGATCTCGGCGCCCTTCTCGTAGACCGTCGCCGTGTAGAAGTTGTTGATCTCCCGGTAGGCCTGGGGCCGGACCGGATGGGCGAGCGGCCCCGCATCCTCCGGGAACTGGCGCGCGCGCAGGGTGCGCACCTCGGCGATGCGGTGGACCGGGCGCGAGCGCTCGTCGGAGGAGAATTCCTGGTCGCGGAAGACCGTCAGGCCCTCCTTGAGGCAGAGCTGGAACCAGTCGCGGCAGGTCACCCGGTTGCCCGACCAGTTGTGGAAATACTCGTGGGCGATGATCGCCTCGATGTTGGCGTAGTCCGTGTCGGTGGCGGTGTCGGGGCTGGCCAGCACGTACTTGTCGTTGAAGATGTTGAGGCCCTTGTTCTCCATCGCGCCCATGTTGAAGTCGGAGACCGCGACGACGTTGAAGACGTCGAGGTCGTAGGCGCGGCCGAAGCGCCGCTCGTCCCAGGCCATGGCGCGGGTGACGGCGTCGAGGGCGTAGGGCGCGCGCGCCTCCTTGCCCGGCTCGACGTAGACCGCGACCGCGACGTCGCGGCCCTCCATGGTGGTGAAGCGGGTGGCGATGCGGCCGAGCCGGCCGCCGACCAGGGCGAACAGGTAGGCGGGCTTCGGGTGGGGATCGTGCCAGACGGCGTAGTGGCGCCCCGGCCCGGCCTCGCCCGCCTCGACCGGGTTGCCGTTGCCGAGGAGCACCGGCGCCTCGTCCCGGTCGGCCTCGATCCGGGTGGTGTAGACCGCGAGCACGTCCGGCCGGTCGAGGAAGTAGGTGATGCGCCGGAACCCGTCCGCCTCGCACTGGGTGCAGTAGACGCCGTTCGAGCGGTAGAGCCCCATCAGCTTGGTGTTGGCGCTCGGGTTCACCTGCGTCTCGAGGCTGAGCACGAAGGGGCGCTGCGGCGGCCGGTGCAGGGTGAGGCCCAGGGGGCCGAGTTCGATCGCCCCCGGCGCGGTCGGCTGGCCGTCGAGGGCGACCGCCAGCAGCGCGAGGTCGTCGCCGTCGAGGTGGAGCGGCGCACCGGCCTCGCCGCGCGGGTTGGGCCGCAGCGCCAGGGTGGCGGAGATCCGGGTCTCGGTCGGGTGCAGCCGCACGTTGAGATCGACCCGGTCGATCAGGTAGTCGCTCGGCCGGTAATCGGCGAGGCGGACGATCGGCGGGGACTCGGTGCGCATGGGGCGGGCGGGCTCCTGACGGGCGGCGGGCGTCCCCTCTTGTAGCCCGCATCCGGGCCCGCGCAACGCGGCGGCGGGGCGCCCCGCGTTGACCCGACGGCGCCCGGACCCACATATGGCCGCGGTCCCCGAGGAGCCCCGACGATGGAATACCTGCACACGATGGTCCGGGTCGCCGACCTCGACCGCGCCCTCGACTTCTATTGCGGCAAGTTCGGCCTGGAGGAGGTGCGCCGGGTCGAGAACGAGAAGGGCCGCTTCACCCTGGTCTTCCTGGCCGCCCCGGGCGACGTCGCCCGCGCCCGGGAGTCGCGGTCGCCGCTCCTCGAACTCACCTACAACTGGGACCCGGAGGACTACACGGGCGGGCGCAATTTCGGCCACCTCGCCTATCAGGTGGACGACATCTACGAGACCTGCGCCAAGCTGCAGGCCGCCGGCGTGACCATCAACCGCCCGCCGCGCGACGGCCACATGGCCTTCGTGCGCTCGCCCGACGGCATCTCGATCGAGATCCTGCAGAAGGGCGGGGCGAAGCCGCCGCGGGAGCCCTGGGCGTCGATGCCGAACACCGGCACTTGGTAGCGGCGGGCGCCGGGAGGAGGGCCGGGACGATGCAGGTTCCCGCGGGCGGGATGCCGGTCTGGGCATGGGCCTCGCCGCTGGTGGCGTGGCTCCTGCTGGCCGCCGCCATCCTGACGGAGCCGCCCGCGCTGCTCCTCGCGGCCGCGGCGGCCGGGCTCGTCGCCACCGTGTTCGCGGCCGTCTTCCACGCCGAGGTGGTGGCCCACCGGGTGGGCGAGCCCTTCGGCACGCTGGTGCTCGCGCTCTCGGTCACGGTGATCGAGGTCGCGCTGATCGTCTCGGTGATGGTGGCGGGCGGGCCCGAGAAGGCGGCGCTCGCCCGCGACACGGTCTTCTCCGCCGTGATGATCATCTGCAACGGGCTCGTCGGGCTCTGCCTCCTCGCCGGCGGGGTGCGCCACCACGAGCAGGGCTTCGCCCTGCAGGGAGCGCTCGCGGCCCTGGCGGTGCTGGCGGCGCTGGTCACGCTCACCCTCGTCCTGCCGAACTTCGTGAGCACTCCCGGGCCGGCCTTCACCGTGCCCCAGCTCCTCTTCGCGGGGGCGGCCTCGCTCACCCTCTACGGCGCCTTCGTGTTCGTGCAGACGGTGCGCCACCGGGACTACTTCCTGCCCGAGGGGGGCACCGAGGAGGAGCATGCCGGCCCGCCGCCCGCCCGCGTCGCGCTGGCGAGCTTCGGGCTCCTCCTCGCCTGCCTGGTGGCGGTCGTCGGCCTCGCCAAGGCGCTCACCCCGACCCTGG
Source organism: Methylobacterium sp. CB376 (assembly GCF_029714205.1). NCBI lineage: Bacteria > Pseudomonadati > Pseudomonadota > Alphaproteobacteria > Hyphomicrobiales > Methylobacteriaceae > Methylobacterium > Methylobacterium sp. CB376. Next base: position 324,869 of record NZ_CP121648.1, on the reverse strand, counting down.
AACGGGCGATCGACGTGGCCGACGTGCCGAAATCCGTCTCCGGCATCGTGATCGCCGCGCTCGTGCTGATGCCGGAGGGGCTGGCGGCCCTGCGCGCCGCCCGGGCGAACCGGCTCCAGACCAGCATGAACCTCGCCCTCGGCTCGGCCCTGGCGACGATCGGGCTGACGATCCCGGCCGTGGCCCTGGTCTCGGTCCTGATCGGGCGGCCCCTGGTGCTGGGCCTGCCCCCGAAGGATCAGGTGCTGCTCGCGCTCACGCTGCTCGTGGCGGTGATCACGCTCGGCACCGGGCGCACGACCGTGCTGCAGGGGATCGTGCACCTCGTGGTCTTCGCCTCCTTCCTGTTCTTCGCCCTGATCCCGTAGGAGAGCGGGCGCCCCGGCGGATCCCGGCCGCGCCCGCCGCAAGTCTCAGCTCAGTCTCTGCTCTTGGCGGACGGCGTGATACCGAGTTCGGCGAGCTTGGCGTGGATCTGCGTGACCGAGCGCTTGAGCTTCAGGCTCATCACCGCGGGCGCGACGCCCTCGCGCGCCATCGCCCGCAATTGCTGCACGGTCTCCAGCGTCCAGCCGGCCTCGACGGTCTCGCTCATGGACTGCCTCCTGGTCTCGTCGGCCGCGTCGGGCGCGGCCTTGCCCGGGCAGGTAGGAGCGGCCTCCGGACCCGGCAACCCGCGCCGCGCCTTGACGCGGGGCGCCTCCCGTCGCACATCGCGCCGATCAGCCGGCCGGGCGGCCGCTCTGCCCTCGGGCAGGGAGGAAAGTCCGGGCTCCATGGAGAGACGGTGCCGGATAACATCCGGCGGGGGCGACCCCAGGGACAGTGCCACAGAGAGGAGACCGCCGGGCGGGCCGCGCGGCCCGCGCCGGTCAGGGTGAAAGGGTGCGGTAAGAGCGCACCGCGGACGCGGCAACGCGGACGGCACGGCAAACCCCACCGGGAGCAAGACCGAATAGGGGCGACACGGGCGGGCCGACGGCCCGCCCAGGCCTCTCCCCAGGCCCGTCGCCCGGGTTGGTTGCTCGAGGCGGCCGGCAACGGCCGTCCCAGAGGAATGGCCGCCACGTCCGGGGGACCCGCGAGGGTCCGCCGGGCCCTACAGAACCCGGCTTACAGGCCGGCTGATCCCCATTCCGCTCACCCGAAGGCGAGGGCGGGCTGCACGTTCCCCGGGTGGGAGGCGATTTCCGCAAGCCTTCATTAACGTTGCTGCCGTCTGATCGGGCTCCGTCGAGGCGGCCTCCCCCGCAGGGCCGCGTTGACGCTCCCGGAGGCCCATGATAGCCCAGCCCAACTCATTGACGGCGCAACCCAAACCGGCGCACGGGCGAGTCCCCGGCGGCCAGCGGGCCGGCGCGTTCTCGGGCGGGGCGCGGGCGGTCGTGCGGCGCCGGATCCGGCCGGGTGCGCGGCCCTCGCAGATTGCGGAGCATCATGGACCGTCAGGCGAGCGAGTCCGCCGCCGCGAGGCGGCGCCGCGGCCGGCCGGAAGCCGGCGGAGCGGCCCGATGAGCGGGGCGCCCCACATCCCCGTGCTGCTCGCGGAGGTGCGCGGCGTGCTGCGCCTCGGCGAGGGGCCGGGCGTCGTCGTGGACGGCACCTTCGGGGCGGGCGGCTACAGCCGCGCGCTCCTCGCCGCCGACCCGGACCTGCGGGTCATCGCCATCGACCGCGACCCGACCGCCGTCGCGGCCGGGCAGGAGCTCGCGGCGGCGGCGGGCGGGCGCCTGCGCCTGGTCCAGGGCCGCTTCGGCGACCTCGACGCCATCGTGCGCCGGGAGGGCGTCGAGGCCGTGGACGGCGTCGTGCTCGACATCGGCGTGTCCTCCATGCAGCTCGACCGCGCCGAGCGCGGCTTCTCCTTCCGGGCCGACGGCCCCCTCGACATGCGCATGGAGGGGGCGGGGACCAGCGCCGCCGACCTCGTCAACGGGGCGCCGGAGGCGGAACTCGCCGACATCATCTACCATTTCGGCGAGGAGCGGCGGTCGCGGGCCGTGGCCCGCGCCATCCTGGAGGCGCGCCGCCGCGCGCCCATCGCCACGACCGGGGCGCTCGCCGAGATCGTCGCTGGCGTGGTGCGGGCGGAGCCCGGCAGCGGGATCCATCCGGCGACCCGCACCTTCCAGGCCCTGCGCATCGCGGTGAACGACGAGCTCGGCGAGCTCAACCGGGCGCTGCACGCGGCCGAGCGGATCCTCCGCCCCGGCGGGCGGCTCGCCGTCGTCACCTTCCACTCGCTGGAGGATCGCATCGTCAAGCAGTTCTTCTCGGCGCGCAGCGGCCGGGCGGTCTCGGCCTCCCGCCACCTGCCGATGGCCGAGCGGCCCGTCCCGCGCAGCTTCACCCTGGTGACCAAGGGCCCGGTCGGCCCGAGCGAGGCCGAGGCCGCCGCCAATCCGCGGGCGCGCTCGGCCAAGCTGCGCGCGGGCGAGCGCACCGACGCCCCGGCGCCCGAGCCCCTGGCGGCGCTCGCGGCCCTCGCCGCCCTGCCGCCCCGCGAGCGGGGAGGCCGCCGGTGATCCGTCTCCTCCACCTCCTCGCCATCGCGGGGCTGATCACCTCGGCTATCTACGCCTACTCGATCAAGTACGAGACCCTCTATCAGGCCGAGCAGGTCGCCAAGCTGAAGAGCCGCCTGCGCCGCGAGCGCGAGGCCACGGCCGTGCTGCGGGCCGAGTGGCAGCTCCTCACCCGGCCCGACCGCCTCCAGGCCGCGGTCGACAAGTACCTCCGGCTCGAACCGATCGGCACCGAGCATCTCGGGCGCCTCGCCGACCTGCCGGCCCGGGCCGATCGCGGCGACGAGATCGCCCGCAAGCTCGAATCCCTCGGCCTGCTCGCGACCGCGACGCCCACCTCGAGGGAGCGCCCGGGCGCGGGCCGGGGCGGGGACGAGCCGCGGACCACCGGCTCGACCGCCGCCCATTCTCCCGGCACCAAGCCGCCCGGCGCCTCTCCCTCCGCCACGCCCCCCGCACGTCCACCCGCACCCCGACGGCGACGAGGTAGGTTCTCCCGTGTCCGACGCCTCTCCCGATCCCGCCCCGGAGGCCGCCCCGGAGGCCGCCCCGCCGCGGCCCTCCCGCCTCCTCGCCATCCTGCGCGCGATGTTCCGCTTCGCCGTCGAGCGCAGCGGCGCGCGCGTCAACCTCGTCGGCGTCGTCTTCGGCGGGGTCTTCGCGGTGATCATCGGGCGCCTCGTCCTCACGGCGGCGATCCCCGAGGAGCCGTCGAGCCAAGCCCAGCGCGTCGCCGCGGCCGCCGCGACCGCGATCCGGCCCGACATCGTCGACCGCAACGGCGAGATCCTGGCCACCGACATCCGCACGGTGTCGGCCTTCGCGGAGCCCGGCAACATCGTCGACAAGGACGAGGCGGTCGAACTGCTCACCGCCGTCCTGCCCGACCTGAACGCCGCGGAGCTGCGCGCCAAGCTCACCCCCAAGCGCAAGGGCGCGGGCTTCGTCTGGATCAAGCGCGAGCTGACGCCCAAGCAGCAGGCGGAGGTGCACCGCCTCGGCATCCCGGGGATCGGCTTCCTGCCCGACCACAAGCGCGTCTACCCGAACGGCGTCGCGGCCGCCCACGTCCTCGGCTTCGCCAACCTCGACAACGTCGGCATCGCCGGGATGGAGAAGTACATCGACAAGACGGGCCTGAAGGACCTCAACAACCTCGGCTTCATCGAGAAGTCGGCCGACCTCGCCCCGGTCCAGCTCTCGATCGACCTGCGCGCGCAGCACGCCGTGCGCGACGAACTGGCCTGGGGCATGGAGCATTACCGGGCCAAGGCGGCGGCCGCGATGATCCTCGACGTGAATACCGGCGAGGTTCTGGCCCTGGCCTCCCTGCCCGATTTCGACCCGAACGAGCCCGCCGACGCGCTCAACCCCGACCGCATCAACCGGATGAACGTCGGCGTCTACGAGATGGGCTCGACCTTCAAGGCCATGACGCTCGCCATGGCGCTCGAATCCGGCAAGTTCACCGTGAACTCGACCTTCGACACCCGCGGCGGCGTGCTGTCCTGGGGGCGCCAGAAGATCCACGAGTACCACGGCACCAACCGCGTCATCACCATGCCGGAGGTGTTCACCCACTCCTCCAACATCGGTTCGGCCAAGATGGCGCTCGGCGTCGGCGTGCCCGGCCACAAGGCCTTCCTGAAGAAGATGGGCCTGCTCGACCGCATGCGCACGGAATTGCCGGAAAGCGCCGAGCCGATCGTCCCGCCGCGCTGGACCGAGATCAACACGATCACCATCGCGTTCGGCCACGGCTTGGCGGTGGCGCCGCTCCAGGCCGCCGCCGCGGTCGCGGCGATCACCAACGGCGGCTTCCTGATCACCCCGACCTTCCTGCGCCGCGACGAGGCCGCCGCCCGCGAGAAGGCCGTCCAGGTCTTGACGCCGCAGACCAGCGAGGCCATGCGCTTCATCATGCGCCTCAACGCCACCGAGGGCTCGGCCAAGAAGGCGGACAACCCCTACTACTTTGTCGGCGGCAAGACCGGCACCGCCGAGAAGGTGATCCGCGGCCATTACGTGAAGAACCGGCTGTTCACCACCTTCATGGCGGCCGCCCCGATGGACAAGCCCAAGTACCTGTTCGTCACGGTCATGGACGAGCCGCAGGCGGTGGCGGCGGAATCGGGCGGCTACGCCACGGCGGCGTGGAATTCCGGCGTGGTGACGGGCCGGATCCTGTCCCGCGTGGCGCCGATCCTGGGGCTTCCGCCGAAATTCGAGGGTCCGACCAATCCCTTCCCGCTGATGGTGAAGCTCGGCGCCTACCACGCCAACCAGGTCGGCGCGCGATGAGCGGGACCACGACCCTCGGCGCGCTCTTCCCCGAGGCCGCGGGCGCCGCGTCCGCGCTGCCGGTCGCCGCCCTCACGGCCGACAGCCGGCGCGTCGGGCCCGGCGCGGTCTTCGTGGCGGTGCCGGGCACCCGGGCGGACGGGCGCCTCTTCGCCGCCCAGGCCGCGGCCGCCGGCGCCGTCGCCATGGTGGCGGAGGGGCCCCGGCCGGCCGACCTGCCGCAGGCGGTGGCCTACCTCTCCGTGCCCGATGCCCGCCGCGCCCTGGCGCTCGCGGCCGCGCGCCTGCATCCGGGCCAGCCCGCCACGGTCGTCGCGGTGACCGGCACCAGCGGCAAGAGTTCGGTCGCGGATTTCGTCCGGCAGATCCTCGCGCGGCTCGGCCGCCGCTCGGCGAGCCTCGGCACCCTCGGCGTGGTGACCGGAGAGGGCGCCGCCTACGGGGCGCTCACGACCCCCGACCCGGTCACCCTGCACGAGACCCTCGACCGGCTCGCCCGCGACGGCATCACCGACCTCGCCATGGAGGCCTCCTCCCACGGGATCGAGCAGCGCCGCCTCGACGGCGTGCGCCTGACCGCCGCCGCCTTCACCAATCTCGGCCACGACCACCTCGACTACCATCGCACGGTCGAGGCCTACCTCGCCGCCAAGCTGCGCCTGTTCGAGGACCTGCTGCCCGAGGGCGCGACCGCGATCGTCAACGCGGACGGGCCGATGGCGGACCGCGCGGTGGCGGCGATCCGCGCCCGCTCCCTGCCCCTCGTCACCACGGGCCGCGCGGGCGAGACCCTGCGCCTCGACGCGGTCGAGACCCGGGGCTTCGCGCAGCGCCTCACCCTCGCGGCGCAGGGGCGCGCGCTCACGGTGGACCTGCCCCTGGTCGGCTCCTACCAGGTCGAGAACGCCCTGGTGGCGGCGGCCCTCGTCCTTGCCACCCCGGCCGGGCGCGGCCGGCTGGAGGCGGTGATCGGGGCGCTCGGCCACCTCGCGGGCGTGCCGGGGCGGCTCGAGCGGGTGGCGACCCATCGCGGGGCGCTCTGCGTCGTCGACTACGCCCACAAGCCCGAGGCCCTGGCGGGCGTGCTCCAGGCCCTGCGGCCCTTCGCGACCGGGCGCCTCGTCTGCGTGATGGGCTGCGGCGGCGACCGCGACCGGGCCAAGCGCCCGATGATGGGGCGCATCGCGGTCGCGGGCGCCGACCGGGTCATCGTCACGGACGACAATCCGCGCAGCGAGGAGCCGGCCGCAATCCGGGCCGAGATCCTGGCCGCCGCCCCGGGCGCGGAGGAGATCGGCGACCGGGCCGAGGCGATCCGCGCCGCCGTGCGCGACCTCGCGCCGGGCGACGTGCTGGTCGTGGCCGGCAAGGGCCATGAAACCGGCCAGATCATCGGCGACCGCACGCTTCCGTTCTCGGACCGCGACGCGGTGCTGAGCGCGATCGAGGAGACGCGTGCATGACCGAGCCTCTCTGGACCCTGGACGCGGTGCTGGCCGCCACCGGCGGCCGCGCGCTCGACGGCGCGCCCGACGCGCCGCTCTCCGGCCTGTCGATCGACACCCGCACCCTGAAGGTCGGCGACCTGTTCTTCGCCATCCGGGGCGAGCAGCGCGACGGCCACGACTTCGTCCGCGACGCGCTCGCGCGCGGCGCGGGCGCCGCCGTGGTGTCGCAGGCGCGCGCCGCGGACCTCGCCGGCGCCGGCCCGCTCGTCGCGGTGCCGGAGGCGGGCGAGGATCCGGTGCTCGCCGCCATGCGGAAGCTCGCGGCGGCGGCGCGGGCGCGCAGCCGCGCCCGCATCGTCGCGGTGACGGGCTCGGTCGGCAAGACCGGCACCAAGGAGGCCCTGCGCCACGTCCTGGCGGCGCAGGGCGCCACCCACGCCTCGGTCGCCTCCTACAACAACCATTGGGGCGTGCCCCTGACGCTCGGGCGCATGCCGGCGGCGAGCGCCTTCGGGGTGTTCGAGATCGGCATGAACCACG